>NZ_JBQHVP010000007.1:0-185926 GCF_052064435.1 Blautia sp. HCP3S3_B11
CGAGTTATGTAATACGGATGTACCGCAACACAACTCGCGGTATTATCTTAATCTCATATATGCTGTCATCTTATCACCTCCTCAAATTCAAATTTGTCGCTGACGAACATCAGCCTTTTTCCATAGAAAAGTATAGCAGAAAAAGGCTGATTTCTCAATCAGAATCTATCGAAGTCTTCCTGTGTTGCCAGTTCCTTATATCCCTTATAATCATCATTCCCGTTTTCTGCGTACATATCGTTCACAAGACCAATCGTAAGAAGGTCAAGGTCACGAATGCTTATGCCAAGCTGTACGCATCGTAGAAGAAATAAAGGTGTTGTCATCGGGCGGTCAGTTGGGCGAAGTTTTTTTTAGATTCAACCTCTGTCTGCACATTCAGACCCCAGAGTTCAATGATGGAAGGCAGTACCTGGTAAATAGAAAAGGTATTGAATTCATCAAGCCACTCTTCCGGGGTATCCGGGATATTCGGGTTTGCGTGTTTGGCCATTACATAGGCAATGTTCTCAAACATCTCAAGGGAGAACAAATCAAGATTTGAGTTTTCCTCATCCCCTTCTCCCACAGCCTTCTCCAAGGAACGAAGGTCTTTATAAATGTCCCTGTTAAATTTAATTCTGTAAATTCTTGGAATGGCTGCAGATGCCTTAAAAGGCACCTGCTTTCCATCTATATCAATCTTTTTTACAATACTCATATTTTATCACTCCTCTGCAGTCGTTTCATATGCATATGTTGACGCTGATACTGATGACGGCAGATACACTGCTTTATACCAGTTATTGTATGCTGTCTCTGATGTGCTGTCAGATGTTCTCGCCTTTACATAGCCACCATCCAATGGGGATGCGGTAATGGAAAGGCTCTCTGTCTTAACCTCAATTTCATCTTCCTTCGTGGATGATTCGATGGTAGGTCTGGCAGCCGTACAGTTATAAAGCACATGACGGATTTTCTTGATATCCCCGTCGAATTCAAAAAGAAGTGCAAACGCCCCTGTTTCTACAGTAGCATCCTCCACAAGCACATTGTTATCGTCCAGGGACTCTTTCAGCACATCTGTGCGGAATGACTCAGGAACAAGCGCAAGCTCCAAATCCCCCTCATAACCCTGATTATTATTAATCGTATAATACGCATACCCATCTGCATAGAACACACTTGGCTCACCATTTGGATCAAGCGACAGGGAAACAGCTCCCGGCATTGCTACAGGTGTACCAAAGGTTACTGTGCCGTCATCGGCTTTCTGCAATAAAGCATAATGCACATTACGGATATTAAATTTTACCTTGTTCTTTTTATTTGCCATTTCTATACCTCCATTTGATAAAGCACCTCATACAGATTTTCTGACTCAATCCATACTTCGCTTTTTTCATAAAAAATGCCATGCTTATCCAGCACAGCTTCTACAGTTTCTTCCATCTCCACATCCTTAAGGTCTGTGTAAAGCTCTATATTTAATCGATTTACTTTGAAGTAAACCATACCATCCGCAGCAAAGTTATCGCTGTTCGAATACAAAAATACTAAAAAAGGAGGCTCTGGTGACTCACCCTCCACAAAATGATGATAAGCATGTGGTAATATCATTTCATCCATCATCTTTAACACTTCTTGATGTGTCATGACCTAAGCCCCCTTTCTATTTTTTGTTGTAGCAAGCTAGCACCGGCTGCCTCTGCTGGCTCAATATGCGGTATCGCAGCAACTCTACCTCCACCACGTTTTGCATGCCCATACTCCAAAAGGTGTGCTATCTGGTATCGGTTCTTGGAATGGACTGTCATTATAAGAGAATTACTGGTTTCTTTTGTTTTCTTCGTTGCCCAGCTCTTTTTATAGGCACCAGTACGCTTAGGAGCATTTGCAGAAATTTCCTTTTTAACCTCTTTACTAACCTCCTGCACGCTTTGCTTCACCAACTCAGCGGTGGCATCTGCGTATTCCGTCAGTCCTGTCATAATGTTTTCTGCTAATCGGTCTACTGATACTGTCTGTGCCATATTCTCACCTCTTCACCAAACTTGCACGCAGCTTTATGGATTTATTCTTAAACTGCACGTTATCGACAAATGAAATGTTGTAAATCTGATCTCTGAAGATAATACGGTAATGCTCACTATCCATTCCCTTAATCTCACTACAATAGCGGACCACAAAATACAAATCTGTCTGTGCATTAACCTGTGCAGCAGCCCAGTATTCATTTCCGGATAAATTGTTCACGTAGGCATAACAAGAAAAATAATCCTCCCAAATTAATGTGTGGTTCCCATTCTTGTCATTACCGGTTCTACTCTTCTGGATGGTGATTCTATCCCGCATCGTTTCTATCACTAAAAGACCTCCTTACGAATTGGAAAAAGCAGATACTTCACCGTCTCTGTTAGGTTTTTGTAATCTGCCTCTTCCCTGTGTTCATACAGGTACGCAATAGTGAAAAGCTCAGCTATCTCAACTACTTCTTTATAAGGAGTAAGCTCCTCATCACTCATGCGGCTGGTTTCCTTCACCAGTGTCTCCGCAGTGGTGATGAGGCTTTCAATCAATGCATCATCATCTGAAGAATCAACTCTCAAATAATTCTTAGCTTTTTCAAGCGTTACCTGCATTGCTTATCCCTCCTAAGTGGTTGTCTTTGCCTTGATATCAAGAGTCTTTACTGCTTCCGGAAGGATTAACTTACCGTCCACACGCTCAGATGCTAGGAACCCAACCTGTCCGGTTGTAGCATAGAGCTCGTTGAGTCTCTTGAAACTTCTACCCTGGCGGTCTGCAATCCAGTAATAAGAGAAATCACCAAAGGCCATTACTCTACTACCTGCCGCAAGCTCAGGAACATAAATAGATGTTCTATAAGGGCGATTTAAAATTCTATCCGGTTCTCCCTCTCTTACAGAAGGCTGCCAGATATAATTTCCGTTACCATCCTTGAGCTTACGAATTGCCTTGACAGTGGAATCGTTAAGGATCCAGATGGCCTTGTTACGATATGGTGCTCTTAAGCTGTAGTAAAGGTCCATTACATCATCAAATGTAATTCCTGTTGTCGCAGCAGTTACACCAGTCTCAGCGCCGCCGGTCTTATTGAAGATACCGATAGGCTTTCCAGTACCATCACCGATAAAGAAGGCTTCCTCTTCCTTTGTACCAATACGACGACCAAACTCCTTAGAGATGTACTGCTCAATATTGAAAACAGAATCATTAAGAAGCTCGTCAGAAACCTTAATCATGGTTGCTAACTTATGAGCACCGATAGAAGTCTGTCCGAAGCTATCATCGCTTTCAGGGAACTGACCACCCTCGTCAATCCAAGCTGCCTCTCCCTTGGAAGTAACAATTGGGATCTTTCTATCGCCGGATGAGGTCTTAATGACAGTTGCAAGACTTCTGAAGAATACTTCATCCTCCAGGGCCTCCACCAACTTCTTCTCGTACTCATCCGGGACAAGATATCCTCCTTCAGAATCGGTACCAATAGAAAGAGCATTCTGGATTTCATAAGAATTTCTGTTTCTCATGTTATTCCAAAACGCTCTCTTATACTCATCTGTTGCTCTACCGTTCTTTGTCTCGCCAGCAACCTGTGCATTTGGCTTATTGGTAATCGGTGTACTGGTTGCCTTGGCAAGTTCGGCATCAATTACCGCCTGTCGCTCCAGTCTGTCGATTTCCTTACCTAAATCCACAACCTCTGCTTCCATTTTGTCATAGGTTGCAGCATCCTCTGCTGACATAAGTCCATTGGAACCCTGCTTAGAATCCAAGAAAGCCTTTGCTGCCTCCCATGCCTTTGCTCTTTTTTCCTTTAATTCTAATACTTTACTCATAATAAAATCCTCCTATCGTTTTAAGAGATCAAGTCTCTTTCTTAACTGGTCAATTGGTATCTGCGGTTCGCTAGGTGCAGTGTTTTTCACCTTGCTTAGAAAGGAATCCGCTACATTTCTTGCAGAATATGCATACGAATTCTGCTGGAATGGAGGCTTCTTCTTTTCTTCTTCCTCGCCTTCTTTAGTGCCTTCTCCCTCTTTGCCCTCATCAGGTTCCGGTTCCTCTGCCGGCTTTGTAGCTGACTTCTTTTCTTCCTCTTTGTCAAACAAAACCTTATCTGCAAAGCCAAGCTCTACAGCCTTTTTTGCATTAAACCAGGTCTCGTCATCCATCATCTTGGATAACTTATTTCTGGAGAGACCGGTCTTATCGACATAGGCATTTAAAATAGATTCCTTCACCTCATTCAGCATTGCGATTGCAGCTTCCATATCCTTGGTGTTACCCATTGCTATGGTCGCTGGATTGTGAATCATCATCATGGCCACTGGACTAACCAAAACGGTATCGCCTGCCACTGCAATCACTGAAGCAGCACTTGCAGCTAGACCATCAATCTTCACTGTGACATGCCCTTTGTAATCACGAAGCATGTTGTAAATCTGAGCTGCAGCAAATACGTCACCACCCGGCGAGTTAATCCAAACCGTAATGTCACCGCTTTCTGCATTCAGCTCATCCTTAAAAAGCTGCGGAGTCACTTCATCTCCATACCAGGTTTCATCTGAAATTTCTCCATTTAAAAAGAGCGTTCTTTCTACAGAAAGTTCGCCCTCATTCTTTACCCAGTTCCAAAACTTACGTTTCATCGCTTACCTCTCTTTCTATTTTCTGGTGGTGGTTCTTCTGGTGTAGGTTCCGGTGCAGTCTGGCCTCCTGCAAAAATACCTGCGTCAGCAAGTTTGCACATGTTACCGTTTATCAGATATAAATTTCCACCTTCCTCATCAGATAAAGGATTCAGATCCTCCATCTCACGAATATCATTTGTGGAATACCACCCATTTTGTCTGCCAATGCTATAACCTTGCATACGTGAAGCATAATCACCGCGAAGCAATCCATCGACATTTAGCTTAATAAAATACTTTCCTTTTTCTCCTGGAAGTAAGAGTGCTTTTTGTAAGCTCTGCTCCCACCTGATTACCCAAGGATCCAAAGTATATTTCACAAACTCAAGCGACTGCTGTTCAATATTGGAAAAGCTCGACTTCTCCAAATCACCAATCATATGTGGCGGGATTCGATACAGCCTAGCAATTTCATTTATTTGAAACTTCCTAGTTTCTAAGAATTGAGCTTCCTCTGGTGGGATACCAATTTGCTGGTATTTCATTCCCTCCTCCAAAACAGCAATCTTGTGCGCATTATTACTTCCTCGATACACTGCATTCCATGACTCTCGTACCTTCGCTGGATCCTTCAAAACTCCAGGATGTTCTAATACACCACCCGGATTTGCGCCATTTGCAAAAAAGCTGGCACCATATTCCTCGCAGGCAAGTGTCATTCCTACTGCGTTCTTTGCCATAGCAATGGGTGAATATCCAATCAATCCATCAAACCCAAGCCCTGGAATATGAAGTACATCCTCCTTCTTAAGGATGATGTTTCCATACTCTTTGAAGTTCGGATTTTCCTCTGAGCTTCTGGCATACACGTAATAAATCTCACCCTTTTCATCACGCTGTACATCCACCTTATTAGGAAGCAACGGATACAAGGAAAGCACCCTGCCGGCACCATCACGAATAATCTGTGCATATGCATTCCCCCAAATTAAAAGATGACTCATAAGTGTCTCTCGAAACACAAATGAAGTCATCTCCGGATTGGGCTCATCATGAAGCACCTGATATAAGGAATGGTCACAGACCTTTTCTTTTCCACCACCCTCCTTGTACCTGTATACATGGATTGGCAAAGAAGCAACAGCTTCTGATAAAATTCTTACGCAAGCGTAAACTGCAGTAGTTTGCATTGCAGTCGTTTCATTAACAGGCTTACCACTTGTGGTCCTTCCAAAAAGGAAAGAATAACCTGCATCCGCCGCCTTGTCGGTAGGCTTATCTCTCGCCTGACCAAAACCAAACAAACTCTTTATTCCCATGTGCTACACCTCCATCTGATTTAAAGCCTCTGCAAAAACATAAAGACCAATAATACATATCAAAATCATAAGCTCTCCTAAAATACTAAGATTCCGCGTTCATCATAAACACTTCCCTGCTCACCTTGATTTCTAACGGCTCGATCAAGAGCCATAATAGCAGCAACAATACCATCTATCTTCTCCGGCGACTTTGCCTTTGTAACTTTGATGTTCTCTGCTGCATCAGTTTCTACTACAACATTTCCACTCATCCATCGAAGGACTGGATTCCCACCATGAATAATTTTCCCTTCAAATAGTAGCTTGCTAAATTCCTTCGTAGCCGGTGACATATCTTTATATCCCTGTCCAAAAGGAACCATTGTAAATCCATCATCCATAAGATGCTGAGTAAGCATTGTCGCATTCCACCTATCCACTGCAATTTCCAAAATGTGATACTTTGTCCCCAAGTCCTCTATGAACTTTTCAATAAAGTCATAATTTACAACGTTCCCTTCCGTCGCAAGCAGGTACCCTTGCTGATACCAAACATCATACGGAACACTAGCACGTCTCACCCTTATTGGAATGGTATCTTCCGGTACCCAAAAGAACGGTAATAAAATATATTTTTCATTCTCATTCCTCGGAGGAAACACAAGGACTAATGCTGTAATATCACCAGTGCTGGAAAGGTCCAGGCCACCATAGCACTCTCTACCAAGCAAAGATTCCATATCAATCGGTTCATTTCCTAAATCATATATCTGTTCAGGAATAAACCTCGTCAAACTTGAAACCCACATATTAAGTCGTAGCTGCTTGAACACGTTCTCCTCCGCTGGATTTTGAAGTGCTTCTTTATAAGCATCTCGTACCCTTTCAATCTGAATCGTCTGTCCCAGAGAGGGATTTGCTTTGTACCAATTCTTCTCGTCATGCCAATCGTCATCATCCGTAAGTCCAAATACAACCGGATAAAACGTTGGATCCACTTTCCTTCCAGCAAGAATATCTGTGGCCTTCATATGAAGCTCATAGCAGATGCTTTCCTTTTCGGTTCCCGCTGTTGTAATAAGGAAGAACAGTGGCTGCTCTCTGGCATCACCGGAGCCTTTGGTAAGAACATCATATAATCGTCTATTCGGCTGGGCATGCACTTCGTCCAGCACCAAGCCCGATACATTAAGACCATGCTTGGTTCCAACCTCGGCAGAGAGGACTTGGTAAAAGCCTGCGTTATCATAATTGACGATACGTTTTGTAGCACCCATTATTTTGCTACGCTTCATAAGTGCCGGTGTCATTTTCACCATTTGGTTTGCAACATCAAAAACAATACTGGCCTGGCCTCTATCGGCTGCAGCGCCATACACTTCAGCACTTGGCTCATTGTCCGCATATAAAAGATACAAGGCAACTGCCGCTGCAAGCTCAGACTTTCCATTCTTCTTACCTATCTCAACAAATGCGGTACGAAACTGCCGGTTCCCGTTATCATCAACGATACCAAAAACATCTCGTATAATCTGTTCCTGCCAAGGTAACAGCCAGAAGCGTTTTCCGGCCCACTTGCCCTTCGTGTGTTTTAAATTCTCTATAAACTTAACAGCCCTATCAGCCTTCTTCTCATCATAATGAGATGTCGGCAGCATAAATCTTGTCGGCTGATAGTTCTTTAACTTCGGATAATTCTTTGGCCTTGTTTCAGCCATTAGCTATTACCCTCTAAAAGCAAAAACTCCATCTCATCCACCGCTGCATCCTGACTAATGTTTCCAGCAATCATTCTGCTTCGTGATGATGGTGTCAGACCAAACTCACTACAAAACTTAAGCATGACCTTAAGATTTGTCTGTGCAATAGATACCTGTGGAACCTGCTGCCAGTATCCACTCGGAGTTTTCACGATAGTACCATGCTTCTCAATGAATTCTTCAGCTTCCTTCCATCTGGCATAGGACTGACAATATCCGGCAAAAGCTGCCATATCCATCTCAGTCAAGGTACCAAGCTCTACCATCTTGTCTACTAATCTGTCCCACTCGGCTTTTGCTTCCTCATTTAGCCAGTCAGGGCACTCTGGTGCGACTTTTTCTGGCGTAGGCTCAAACATATTAAGTGGTCTCTTTCCTGGATTTCCCTCCAGAACCTTAACCGCAGTTGGCTTCGGTTTTCTTCCTCTTGTAGCCATATCAATCTCTCCTTTCAAAGCATTAAAAAAAGAACCTCTCGGCCCTTATGTATCTGTAACGAGAAACAGGCCTCATGGCCCGCCTCCCTGGAATTTTCTTTTTTTCCAAGTTTAGTTGTATTCGTTTAATAAAATGGCGTATGCAATCTGCGCTGCCTCGTCATCCTCTGCTGGCTTTATGTCCCAGCCCCTATCGTAATTTGCAACCGTCTTGCCCCCAATGGTAATCAGGAGCTTTGAAATCCTGCCTTCGTCAATTCCGTAGGCGCTTCCTTCTTCATAAGCCTTCACCCAATAATGCGCTATCTTGCTGCTTCCATCCTTCTGTGGTATTCCAATTGTTCCTTCATGAAATCCTTTGCTCATCTTCGTTCCTGCCTTTCTTAATATCTGGTCCCCTGGTGTGCTTCGAGATTTTTGAAAAATGCATCAACCTCTGCCAGGTCTGTCAAGAAATCTTCGTAAGCTCCAAGGCCGCATTCTTTGATGATTCTGAATGCTCCCTGTCTTGTCTTAAGAACTCCGAGCCCGTTTGCTTTTGCAATCTTACAAGCCTCTTTTGTTAGTTTTCCAAGGCTTGTAACCTCTTTGCTGTTTCCCTTTTCAAATGCGCTTTTGCATCCTGTCTTGTCAATAAATCTCATTTTGCTTTCCTCCGCTTTCTTTGTTTTCCCTTTCGGTAGGTACATATTCGCTCTACTCACGACTATTATCAACTCATATCTGCACCATAATAGTGACAAATATGTACGAGCTTTATTGTGTATATTACTACGACCAAAAAGCCCCGCCGGGCTCCCTGGCTTTTGCCTTTTATGATAGGCTAATCTTAAAGGCTGGAATTCTCTCTTTTTTGGTTTCCCCTTCAAAGCAGGACTTCCAATCATCAAATCGGCTGTTAATTTCAATCAACCCTTCCAGCTTGCAGCCTTTTTTCTGAAGCTCTGCGATTGTAACAATCAGGCTAGAAAAGGTGCTCGAAATGGTAAATTCGGTAATTCCAAATCTTCTACAATTTTCTAAAATCTCATCTATGTCATAATCCCAAATGACCTCCCCGAAATTAATAAGATCGTTTCCTGCTTCTTGACTATAGAAGTAGGCTGCGCCAAAAGTTGGATTAACATTAATATCGCAATATTTTGTTCCTACCTCTGCGGCTTTGTCTAAAACTTCAATTCTTTTCATCATGGCTATGTGCCTCCTTTTCTTTTGGTAGGTACATATTCGCTCTAAACTACATATATATCCAGTTAATTCGGAGCATATATTAAACAAATATAGGTACCTGCTTTTGTGCAGTTTATTCTGAAATTTTCTTACACAAATCTTCGCCATAAGCGATTCCAAGTGAGGAACCACAGTCCCATGAAACATGAATCGTTCCAATATCATCCACGCCAGTAACAGTTCCCTTGTCACCCGGCTTTAATCTGCTATATTCATCCTCCATTCGAATAAGCTCTACTCTGGTACCTGCAGGATACTCTGCTTTTAATCTATCAACTACATGCTTTGGTGCTCCAAACATAATCTCATCCTTTCCATGCACTATCACCGGTTAGCTTGCTAAGAAGAACCTGGCGGCAATCCTTAAATTCATCACCACTTAGTCCAAGCCTTAGTAAAAAGCACCGGAATAAATACTTGTCATTGTAACTGTTGGTTTTCTTCATAACTGCCTTTTTATGAACCTGCGCCTGCTTGCAAAGAGCTAATGCAAATTGGATATAGGCTTTTACTTCCTTCTTCTCAAGTGTTGAATTGAACAGTCGAAACTCTACCGTTCCCTTGGTAAACATAGCGTGCAAATTCAAACCATGATATCTGGTGCTATGGTATTTTCCTGCTACCGTTTCATAGGGCGATTCCAAATACCACTCTTTCCTAAGTTCCTCCAGGCTTTCCGGCTTCTTCTTAAGAATACTCTCCACCAGTTCATCATTGATTCGCTTGCAATATCGCATTCGGTCCTTTGGTATTCCAAGGGCCCGATACAAAATCTGCTCTTTACTTCCCACCAAGGTAACCAAATTGACAATCGCCTGTGGAGTAAATCCCTTTGCATCAACATGAATATGCAAACCACAACTTCTATTTACGCTAGCCCCTGCTGCCTTTAACTTTGCAACCAACTGCTGCAAAATCTCCAAATCAGAATACGTAAGAATCGGTGTAACCAACTCACATTGTTCTTCATCCGAGTAGGCTTCAATACTGGCATCTCGTACCACTCTCCAAAGTCGCTGGTTACTATCTGCAATATCTCTTTCTCTAAGCTCGCCGCCTTCATAGAAATAACCTGTACTAAAGAAGTCTGCCACAACCTCTGCGGCAGCTTCTCTGGTAATACCCAGGAACTCTATCTCCACGCCATACTTAAGATTCTTCATTTGCAGCTTCCGCTTTCTTTGCCAGGTACTTCTGCTTGTGCAGTTCCTTTTGTTCTTCCGTTCTGAAGGCTGTGTGGCCACTCAGGTTCGAAAGTAAGAGCTTTCTGGAAGTCTTATGCTCTGTTCCGCCAAAGCCTATGCGTACCAGCCAAACTCGGAAGGAATACTTCTCATTCTCAATTGGCTCCGGGTTGATTTTGATATACTTCGATTCCAGGGCCAGCTTATTGATTGCTGCCGCAAGCTCTGTGAAGGCTTTTATCCAGTCGCTGTTTTCAGTAACCGGGAAGCCTATGAAGTTTATCTTGTCCTCCTCAAAGTCAATGCCTTTTGTCATGTTGTCGCTTCCGCATTCTTCCCATAAAGAAAGGAACTCACTAACTTCTGTTGGTGGTTCCTCCATAATGGCTTCAATGAAGCGCTCGTTTATTTCAAAGGCTCTTGGTGCACCGATTGCTTTGTTGATGATTGCAGCTTTGGTGTAGAAAATGGATACCAGGTTGATAAGGCTCTGGGCTGTATGCTTCTCCAAAGGAAGTGAAATGCTAAGCACCTCTCTGTCCTCATTCCAAGAATCATCAATGAGCTTCTGGTCTGCAAGGCTAAGAAGTAACTCTCTGTTTGCTTCCATTTCATCGATTACCAAGGTTCCATCTCTAAGCACCGTTGCCACCTCATTCTTATAAGCAAATGTAGGTGGTCCCTGGTACTTCATCTTGCCGCTTAAGTTTTCAATGGCGGCTACTAACTCTTTTCTGTCTGCTACTAAACACATAATTTCCATGCTGTGTTCCTCCTTTTCCTTTGGTAGTACATATATCACTCTACCCGGCAGAAATAGCAAGTTAATTCTGTGTATTTTCTAAGATATTTTCATCAGCAGGTTTTACCTCGGCATATGGTATCTTCACACCATCTCGAATAACGAAAATATTATCCTCTGAACCGGTCTGCTCAATGAAACGCTTTACAATTACATCCATGAACTTCTCATCCAATTCTATACCGTAACAAATGCGGCCCGTCTGCTCACAGGCAATTAAGGTCGAACCAGAACCAAGAAATGGATCAAGAACAATGCAGTTACTCATACAAGAATTTTGGATTGGATAAGCCATCAAAGCTACCGGTTTCATAGTAGGATGGTCTTTACTTGCTTTCGGGCGATCATATTCCCAAATGGTAGTCTGCTTTCTGTCCGAATACCAGTTATGCTTTCCACCCTTTTTCCATCCATAGAGGCAAGGCTCGTGCTGCCACTGATATGGACTTCTTCCAAGAACCAATGCGTTCTTTTTCCAGATGCAACAGCCTGATAAATAAAAACCTGCTGCCTTGAATGCTTTTCTGAAATTGAGACCTTCCGTATCCGCATGGAAAACATAAATCGAAGCATCCTGTTCCATTGCATGCTCCATATTTACAAAAGCCGCAAAGAGGAAATTATAAAAGTCCTCGTCAGCCATGTTATCGTTTTTAATCTTTCCGGCAGTCTCCTCAACATTTACATTGTAAGGCGGATCCGTAAGCACCATATTGGCCTTCGCCCCATCCATCAAAGTGTCATAGGTTTCTGGCAGTGTGCTATCTCCGCAACAAACTCTATGTCTACCAAGAAGCCACACATCACCTGCCTTTGAAAATGCTGGACTGTTTAGCTCCTCATCAACATCGAAATCATCCTCTGTGATTTTCTTATCATGCACGCTATTGAAAAGCTGCTCAACCTCCGGTGGATCAAAACCAGTGAAGGATACATCAAAGTCTGCTTCCTGCAGGTCCTTAATCAAATCTGCCAAAAGTTCTTTATTCCACTCACCAGTAATTTTGTTAAGTGCAATATTCAGTGCCTTTTCCTTTGTCTTATCGATTGAGATTACAACACAATCAATCTCCTCATATCCCAGGTCCTTAAGAACTGTAAGTCTCTGGTGACCACCAATGACTGTCATATCATCATTTACGATTACCGGATCCACATAGCCAAACTCAGTAATACTGTTTTTGATTTTCTCATACTCAGCATCACCAGGCTTTAGTGCCTTCCTGGGATTGTAAGAAGCTGGTACCAGATCAGCAATCTTTAGTTTCTTGAACTCCATCTTTGCTACTCCTTTCAAATTTCAAATCATAAAAATAAGCGACTTCAGGAAACTTCTCCTCGAAATCGCTTAGATATTTATAGCAAGCACTCGACTTGCCATTTAAGTCTGCAAATTCTCGCAGGCTCTTTTTCTTAAAAAACGATGGCTGATTGCACCATCTTGCAATACTGATATAAACACCTCGGTATGGGCTTTCCTCATATCGATTAAAGCGCATCACATATGGCAGGCATTTGTGCTTCATTAGAATTTCAATTCTGGTAAACAAATCAAAGATATCCTGTTTCCAGAAATTATCATCCCATTTATCAGCCCTATCAAATCCGGTAAAGCAATAAAACTTAAGCACTCGGTCTGTATACTTTCTCGCCAGTACCATCTTCTTTTCAATGAGCTCGGCATCCGCAACATTATCAAATGCAAAAATAAAATCGCCATCATACTTTCCTGAAAATAATGCTTCACATTTCTCATCCGTAAGTAGCCTCTCATCAAGTCCCTGCTTAAATTGAAATGGCTTACCAGTTGCCTTAAGCTCATCAAGCATTTCTTTCCAGGAAGGACAGCCCAAAAAGTTATCATCCAGCATACATATCTTTTTGCGACTTACATCAAGAAATTCTGAAAGCGCAGAATGTACATGCACACTGTCATAATTTTGATTCACACAAAAGGAACATTTACGAAAGCAGCCTCTGGTCAAAAAGCCAATGGAATAATCTGTGTAATATGTGTATTCACATTTCTTGCCACCTGCTACTAGCTGCTTTGCTACCCAATCATCATACAAATGATAATCTGGCATGTGATGTTCTATTTCCTCCGGAAGCCTTGGTGCCTTGTCATAAAAAAAGCCTGTACCACCATAAGTTACATTTGATAGTTCGAGCACTTCACTTGGCACCGGCGTATCCGTAAACACCTTCGATATATAAACTTTGTCGTATTCCTGCAAGGCTTCATAATCTAACTTCAAGTGGACCAGAGCGCCCTGCTCTTTGTAGAAACCTGATAGCTTCATACAAACCAGATTCGGAAATCTATGTCGTTTCCTTCCTATCAGGTCTGCATCAATAATTGCTATCCGCATTCCTGCCTCCTACGATATTCTTTTCATTACAATTTCCTTCGCTTCATTGGTTTTACCCTTTGCAGCTTGTCTCTTTTTTATCTCAGAAGCAGTGACTTTTGCGTCTGGATCAGTCCAGAAGCGCTGCTTTATATAGCAATCATGACTGCAATATTTACGATTCGGGTTCCCATACGAGATGAACTTCTCGTGACAATACTCACAGGTAAGCTCTATCGGAGTCTTCCTGGTTGCCTCATTGTCATTCGGGTTTGCCTTCCACCACTCACGTCTGCACTTATCATTACAAAAGAGCTTCACACCAGAATGCCTATTTCGAATCAGTCTGGTGCCACACTGCTTACAGAATTTTGGATTATCCCTGTGCGTATCATAATTAAGTTTGATTAACTCCGGAGTACCCACCAGACCTCTGGTCTTACAAAAATATCTGACATTTCCTTTTCCCACTCCATCACCTAAAGCATTTGCTATCGCCTGATAACCCATACCTTCAAGTCGCATTTCTGTGATTCGTTTCTTCTGTTCGTCTGTTAACATGAGCACTCCTTTCCGGGCAATAAAATAGCGCTGGAATAAACAATCCCAACGCACAGTTCTCACCCTGATTTCTTACTATTTCTTTAATTTACTGCGGTCTTACCCGTTATCATTCGCGTACACCTACACTTGCCCCTTTTCAATTTCGCGAAAATGCGCGTTTGAGGGGGCATCGGTCTTCAGGCTTTTGCCCTGTAGAGATTAAGACCGCCCCTCCCCTGTCACTCTTACACCCTTGCAGAAGGATAACCGCCTCAACTATCAGAATTTATAAGTTGGATTGTTATCCTCGTTCCAGGTCTTCTTATCATGACAAGGTTTACAAAGCGGCTGCCAGTTACTCTCATCCCAGAACAGCTTCTGGTCACCACGATGCGGTACAATATGGTCAACGACGGTGGCCTGTGTTAGCTTGCCTTGCTTCTTACACTCCACACACAGTGGATGACTGTGCAGGTACCTAACGCGAGCCTTCTGCCAACGACTGTTGTACCCACGCCTGCTGGCACTTTCTCTGTCGCCTTGGTGGGCGGCCTTGTGCTCGTCACAATACGGGCCACTTCCATAAGGAACCAGTGCAGGACACCTTGGGTGCTTACAAGGTACGCTTGGTCTGTATGGCATACCATCACTCCTTCCTAAAGGGAGGTGCGGCGAAAGGATAGGAAACTCCACATCTCCCCGCACCAAAGAAAGCAAAGAAAAAAGCCCGCTGGATTTGGTCCAGTAGGCTTCCTACAATTCTTCGCAGTTTAATAATATCACACCTATTTTAGAAAAACATTTCCGATTTTTTGAAAAAGTGCTCACAAGAGTTGCCTTCGGCAATAGCAATATCGGCAATACTATTTTTTAGAGATATTAAGCACTCTAACCACAACCGAATCAGGCGCTTCAAGTAAAAAACTTCTGAGCTTGTAATATGCATTTTTATCAATCTGATTTATTAGCTCTGCATTTCCATGCGCTAATCCATTTCTCATATTTGTTAAAGTAAGATTTCCTATTCTTGTATTCCCTATCATATTACAAATATCTACAAATTGATAAATATCCTCACCCAAGAATTGCGCATATTTATCAATTGCTATACTCTTTCTCCTTGAATTTTTATCTATTACATTCTTACCCAAGTGAAATATTGAACCAAGTGAAAAATGAGTTTTTCCCGTTAGTATTTCGTGTGTCGTTGTAAGATATCTGTCATTACACGTAGCAGTTTTTAGTTCTTCTCTATATCGCTCAACAAAAGGAGACACAAGATGGTTAAAAAATTCCTGCTCAAGAGTAACAAAATAATGCATCAAAATATAAATTGACGTACTATTCTCAAGATGTTCCAGCATTTTAATATTCTTTTTTGAATCATATGATAATTTATTCCATAGCTCTTTATCAAAGCTTTTTATTGGAACAATATAGTCATCCACCTTATCTTCAAGTTTTGCTCCAAGATGGTACATCATACTGTTAAATATATAATAAAACTTTTCCTTGTACGCAGGCAGGTTTTCTCTATGGCCTTCTCTCAGTTCATTTCTCAAGTAAAACGAATCATGTACAAATTCATGCATAACCTTACTGGCAGGATACCCGATATACTCAAATGTTGTGTACCAGTCCCACTGGTCTCTTTTTAAGCATCTATTCACCATTCCTTTTAATTGACTTATATCTGCATCAGTTATTTTCGAATCGTCAGTGTAAAGTAAATCTATAATTTTTATGTATTTCTCTGATATACCTGCTGAAATTGAAAATTTTCCAAAATACGCATTTCCATAAACATATTTTTCTTTTGTTTTATCATATCTGATTACCCAAGCGTTTACGGTGTTATCCTTAGATACTTTTAGTCTTCCTTTTACACTCAATAATCCCTCTTCGCCAGTTTGAGTATTCGTAACTATATACACATTGTCTTTTATTTTTTTCATTAAACTAACTGTTGCTTCGTCTCCAACATTCATGGATACCACCTCCAAAAAACACTCTATCATATTGTATATCGGCATCAAAGTAAAGAAAAATATTCCCATATAGAAAATTTCTGTTATAATGATTCATGTAGCATTGGTAGCCAGAAAGGAGGCGCCAATGAAAGAAAGACATTTGAAGATTTATGAAGCACCAGGCCAAAAGAGGAATATTCCAAGAATAAACCTCCAAGGTGAATGGTTATCTAATCTCGGTTACCAAGTCGGTGACCACGTAATCGTATCTTACGATCAAGGTAAGCTCATTGTCGAATTAGAACCCGTAATTCAGGCAGAAGCTGAATCTTAGGAATACTTCATTCCAAATTATCCGATTATTTGAACTATTGAAATTTTGTATTAGGCTATCGTGCTACGTTTTTGTAACTCGCAGTTTTTGTACCCAAAGGAGGAACCTATTGTTTACGCAAAAAGAAATACAAAGCATTGATCGCAGCTATTTCAATGTGATTTTTGCCGGCTGCTACTCAATAACGCTCCAATCGAAAAATACCAAACATTACTGGTGTATTCAGCACGAAGAATATCCTACATTCTCAACCTGCCGGATATCTCACAAACATAATTATTCTGACCAGTTTCATTCTCATCGTAACAGACCGAATCTTAAAAAAGCTATTCAAGATATTAAATCCCACGATGATTTTCAAATTAATGTAAGAGACAAAGAAAAAAGAGCCCGCCACATTCGTTTGCAGCAAGCTCATAAAATCAGCTAAGTAATTCTCCAGCTAATTGTGATTCCCTTTTCTGATAAGCTCTCACTAAATATTCAATTGCAGCTCTTCTCAGTTTTTGAAGTTTGGTAATACTGATATACAAATTCGCCGCAACCTCCTCCCATGAAAAACCATCAATAACCAGCTCATGCATTGCAATGGTCATATCCTCTGGTAGTTCATCAATCGAAGCTTCAAGGAATGAAATCTCGGTATCCAGTGCCGCATATCTTTTCTGCATTGGTGCCACCAGTTCATTATTGATTCTGTCTAACTTTTCACGATACCCCATTGCAATACGAGCTGTTTTATCAGACAAATCACTACTCTGTACTCGTTCCCCATCTGGGTGAGAGAAACTCATAGCACATATAAGTTCATCTGCTGAAAGGAACTCTTGAGTTTCAATTTGCTTCTTTAAATGCTCGCGTTCTCTCACCATCTCGGGATATTCACTTATCATTTTTTCCACGTATCCTTTCATGAAAAATCTTACTCCTTTCCGTCTAAGATTCTTGCCTTTACTGCCTGAAGCAATGCCTCCTGCGTTACCTCCTTACATTCCAAAGCAAGTAATACATCTTCATCTATTGTTCCTTTGGTGATTACATGTTGAATGGTAACTGTATGCTTCTGGCCCTGGCGCCAAAGCCTCGCATTACATTGTTGATACAGCTCCAGGCTCCAGGTAAGTCCGAACCATATCAAATGACAGCCACCCTCCTGCAAATTTAATCCATGACCTGCACTTGCAGGATGAATAATCGCTACTGGAATTTCACCCTTGTTCCATTTGGTGATATCCTCTGATTTATCAATCGGTATTGCACCGAAGCGCTCGATAAGTCTTTCTCTGTCATGCTTAAACCAGTATGCAATCATTACCGGTTTTCCATTTGCAGCTTCAATTAAGTCTTCCACTGCATCCAGCTTCCTGTCGTGAATCCTACGAACTTTTCCATTCTCATCATAAACAGCACCGTTTGCCATCTGATGTAACTTATTGGAAAGTCCAACTGCTGACTGCGCATCAATATCACCACCCTCAAGTGGTATGATTAAATCAGCCTTCAAACCATCATACATTTGCTTTTCCTTTTCGCTCATTTCCACTTCAACATTTGAAAAAATAAGCTCTGGCATATTCAAATGGTCTGCTGCCTTCATGCTTACACAGATATCAGATATCTTTTCGTAGATAGCTTCCTCTGCACCTTCTCTTGGTTTGTAGGAAAATATAACATCACGATTGCGTTTATCCGGCATGAAGTATCTTTCCCTGAAGCCTCCTATAAATCTTCCAAAGCGCTCACCCATATCAAGAAGATTTATCTGGGCCCACAAATCAATCAGGCCATTCGGCGTAGGACTTCCGGTAAGACCGATTACTCTTTTTACAGTTGGCCTTGCTTTCCTGAGTGCCTTAAAGCGTTTACTTTGATGACTCTTAAAAGAGCTCAGCTCATCAATCACTACGCAGTCAAATCTGAAATATCCATTATCGATAAGCCAGCAAACATTCTCACGATTCACGATATAAATAAATGCCCGCTTTGCTAAGGCTTCCCTTCGTTCCTTTTCGGAACCAACAACTACCGAATAGGTCAGCCCATTTAAGTGATCCCACTTTGCGATTTCCTTTGGCCAGGTATCTCTTGCTACTCGAAGCGGCGCTATGATTAACACCCTGCCAACTTCAAAGTAATCCAGAAGTAGCAACCATAATGCGGTCAGTGTAATCACTGTTTTTCCAAGGCCCATATCAAGTAACAGCCCACAAGCTGGATGCGACAAAATGAAGTTCGTTGCATACTCCTGATAATCATGCGGCTTGTACGATTGCATCTAACATCACCTCAATTTCTTCTTTGCTATCTATGCAGAAAACTAAAAAGCCTAATGCTTCTAATTGTCTTTTTCTCTTTACCTGCAGAAGTCTCATTTTTTTACCTGGCGCCTTCAGCTCAATAAATCCGAGCTTTCCATCTGGAAGCAGCACCAATCTATCTGGTACTCCACTCATGCCTGGACTTACAAACTTTAATGCCATGCCATTCCTTTTCTTTGCAGCCTTTACAAGAGCTGCCTCGATTTCTTTTTCTCTCATAAAAACCTCCATTGCTCATGTCTATTTCCAATGAGTTCAAAACTCTTTATGTGCTATATAGGGTATATACACGTACTATTGCGTATCCTTTATTTACTCATTTTCATTTAATAAAGTAATAAGCAATATAAGCAATAGTATATCTGTAAGCCTTGTAAATACTGAACTTTCATTATTGCTATTGCTATTTCTATTGCTCATTTCTTGGCAACGAAAATGCCTATCGGCAATACCTACTCTTTTAGCAGAACGGAAGCGCCTCGTCGTCATTTACTATTTCCAATCTCACATAAGCAACCTGTGAGCCATAGTCCTTAAACGACAATTTGCCCGATTTATTTCCGTCATAACGCTTCCAGCCTTCGAGCTTTGCCATAATAGCATTAATTTCATAGCTATCCTGCTTTCTGATATTCGCCGGCTCTCTGCCAAAGCACTCAGCCCAGATTTCCAGATTGCAGACCTTCTCCCTTTGCACAATACCAGCTCTATTTTGCGTAGTAAACTCATCGCCAGATAAGTACATGCGCTTTTCCGATAATGATAACTTTGACCAGTCTTCTGGCAGGAGCTTATCCAGATATGCACGCACTAAGCCCTCTCTATCATCATTTTCCAACGCCTCCTGCTGCTTCTCTGCTGCCGCCTCTGCATCATCACCTTTAAGAATTAACTCCTCACCGGCATTGTATAAAACCATAGCCTCTGCCCATAACTGTTCAATAAGCGCTTTATCCATATTCCAAGGATGCTTCTCACATTCTCCAGTTACCTGTACCGGCCAGAAACGTCTGTTACCTGTAACGTCACGAAGGAAGTGCTGGCTGTTTGAAGTGCCACAAATAATACACTGGCGTGGATGGCTCTCCACCACAGTTCCATAAGCCACACGAAACTTATCATCCTGGCGAGATGCAAAACTCTTTACGGTCTCAACCTCCACCTTCTTGATACCATTCATCTCGCCAATCTCCATAATCCAGAACGCCTGCAGCTTCTCAGCGCCGGTCTTATCTCTCATATCTGAAATGGTAAGTGAATCAGAAAACCAAACTCCACCGAGCTTTGCAAAAAACATACTCTTTCCAATACCCTGCGGGCCCGAAAGAACTAACACAGTATCAAACTTAATTCCCGGTTCATACACTCTTGCAACTGCTGCCACTAAAGTCTTTCTGGTAACAGCTCTAACATAGGAACAATCCTCTGCACCTAAATAGTCGATAAGCAGCGACTCCAGGCGCTTCTTGCCATCCCACGCAGGCAATCCCTCCAGATATTCCTTAATTGGATGGAAGGAACGCTCGGCTGTAACTGTAAGCAAAGCATTCTTTAACTTGGAAGGACTAAAAATGTGATACACGCGATCCAAATAAGCAGTCAGCGAAGCAAGGTCTGCGTCACTCCAACCAGACTTTAATGGCTCCCAAGGAAGCAACTCACTGTCCCTTACTGAAATACCGCAAGAATGCTCGTTATAACAAATCTCCTGCAGGCGCTGGTCATGACGTAAAATCGTAACAAAATTAGTAAGCGATTCACTTATACCACCATTCTTATCCAGTTCCAGCTTCGCCTGCCAATTACTGTCATTTCCATCGCTAAAGTCATCTGCTGCCTGAAGCTCTCGCTCTTTTGCAAGCTGCAGCTTTACCTTTTCATCTTTAATAGCAAGCTCCACCATTGCCTTGTAAGAAGGTAACTTGGTAGGTGTTGTATCAAGTTTTGCTTTATCATCAAGAGTGCCAAACTTATGCACTCTTACCACATCAAAGGAATTCATAAGCTGCCCACAGGCAGGATCCGTTGCATGATGTGAGTACGCAAACTTATCATCGTAAATTACAACCCCCGCGCTACTATCAGCAGGGATATAATCATATCTTCCTTCCATAGCAGAAGGCTTATAAATATCTGGAATAAAAGTATCGATTGCTTCCTGGATAGAATAGGCTCTACAAAAAGCACCCACCATTCCTTCCTTTTCCAGTGGATCCGCTTGCTTTGCGATGGTACGCTTTACAATCTCAGACTGGCGTGAGCTCATAGGCCACTCACTGGTATCATGCCAATCCTTATAACGAGCAAGAATAACATCCGGATTAAGCATAGGACCATCCTGTGACTCAAACAAGAACTCACCGTCTGATGAAGTGGAAGGCCAATACATAAGTCTGGCTGCTTCATGGCAGGTATCATCCACCATCTCCATACCGATATCCTTTGCAACCATTCTTGATACCGGAGCATATTCCTCGGCACTAATTTCACGAGAAAGAGGAATAATAAGTCTAACGCGTGGTGCCTCCGGTGTATGCTTATGAGTAGAATACATAAGACACTTAAAATCAAAAAGCATAGTCACAGCATCCCACACACCAACAACTGCATGGTCAAGATCTAAGGTAAGAAGTGAACGACCTTCCACATATCCATTCTTCCTTTTTCCTTCCCTAAGCGCACCACCTACAAAACCGCCTACGTCTTTGGCTGCATCCTGAGCAGGCTTACTCATTTTTCGATACTCAGATACCGTTTCAGTCGTACGAATCGTCTGTGAGCATTTTGCTTTAAAATCCTCCCAGCTCATATCTTTATTCTTCCACTTCTTGTCCATTCGACTATTTCCTACTGCGATTCTCATTGGCTGCATCCTCCTTTGCAAGTCTTCTTTTTAATCGCTCTACTCCAACAGTAGCTCCGCCCAAATCACCGGCACGTAACTGGCCGATGATGGTGCGATAAGTCTGCTGTGGAATACGAGACTTAATTGTATTTAACTCTCTAATTACTTCTTTCATGCTAATCTCCTCCTTATGCCGCAACATCTCTTTCAATTACAGGAAGCAGGTTCTTCTGGTTTTTCAAAAGATCATATAAAAACAGACGTCCCTTTTGTGTCCAATAGGTATGCATCACACTTCTCTCAGCATCAATAGCATGCGTTCTTGATTGTGTATAACCATTGTTCTGATATTTGCTATAAAGCAACCAGGTATTCCCCTGCTTAAACTGAACTCCCAAATCATGAAGCATCGCATTAAATGCTCTGCCGGACATACCATAATCCTTTGCTATCTGTGAAATCGGAACTGTACTTTTATTTTGCAAAATCATGTCATAATAACTTGCCTTTGGCTTCATTTCATTAATGATTTGCTGATTCTGTGCAATCTGTAACTGCAGATTTTTCGTACGTTCCCTTTCTATTTTCAACTGCTGTAACGCACTGATAAATAAATCTGGATTATTAAGAAGCTCCTCCGCTGCATACATTCCATGTTTTCTAATAGAAGGTAACACCTCATCAAATACCCAACCTTCAAAACGCTCTGCATTAGGAAGTTTGCTTCTAATAATCAACCGATACACATCACCTTCTGAAATAAAGTTAATTTCCTGAACCTTTCCACTTATAGGGGTACTGCATTTCACCGTAGCCCTACAATGTGCTGAAATTGCATCATTTGGTCTTTTATATCCAAGCGCTGATGCAACATCACTTCCACAAAAATATGGCTTTCCATCAATTACTGTTGTTCTTATTGAGCCAAACTCACTGTTATTAAAAATCTGTAACTCTGTATTCATAATAAAATCCTCCTAATCCTTCTGATAAAATTCACATTCATACCCGGCTGCATTTAATATGAGGCCCGGGGTCCAATCCGGTGTTATCGACATAATCTGGCAAACCTCCTCAAGGCTCGCGTCCATTGGCGCCTCAACTACTGCCTCGTCATGTACATGCATTACAATCTTATATCCCGCTGCCATAAGTCTGCTCATCGCTTCTGCTAAAATATCGCGGCTCATGGCCTGGATAATGTTCTCAACAAATTTTGGTCCGTATGATGAAATAGGCCCCCACTTCTTTGATGCATCTACTCCCATATATGAAATCTCGTCTCTGTCATATTCATTTCTATAAACAGAAGGCTTCACATAAGCCAAGCGTCTGCCACTTGGAAGTCCAATAAACAAAATGCCCTTTTCATATATAAAGCTCAGGCACTTATACTGCTGCGGTTTACGTTCACGAACTGCCTTGATCACGCATTTATGAATATCCCACCAAAGAGATACAATGTTCGGATTGGCCTGTCTCCAAGAATCGACAATTGGCTGTATTTCCTCCTCGGCTATTCCCATATCAAGTGCGCCCATGGAAATCATCGCACCCTTTCCGCCTCCATAGCCCAAAGCCAACTCCGCAATTTTACCTTTCTGACGAAGGTGCGCATTTTTACCATGCTTCTCAACAGGAACGCCAAACATCTGTGAAGCGGAAGCACAATATATATCACCATTATTTTTGAACACCTCCTGACGCCAACCTTCTCCCGCGAGCCATGCAATTACTCTCGCTTCAATTGCACTAAAGTCAGCAACAATAAACTTGCAACCACTTTTCGGTACAAAAGCTGTACGGATAAGCTGAGATAAAGTATCTGGAATGGAATCATATAAAAGCTCTATTGCTTCAAAGCAACCATTCTTCACCAGGTCCCTTGCTACCTTTAAATCAGGAATGTGATTCTGTGGAAGGTTCTGCACCTGAATAAGTCTCCCTGCCCAGCGTCCAGTTCTATTAGCACCATAAAACTGCAAAAGTCCATGTGCCCTGCCATCACTACACCGGCAATTTTCCATAGCCGCATATTTCTTCACTGAAGATTTAGAAAGAAGCTGTCTTAGCTCTAATACCTCTTTGACATCACCAGTTACTGTATCCATAACCTCAGCAACTTCCGCCTTAGCAAGTGACTCCATTTCCACACCTTTTGACTGAATCCATTCCTTTAGCTGAATAGGTGAGTTCGGATTTTCAAGTCCTGTAAGCTGCTGCGCTCTTTTTAAATATTTAGCTCTGAACTCTTCATCACATTTGATAGCCTGAGATACTAAATCCATATCCATTTCAATGCCTAAGTCGTTTATTCTCTGGTCCTCTGCATACTGCTTCCAAAGGAAATCAGGCACCGGAAACATATTTACTCGGTTAAATATCTCCATTTCGGTTTCCACATCGCGCTTGTTATATTCTTTAAATTGCTGCCACTTGTCAGGAGCATTCTCTGGAATATTTCTGGTCCGACCACCATTGGTCTTTGTTGCCTTACATGGAATTGAGAAGTATTTAATTAAATCCTTACCAGACTCCAACTTCTGTTTTTCCACACCAAGCACCGTACCCACTTGTGCTAAAGAACCCGGCAGTCCTAAATATAGAGAAGCCACCATTGTGCAGCGCCAACTCTCCGGTTCTAAATACTTACCAAGATATGCGCTCAAACACACACGTTCAAACTGTGCATTAAATGCATACTTTAGAACCTTTGGATCCTGAAGGGCTTTTATAATCTCCTGCGGTATCATTTCACCACTTGCAAGATCAATAACCTTAACAGGACCTCCATCAACTGCATAACCAAAAAGCAGAACTTCAAAGCCGGAAGATTTATCTACGTATTTATAGACACCCGACTTCGTAAGATCTGCTTCACTATAAGTTTCTATATCAATATTCAATCTTTCCATTTTTCTATCACCTTTCTTAGTTTTAAGTGGTTGATTGGAAGCACCCAGAGGGAGTAACCCTCCGGGCCTCCTGCTTTAATTGCATCTTCTGCTTAGCTTAAGAAATCGTCATCATCAGCTCCGCCAAAATCGTCCGCCGCCGAAACTCTACCTCCACCTAAGCTCTCACCGTCTCTGGTCTTCTGGATATTACCAAGACCGCACGCGATACCTTTATTTCCATTTGTATTAAACGCATAGAAATTGATGGATACCCTTGCATAGCAGCCGCTATAAACCTCTGTCTCGTCAGTGATAGGCATTCTATCAAGACCTACAATCTGAGGTGCAGTCTTGGAATTACAGTTAATAAAATATGCGTCCTCGTATGCTTCATCATCCTTCTCTACGTCACCGTCTCTCAAAGGCAACTTTAAAGCAGCCTTATTCGGCTTCTTACCGCCAAACTTAGAAATACCATCTGTAATTGCCTGGTCAATTGCCTTATTGATAAGTTCAATCGTCTCTGTATCACTCTTAGGAATAATAAGAGAAACACTGTACTTCTCATCACTTCCATTGATACTCTTTGGCTGCCATACATTTGCGTATGAAAGTCTTACTTCATTTGTTACTACTCTGTTACCATTCATAATCTTAGCCATAATTCCTAGTCCTCCTGAAATTCATCATTTACTGTATTTACGGATACTTCCGGTCTTTTATCGCTCACCGGAACAAGCGTTAATTTACCTGCAGGCTTTGTGACAAACTTTCCTAAGATTTCACTGAACTTCTCCTTGCCCATGAGCTTCTCAAAAGCAGTCAAGGTAATAAGTGACTTGTTATAAATATCTGTATACCCAGCTTCCTTTGCAGCAGCTTCTACCTTGCTCTCATCGGTAAACCTACGAACCGACCTACCTTCCACGAGCTTATAACCATTCCAGTGCTTACCATTTTCAATAGCCTCTGCTTGTGCATATGCCATAACATCACTGGCCCATTTATTAAGCTCATCCGCTTTTTCCATAACCTCAGCTACTTCTTCATCCGATAAAAGTGCTGGCGGCTGAAACTCCATCTTTGCAAGTTCTAAAAAGCTCTCAGCTCTTGCGCGACAAGTGTTTCTTGCTTTACAAAATCTGCACCAAGAGCCTGAAACGAAGTCGCCCTCACCTTTTGCTGCAAGCTCTGCCTTAGGCTTTAATTCCTCCTCGGCCCACTGATAAAGTTCTTCTGTGGAAATAGTCCAAGTACTGATGCTCGATAATCTTGGCTGAAAAATAGTCATCGTTACCTGCTCAATGTCATACAAACAATCAAACAGATTTAATGCACCCAGCGCATATAACATCATCTGCGGATTATGGTCTGCATACACAGCCACACCCCTTCCATACTTGAAATCCACTACATTTAATTCCTTATCAGCTACCAAGAGAAAATCTCCGGTGCCAAAACCATCTGGAACATAACAGGAAAAATCTAAGTGCTGTTCAATGAGTGTGACTGGATCCTTACAATGTGTCTTTGCCTGTCCAACTAAATCCATGATATATTCGCAGTAGTCAGATGTTGTTTCCTCCATCTCATCTGTCCAATAATCACTGGCTGGTCTTCTACCGGCTCTCATTTTCAAAAATTTGCGGACCTTCCATTCCGCTAATGCATGCGCCGCTGTACCTTCCGCAGCAAACACGCTTCCTTCATCCTCCATGCTTTCAGTCAAGCGAGCAGATGGAGTACAATGCATCCATCTGTCCGCTGATGAGGCACCAAGGATACTGTGTATCTCTGGTGTTGCCATATTCCCTCCTATCCGGCCAATCCGAGTGATGCAACAAGTGCAGCATCCACTCTCGCCATATCTGCATCTGTTAAATGGTCAATAACAGAAAGCACGTCTCCTTTTGAAATTGTCGCAAGCTGCTCAGTCTGAACAACAGACGTTTTCTTCAAACCTGGGTACCACTGAAGCACTACATGAGTTGGCATCTCCAATCTCTTAAGCTGTGAAGTTAAATAAGCAATAATGAGATTGTCTGAAAATGTATTACCCGCCTGATTCTGAACAATCACCGCAGGGTGATTTCCTGCTGTCACGTGTCCATGCTTACCCTGAATAGGTTTTTCCACAAAAATAATGTCGCCTCTACTAAATTCACTCATCATTATGTCCTCCTACAATTTCTTTGCTTCAGCCAATACTGCTGCATAATCTTCCGGTTTTACCGCAGATAATTTATTAGCGCCAAAAGACTCCAACAATGTCTTAACCTGTGCAGTTAATCCTGCCTGTGACTTCTCAGCTAATACAGCTCTAACCTGTTCAATGGTTACTGTTTCTTCAGAAGATGCAGCCTTTTTCTCTTCCTTCTTAGCCGGAATATTTACTGCTTCCTTAGCAGGAATTCCTTCTGTCTGTTCTGCAACAGCTACCAACACCTTAGACAAATTTGTTAGTGCCTTCGCTGTATTGTTTATTGCTTCAATGATTGTCATAATCCACCTGTCCTTTCTGGTCGTGGAACTTAATCGTAATGCCAAGCTCCTCAGCCTTCGCAATTTCAAACTTCATACCTTCTGTTGGTGGGCCAAACACCCAAACTTCTGAACAGAGCTCCATAAGCTCCAAGCCCATCTGAATTCCAACGGTCCTTTCCTCTAGAACGCTGTCATCCAGACAATTTGAAAACATTACATGCGGTGCAATTGGAATGTTGCCGGCGTCAATCACCTGTCGACAATACCCACATGCTTGTTCGATGTTAGCTTTTGTATCCCCTCTATATGGGGAACACACAAAAATTTTCACCATGCTTTACAATCCTTTCTATCAATTTTAGGTTTTGCGAAAGCAGCAAGAATGCTTTCCATCACTTGTATGTCATCTGGCTGCAGTCCAGATTTTAACTTGATCAAGAGTTCTTCTTGCACCGGTTTCAGATATCTGCGATTTGAGTACCATCCGTCAGCTACACGAATGCCTCCCCCATTCCCTGAAACAGAGTAGATCGGATAGGACAGGCTGAGTTCTTCAATATCGCGCTTTATAGTGCTACGACTTACATTAAATTCTGACATTAGATTTTCAATTTTCTCAGAGCGTCTGTCAGATAGAATCTCAACGATCTCCTGACGTCGCGCATTCGCCGTCATCAGCCTGTCCCCTCCTTTCTTTGCTTCGTTTTCTAAAAGATAAACTTCAAACGGTTCATGTAATGAACCATTAGAAAAAAAATTTCACTTTTTTATAGGTGCTCTTTATGAACTGATTCAAAAAAAAATAAGCCGGAGTAAAATAGACATTATCTGTCCACTTTTACTCCGGCTTACCACTTATATAGGCAGCACCTTCAAGCAAATTAATATACTAGAGCGTTACTGATATATACGCATTCGATATACCAAGTTTTATGTGCATACATATTTAATTATTCTTTTCCCTGATTAACAATAATACAAGGTCCAGTAAGAATATCCTGTATAAACGTCGAACACGGTTGAAAAATCTCCTCATTATTTTTCTTGTACATAACACCGCGTTCATTGTTCTTGATGGCCCGATATCCCACCTTATGGTCGCCAATGTACAATGCTTCTTGTTCTTTTACCATTCATTACCTCCCACATCAAAATAAATTTTCTGTTTGATTATCATTCCCGGTAATATTTAGCTAACAAGTCCTATTTCTTCATAATATTGCATTTCAGCAGCATCAAGCATTTCACATGTTTTCAATTCAATACCTGTCTCCGTTGAGATGAATTGCAACATTTTTTCAACATCAAGCACATAATTACCATTCATGCTGTGTTCCTCATCACCATACACATTTAATCCAATCTGGTCACAATACTTATCTTCTGCAATCACATAGGCATATGTTACTTCCTCTGACAAACCTGTTATCTCTGCCAATCGTCTTGCTTCTTCGCCCAAATCAAGTGTAATTTTCTCTGTATTCATAACAATTCCTCACCTTCTATAGGCCGAGCTGATAAGCTAATTCTTATCAGCTCGCCTCGACAATTTCACTAACTTTCTAACTCAATCATTATGATTACGCTCAATGAAGAGAGTTACAAAAATCGTTAACAATGATTTCTACTGTCTGTTCAAAAGCATTCTGTAATGTAGGAGCATTACGTCTTTCCTGAATACCAAATTCTGCCTTGTATCTATCGACACACAAGTGATACTGTAACGTCGCCTGTGTATCGGTGTATTCCTTATAGAGGCAGTTACGCAATACACTTTTAACAAGCTGTGTCTGTGCCTGGTAATTTCCAGATAAGCCAGAGAACAACGGTTTTCCGGTACTGTCGCAGATGTCAGCTGTCACCTCAACGGCGCTGATAATTCTGTCGAGCCACTTTCTAGCAGATACAGCAACTACCGCTGCTGTATAAAATTTCAATTTACCGTTATTCCGCGTTGTAATACCACCATTCGGACCTAAAATGTCCACGTCTTTATTATCAATGTTTGTTAAAATACTTGCTTTTGAAGCACATTTTAACTGTGGCTTACAATAATCGGTTGCCGAATATCCATGTGATGCGTTATCATACCTATCGAAATCTACTAACAATTCTCCTTTTGTCTTCTGTGCTGCAGCATACATAAGCCTTCTAGCGTGTCCATCTTTTTTAATGCTGTCAATATTCTTACGGAAACCGATAATCAATGAAACCATTTTTAACACCGAAACCGATACAACCATCTGCAAAAACCTCACGTCGGCGGCTTGGGTAAGCTCGTCCTCTTCCACTCTTCCCGATCCAAACTTTTTAAGAGTTGTCGATGTCGGAAACAAGAATGTCGTCTCATTTTTTCCAAAGTATACCTCTGAAAACACATACTCCCCATTTTCCATATGCATGATGCCCAAATCCTCGAACAATTCATTGGTATCATTAAAAAACATATCATCCATATCTTCGTAATCCGGATTGCTCCTATCCTGGATACTGGTAATAAAATTATCTACATCATCTGCTGAAAAAGATTCCTTTTTTCCAAAAGCCATAAACATGCGCTGGTCACGAGCCATAAAGAACGTTGGAACCGATTTAAATACATTCTTTAATGTATCTGCATAAATTTCTTGAATTACATTTGGATAACTTTCACTGCATCCAAAAATAGCACCATCAATTTTATCCAAACCAATCTCTGTCAGGTTTGCGTCTGATTTGTCAAGTTCGTCGTCGACACTGAAGTCAAGCAATCCTTTCGTATCACGTATCGAAATTTCGACGTCATACTTCTCCATATATGCTTTCAGAATGTCATTGGCAGGAACACGAACTACAATTTTACGAATACAGGAGTCCAGGTCCTTCGTACAGAGAAGTTTTTCAATTTCCTCATCTGTAATCGGACGTTCTAACAACTCGTCTAGCTTCTCTTCCAAATACTTACGCGGGTTATCTCCTTCTTTCAAAGGCTGTAATCCAAGCCCCTTTACCAGCGCCGGTTTGTTCTTCAGATTAGTATTATAGGCTTCGAGCTCATTTTTATTTCCCCCCAGGCATTCACTCCACCGAACGTCAATGTGTCTAATCCAAATATCCTTGTTCTCATTATCTTTGTCGTACCAGTATTCTGTAAGAGTTTTCGTACGACCGTTGGACTTCGAGAAAATTCTAAGAAACCTCATAAAAATACATGATAACAGAGCCAGTAAAGTTGACTTACCAAATTTGGTCTGACCTAAAATTGCTAAAATAACATTAGTTACTTTGTTCATAAATTAATACCTCCAAAAAAAAATTGTTGAAAAGTTTACGGTTACAAAAAAATAATTATCTCCTTTCTGCAGCCCTCACTTAACAACAAAAAAAGAGTCGTATCCCGCAGGACACAACTCAAAATAATCGTCGTACACGCGCGAATCAAACCACTAGGTAGATCTCAGCCAGCAAAAGTTGAAACTGAGGCACTGCTATATAATTGATTTAATTATAACATGATTTATTTATTAGTCAACCCCCTTTTGTGAAAAAGTTCGATTTTTTTAAGTTACTATCTCCAGTTACATAATACAGCGGAGCCGAGTTATGTGATTTCAAAATTCTTGTGCTAGACCTGTAGTAGAAAATGTAAACTCCTTTATAGGAAACATTCTCATCTACAACCGTATCTTTTATTGATTCGTCATAGAGATATTTAATAACCACACTTACTGACGTTTCTAATGCCAATAATCATATGGTGAACGGTAACCACGCTGCGGTTTTGCTGCAGCTACTTTTGGTATGCTCTCTTCTGCAGCTTCCTTCGTAGCGAATAGCCTATGTGCCGGAAGCTGTATTCCTCCACCATCTACAAATCTAATTACAAACAGGTTACCAGAAGCTCGTGCAATCGTACACTCCCTGACAACTCTGTTATTTTCTACAATATAGGCTTTATCGCCCGGTTTAAATCCTGCTGCCATAATGCCTCCAAATCTGCAAAGAAAAACCAGCTCAAAAGGGAATCAAAGCCGGTCTCTTTACTACCTATTCTGATACTACTTTATTTCTAAGTGCTATACCTTCTACCACTCCATGCATATAGCTTTCTGATAAAAGCATACTATTACAGTTTGTGGCTGCATCCAGGAATGAATGAAATGCCTGCTGCTGGTCCTTGGTAAGTAAACTTTCTAAATAATCCAGCGCCTTTCTCTCCTGCTGCTTTGCTGAGACATATTCTTCCGACTGAATATAATCCCTTAACGAATCATCAAAGCCATCTTTAATATACTCTTCGAGTTCCAATAGTTTATTCCACCTCCAATATCGGGATACATATTGACTGGCTCTGTTTAACAAAATAAAAATAACTCCAGGTAGCGAACCTAGAGTTATTATATCGAACATTTGTTCTGTTGTCAATCTTACTTTTCTTTTTCGAGTATTTCTCCTAATGTAATCCCCGCTTCTGTTTTCCACATTTTATTGCCACTAGTGCTATTTCCTGTAACTAAATCAGATGCACCTGAGGGCGAATGGAATAATTCATCTCTTGTAAATATTCCATCCTTTATTGTTCCCTCCGAGATTAACTGTGCACGCTTCTTCTTTGCCCAGGAAGGTGTAGATTTTGTATCGCTTTCTCTTATTTTACTTCCTTTTAGTACAACATAGCCCTCAATAGTTCTTACCATTTTAGCATCTACTGAGTTATTCTTTGTTTTGATAGCAAAAACCTGTTTATCAGACAAGTCCTCAGAAGTGCCCTCCTTTTTGATTAGCGGCTCAAATACTTTATGCCCCATACCATATGTAAGTACTGACACATTATCGATGAAATCCTCCATCTCAGCTTGCTCATCAATTGCAATTGATGCGGATGTTGGTTTTTGTGTGTTCATGACAGTGTATCTATCGACTTGATTAGCAATTTCATATAAACGACCTTCTATGTATTTTACATGAGCTTTATTAAAATGATCATCTTGACTTACAAACACAACTGCTTCACTCCAATAATCCTTCTTATCCTCATGATCCTTTAATCGAGTGTAAGCATCTTCTGTTTCGCCAATATAAACTACAGGCCGCCCTGTATCATCTTCATCTCCAAAAAGCAAATAAACAGCCGGTCTTTTTAACTCATCTATATCACAACACTTTTTATATAGTGCTCGCGGAATTCTATATGCCTTTGTAGTTCGACCTGCCAATGTACAAACCCATCTTCCGGCAGCATCTCCATCCATCATAAATATTTTGAGACTTTTTCCTCTTGCCATTTAATCACCCCATTTAGAAAAATTCCTCAATAGATTTCCAATTATCACTTCCTGCAATAGCTTCTGTCCATTCTTCATTGTTAAGGAACAATTTTTCTCCAATATCCCTTACAAATCCCCATTTTAATTCAGGATGTCGTTTCGTTACATATTTCTTAAACGCATCAAACTTAATAGGAGACATCTTATCAATATTGTCGGTGTGGCCTGAGCGTTCTCCTCCTTTTGTTTCAATAATCCAAATATCACCATTCTTCATCTGTATGATATAATCCGGATAAAACAAACTTACTTGACCAAATCCAGTTCTATACGCTATAGAGAAATATTTATCACCCTTGTCCCCATTCTTATAAAACCATTTGATACTATCACATTTATCACAATAGTATTCAAATTTCTGTTCAATCTTTGAACGAGTTTTCTCCGTAACCATAGTTTCTTCGTATTTTTCATACACGTTCTTTGATAAATATTTTCCTTTTAAATCACTTCTAAGTGAATCTACTCTATAAACCTCAGATAATGGAATTCTAAATTCACGCTCTTTATAGAACATTTCCATATCCCCCAAATCAAGTGATAATTGTTTGTATTTAAGATTTTCTTCCAAATTTCTGGCTTTTACTTCCCTAAATACTTCTTTTAATCTATCCCTATTATTGATTACAAACGCATACCATTCTCTATTGTCCAGGGCTAAAACATTATCCCCTCTTCTATACTGCTGCCTATGAAACAATGTTTTTACAATAGAACGAATTACACTATCACTAATAGAAATTATACCATGCAATTCATTTATGATATGCATCAGATCACGACCATTATCATGTGTGTTTACTTCTCTTGTCGTCACTCCCTTTTTTGTTTCATCGGCTGAAAGAATATCAGAGACTTTTACAAATTTTCCTTTAAGATAAATTCGACTTATTTCTGTTCCAAAAACCCATGAATCCGCTTCCATCTTCTTTTTATTTTCTTCTTTATCTTCCAATGGAAGTCTTGATCCTGCCTTTAAATCATATTTATCCACGAAATATCTTGAAAGTATTTCTCTTACTTCACGCTCTCCGAAATTGCTAGAAGACGAATCTCTTACTTCTCTTGTAAGAATAAGTTCTCTTCCCTCTTCTTTTATCATAACCCTTCTAGTTTCAAACGCTGATGGATCTTTGAGTGCTTTTTCTTTCCACTCTTCATCAAAGGTATACATGTAACAATTATCAAGTAAATCATTTTCATAATGTCTGGCTTCTGGCATTCTTCTAATACGGCCAATAGTCTGAATTTCAAAGGAATCACTCATATTATCTCTGAGCTTAACTAAAATTTTTGCACGTGGGCAATCCCATCCTGTTGAAAGAGCTTGTTTCCACAACAAAAAGACCGGCGTAGCGTTAGGTGCTTCAATATTATCAATATTTATTTTTTCTTCAGATAACCATTTTGCGGCAAATCCATTTTCATATGAGTATCCTCTATTCTTTAAGTATGTTTCAACCTCTTCAATATAACGATTTGATGAATCAGGAAACTGAATAATTACAAGCGGTCTTATTTTTCTATTTATTTTTTCATATTCCGCCTGAATCTCATCTCTCTTTTTAATTGCCAAATCAAGTAGATATGAATACTCTGTACTCATATCTGTTTCAGCATCATCAGAAACACCATCATTAACGTACATTGCACTAGTAATTAATCCACTGGCAATTACTTCTGACTCTGGAATCTCATATTTTAATGCCGTATCATTTTGAATAGGAGTTGCAGATACTCTTATCACATTGCTAGCTGAAAAGTGCATCATAAATTCAGCCGAATTGCCAGTATTGCTTCTATGTTCTTCATCTACAATAAGAATAAAAGATATTCCCTTCTTGTGAGCTTCCGCAATTCGGTCAATTATATTTTTCATTTCACCAATTCGTGTTGCTTTGTTTCCTGCTCGGTTAACAGCCTCCCAGTTAATAAATGTAACATCTCCCTCATTAAAACCAGTAAGTAAGGCATCTCCTAATGTTTTAGAATTTCTATCAGGTAAAAGGCTGTCCATCTTATCTTTTGATTGTTCTTCTAATTCACCGGCTCCTATTGATAACCAAACAAAAGATACCTTATCATGTGTGTAATCTAGGTACTGATCTATATAATTTAATAAAATAATAGTCTTCCCGCTTCCTGTAGGAGCCTTAACAATAAGAGTATTATTTTCATTCAATAAATTTAACGTATGATCTAATAACCAACTGCTCGCATCTTTCTGAAAATCAAACAAATCTCCTCCGTTAGGAAATCTTATCATAATTCACCAGCCTCCTTTAATTCGTTTGCAAAATAGTAATCTGGTATTCTAACAATCTTAATATTTTTTTGTTCTGCATAGTACTCGTGTTCACCTCTAAGTAAAACATAATTCGGTACAAAAATCGTAAGATTACTCATTGAATCATCAGTGAACAAATCATCCAATTCTTCTTCATCAAAAACCAGGCGAATATCCGAACTTGTTTTTATATCTAACCCAAAATCAAGTTCAACCATTTCAGCGATATGTTCTAGTAATTCTTCTGATAACTCTGATTCTCCCTCAGGCTGTCGAGGAATATAGTCTGTTCTAAAGTACTTTAGGTTTGCTCCATAATTCTGAGATTCAACCTGAAGTCTTTTATATGCTGTATTCTCAGCAATTCCATCCTGATTGTTCGTGCAAAGAATATACTGAATATTCTTGTTTTCCTCCTCATTTATCTCTAACACTGCATGTCCTGTTGTTGCAGAACCAGCAAAGAAATCTAATACAATTTGTGGATTAGGATGTAAATTTTGAATCAGGTATTTTACTTCTGACACCGGCTTAGGATATTCAAATGATATTCCTATTTTACTCATATAACTATCTGCACTATCTGCGTTATTATAAATTGATGGAGTGTTCTCAGTCATATTTTCATCTAAGAAATATTTTCTTTCTGGTTGCTTTGTCTCATCAGGTCCAAAAATAATACGGCCCTCTCTCATCAATTTTTCCATTGTTCTTGGAGGGTTTCGCCAACCTCTAGCTGGGACAGGGCACTCTTTCCCTGTAACTGGATGAATTAGCGGAATAAAATAATCATCTGGAGCCTTCTTTTTATTCGGCCATGCCATAGAAACTCCACGATACACTCTGCCATTATCATCTATATATTTATATGCTTTCTCACCAGATGAAAAATCCTGAGTTTTAAGCCAATTTGCAAATTCTCTATTCACCATTTCAAGATCGTATTCAACCTTCATCTGTTCCAAAATCTCACTTGGGTAGTCATACACCTTTGCTAATGCCTTCACTTCTGCTGGCAATATTTTCTTTCCAATTTGAGAGTATAATTGTTTTGCTTTTGCTAACATTGCTTTCGCATTCGGTTTCTTTCGACTTGCAAATCCATCCATTTCTTTAATCTTTTCATAATTGTTTGCAAATACAATTATATATTCGTGCATTGTAGAAACCTTGTGAGCATCGCCTTTTGGATTCTGTTTATTCCATATTATCGTTCCTAAATTATTTTGTGCTCCAAAAATATCCTCCATAAGCATTAGCAGAGGAGCAACCTCATGCTCATCTATATTTATTGTTATTATGCCTGTCTCTGATAATAGCTTTTTTGCCTGAACAAGTCTTTTACTCATAAATGAAAGCCATTTTGAATGCCTAAATCCATCTTCTGCATCTACAATAGCATCGTCATATCTAAAATCATCCTTTCCTCTATTGTAAGGCGGATCTATTACGATAAGATCTATTTTCCCTTTATGTGTCTTTTCAAGCAAATATAAACTATGTAAGTTATCTCCTTCTAGCAAAAAATTCATTGGTTTTTCCGAATCATTTATTATTTTTTTTGATTCATCCTCTGTAAATACCGGAACTTTTTGAGCTATTTGTACATCCACAAACTCTTCATGTTCCTCCCATACTAAACCATATCTTTTTGCATTAATGAAATTTTCAACTTCGTTTATTGCCTTAAGTCCATCATCATCTGTTTTATCTTTAATTGTTTCTAAAAAGCTAAGCATCCTTTGTCTGCTTAATTCTGAAAGATTAGTCACACTTATTCCTCCCATTCTTTACTAATTCAGCAATTGGTCCAGTTTATAATAACCGCGAAAACAATACTGTACCTGGTGACTTGAAATCATATTTGGGGGAATGATAAAATCAAATACTTTAATTTGCGATGTGTCTTCTACTCTCATTCCCATTTGACCAGCTCTCATCAAATTGTAATACAACGTAAAAGGTATTTTTTTTCCGGAACCAACTATTGCATTTATTAATAATGCAAAATTAGGATAATCATTGGTATATGGTGTCCATGTATTTAAAGGAATTTTTGATCTCTTCAATTCAATGATTTCCTGCACTTGACCGTTGTTATACTTTATCAAGTCAAAATCAGATACGGTAATTCTTCCAAGATTATTTCGCTGCCAATCATGGTAAGGACTCGAAGTATATTGATTAACACGTTTTCTGGCTGTTCCTGGCTGTACAACACCATATCTCTCATAGATATCTCTAAGTTGATCATATGTAACAGTTTGCCACTGTCCAACGCTTTCTTCCCAAATCCCCACCAAGTCATTATTTACCATAAAACGTACGAATATAAAAGGTAATTTTAGATATCTTGCGATAGAAAATGCCTTATTTGCCTCTTTTATTTCGTTATCCGTACAATTGCTATTTATATCTGTCACTTTACTAGCAAAAACCATTATTTTGGGTATACTAGCTGCATTTCCATAAACAAGCATCCAATTATGCTCAGCGGAAAAATAATAGTCTAAATCCTCATTATAAACATAATCATATATAGCATTTCCTGTATATTCCATTTACAATTCCTCCTATTTTTTGGGGTTAGATTTTCCACAATAATATCTCATATCACAATCCTTACAAATAGAGGTATCTTTTGTTCTTGTAGAATAATCATGGTTTTCAATTTTATGAACTACTCCAGAAAACTCATCCATCATATCAGCTATTCTCTTTTCATCTTTCTTAAATGCAATTACAGGATCCTCTGTAGCACTCAAATAATACAGTTTCATTTGTGAAACTTCTAAACCGTATTTTTGTTCTACTAAATGAGCATATACCTGTAGTTGCTTTTCATAACTTTGAAGCATTGAATCTGTCATCTTTTGAGGCTTATCACCTGTTTTGAAATCAACAATTTCTACAGTATCTCCCTGCCCTTTTAACATATCAACCTGTCCATTTAGAATATAGTCATCATTAGGATAACTTAATCTAACCTCAGCTTCCCGAATATTCTCCCACATGTCTCTTGAATTATTAAAATAATTATAAACATATCTCATGGCAGCAGCCTTAGAAGAAGGAGCCAAATAACTATGTTCTGTTAATACAAGCCCCTGATAATTTTGTTCAAACCATCCTTCTAAGTTGTCTAATACTGTTTCAGCCTCATCACGTAAAATAGCATCATGAATATCCTCAATTGTTTCATGTACTAAGGATCCAAATAAAGTTGATCCAACTCTAATTTCGCTAAATCCTAATTCTCTAAACATCTTATATTCAAGAGAACATCTCTCATACTTTGAAATATCTGTAGTAAATGCATAAGACTGTTTCAATTTTGATTTCTTAACATCCCTAAAACAGAATTCATCGAAATCCATATTTGTGTCATATGGTATAATTGAATCCCATAATGAGCAAAAATACCTGCTTGGAGACTGACTTCTTCCACTTGATACTATCGGTGTTGTCAGTACCAATAGGCTTTCAGCTCTTGAAAATGCTACATAGTATCTTCTCCAAAAATCATAGAATTTTATATCTTCTTCTGGTTCAAAATTGTTTCTGTCAGAGAATGTATCATATACAGCATTCAATATTGATTCATTTTCTTTTCTTGGTGTATCATAAAGTGAATCTACAATAACAATAGGGAACTCCATTCCTTTTGATTGATGAACAGTCATAAATGATACACACCCACTTGGCGCATACTCACTCTCATCCTGATACTCTTCCATTCCACCTTTCATCAGAAATCTAAAGTAAGTTCTAAATAATTTTTGCAAAATACGAATTTTCTTTTCACTTGAAATAACTTCTACTCTTTCAATTGATTCAAATTTAGAAAGAATATTGGTCATAATTGCAAGATTACGTATCGCTCTCTGATCTGCAACTCCCGATGCTAAATCCGTATCAATAATTTTTTTAAAATAATCAAATGTGAACATTTGATAAAGCAATCTCGTGAAGGCATAATCGGTGTTACCTTTTAGGTCATCTAACTCTTTCATTCTGTATGAAACCCACTCTTCAAGAGCTGAATCTTCATCCATCAGTTCATAGGCAACATCTAAACACTCATTATAATAATTAACCATGTCTTCAAACCAAGGACTGTCGTCTTCAAGAAGTTCTTCTTCAAAATCACTAAACAAATGAAGAATTATTCCAATACAGGCTTTTATCTCCTCTCTATCAAAAAACATTTTTGAACGAGGAGAATATACCGGAACACCATGTTCTTCTAAATAGTTAGCTAGGTGCTTTGCTTTATCATTTGTTACAGATCTAAACAAAAAAGCAACCTGATTATAATTATCTATGTATCCATTTTCGCGCATATTGGTTAAGAAACCATATATGTTTTTACACCAATCCTCAACCGAGTCACCAGAAATACTTAAAACTGGTGGAGTACCTGTTTTTCTAATCTTGCCCTCACTTGGCACAATTTTCTTTTCAATTCTATATCCATTCCAAGAAAAAAAATCCTCAGAATAATCAGTCATCCATTTATTATATAACTCAATGATTTCTGGCTCAGATCGATAATTTGTGGTCAACTTAACTTCTTTACATTTTCCTTCTTCAAACTTCTCTTGAAATCCCAAGATATTTTTTATCGTTGCCCCTCTAAACCTATACATAGATTGATCATCATCACCAACTACACATATATTTAGAGTTTTAGATAATAAGAAAATGATTTTTTCTTGAATAGAGTTTGTATCCTGATACTCGTCTATCATCATATACTTAAAAAGTTCTTGATATTTTTGAAGTATATTTTCATTATCACAAAGTAATTTATATGCAGTTGCCTGTATTGTTGCAAAATCTAATCGATTTGTTCTTTCCAGAAGCTGATCATATAGCTGTTTAGCTTCTCCCAATGCCACAAATTGCGGATTCTTAGAGCAAAGTAATTCATGAACATCGATTTGTTCTTCTGCCAATCCATTTAACCAATCCGCCAAAATTGAGGCTTTATCCCAAATACCTCTATTTCCAAAATCTAAGTAACTGAAATTAGGCAACTTTGAAAAGTCGTATGTCAATTTCTGATACAAAAAATACTTCTGATCAAAGTCATCCATAAGAGTAAAGTTCTTTTTTAATCCCGGAACAAAGGCAATATTATCTCTTACTATCCTTAAACAAATAGAATGGAAAGTTCCTATATAAACATCATTTAAATCAAAATCTGGAATGACGGCTGAAATACGAGTTACTATTTCCTTAGCTGCTTTTTCTGTAAATGTTGCCATTAAAATATTTTCTGGATTTATTCCATAATTATTGACCATATTTGCATAACGATTAACAAGAGTTGCAGTCTTTCCGGTTCCAGGTCCTGCCGAAATCAACAATGGTCCATCAATTGAATTGATAGCTTCAAGTTGTGATGCATTTGGTGTAATATTTCCCATAAAGATCCCCCTTCCTCGTACAATACGTATAAGATCCCATATCAAGACTTTATATATTTTCCGGACTTAATTCTTCTGTCAATTGGTTTCTCAGCATTCTTCGGGATAGCCCATGCATTTCCAAACTTCAATACTCCAGGAATGAGCCCCTCATTACATATCGTTTGAAGCCTCCGCTCTGATAAGTTCCATTTTTGAGATGCTTCCTTGACTGTCATGTATTCCATATCTTTCACCTCTACAAAATACAACAATAAACCACTATGTATATTATAAGCGGAAAGACGCCGAAAATCAATTAAAAACAAGGGTGCAACTATTCGCGGACAGCAAGTTTCCATCAGTACTATTCCGGCGTACAACTTTTGCTGCTCTGTTTTTTTTGCACCCCTCTTAAATTACTTTATTCTATATACATTTTTTCCTGTTAAAAACACAGGTACATATTTTCTAAAAAAGCCCGCTAACCCGCATAAAATCAAGGTTTCTTGCTAAGCAAGCACACCGTCTCCACATGGACAGTCTGGCAGAATTGATCCACACAGCAGGCCTTCTCAACCTTATATCCTGCCGCCAGAAATGCCGGTAAATCTCTTGCAAGACTTGTGGCTTTGCAGGAAATATAGACAATGTGGTCCACTCCGTAAGAAAGAATCTTCGGCAATGCCTTTGGATGGATGCCGTCTCTTGGTGGATCGAGGATGATCACGTCTGGTTTCTCCGTAAGGTCATCTAGAACTTTCAGGACATCTCCTGCTATAAATTTACAGTTACCAAGATTATTTAATGCCGCATTCTCTTTCGCAGCTTCTACCGCCTCTTCTACGATTTCCACACCAATCACCTCGTCTGCCACAGATGCTGCAAGCTGGGCGATCGTTCCGGTTCCACTGTAAAGGTCAAAAACTACTTTGTCTTTCGTGTCTCCGATATACTGACGGACTACTGAATACAGGACTTCTGCTGCCAGCGAATTTGGCTGGAAGAAGGAAAATGTACTGATCTTAAAGCGCAGTCCCAACAGAGTTTCATAGAAGAAATCCTGTCCGTAAAGGATACGTGTCTCGTCACTCTGTACCACATCAGACAGAGAATCATTGATAATGTGCATGATTCCGACAATCTTGCCTTCCAGCGGAAGTGCAAGAAGTTCCTCTTTCAGCGATTCCAGATTATGTTCTTCCTGACTGGTCGTGATCACATGTACCAGAATCTCCCCTGTCGTTACGCCACGGCGCAGGAGTAAATGACGCAGATATCCGGTATGCTGCATTTTTTTATAATAAGAAACATTTCGTTTCAGGAAATATTCATGAACGCAAGTCAGGATTTTTGTCATATCTTCGTGCACCAGTTTGCAGTCATTTGCAGTAAGTACATCATAGGTGCTTCCTTTTTTGTGCAGTCCCAGTGTCAATGGACCGTCCTTATATGCATCCCCAAAGGAAAACTCCATCTTGTTACGGTATGCAAATTCAATCGGACTTCCATGGATTCCTTCCCACTGATACTCTGTACCGTTTAACGCCCCATCCAATAATTCCCGCACCTGTCGCTCTTTCATTTCAAGCTGATTTTCATAGGACATTGTCTGGTACATGCATCCACCACACTCTGGAAAAATGTTGCAGACCGGTTCTCTTATCTCAAGCGAAGATTTCTCCAGCACTTCCAGAAGTCGTCCTTCCGCACGTCCGGAACGTTTCTTATTGATCATAAAGCGTACCTTCTGACCAGGCATACCGTTCTTCACAGTTACTTTCTGGTCACCTACCATTACAATTCCCTTATTTGGAAAATCTACCTTCTCAATTACGCCCTCGTAAATTTCACCTTTCTTCATATATCCTCCTATGTTTACTCATATATCTCTATAAATCTGATAACATCTATAAGATTTATTTAAAATTTATTACTGTCCATTCCATGAACAATAGCAAACCTTCTTCTCTTAATTGCTTTCATAAAAATAGCCCCGGTATAAGCCGGAGCCATTCTCATTTTCATTCTCTCGCGATAATTATTCTTCTTCGTCTTCGAAATAATCATCGAAGTCGTCGTCAAAATCCTCTTCAAAATCTTCCAGATAATCTGGAGCAAAGAAGTGATATACAGCAAATGCGATACCTGCTACTGCTGCAACTGCGCCAATGATTGCCAGTACCCAGAGGACTGTATTTTTTTCTTTCTCTTCTTCTTTTTTATTTAATGCTGCTAATAATTCTTCGATTTTAATATTCATAACCGCACCATCCTCTCAATAATCTGCCAGACGAGACGCTATCGTTAAAATAGAATAGCTGTTAACACTTTTGCCGTCTGCTGTTTAATGTGATTATTATACCACTTTCTATCTGATTTTACCATAAATATCTCAATTAAATTTGGGTTTCTGCTATACTTTTAAGAATTGTTTCATTATAATGATATCAAATGCAAAAGATTTATCGTTTCTGAAAACGTAGTTAACAGTATCATTTTATCGCGCAGGCACGAACAACTTTTCGACTTGATACCGTTATATAATATGTATAAAATACAGATTACAATAAAAAATACACTAAGAAAGGTACAAATCTCATGATAGAAACGCTCTTATTTGATCTTGATAATACCCTGCTTGATTTTAATCAGGCAGAACGTATCGCCGTTTCAAAAACACTGGAGAATTTTCAAATTACTCCTGCCCCTTCTATTTTAAAACGTTACAGCGAGTTAAATCTCGCCCAGTGGAAATTACTGGAACAAGGAAAGATTTCCAGAGAACAGGTGAAGCTTCGCAGATTCCAGCTTCTTTTCTCAGAGCAAAACATTGATGCCCCTGCCGAAGAAGCCGCCAAAATCTATGAATTCCTGCTCGCCCATGGTCATTATTTTATGGACGGTGCAGAAGAACTTCTGGAAACTCTTTATGGAAAATACCGCATGTATCTTGTAACAAACGGAACTCTCAGCGTCCAGAAAGGCCGCCTCAAAAGCGCCAATATCTCCCGATACTTCGAGGATATTTTCATTTCGGAAGAACTCGGTTATAACAAACCAAGCATTGAATACTTTGACTGCTGCTTCTCCAAAATACCAGATTTTCACAAAGAAACAGCTGTGATCATCGGAGACAGTCTGACATCCGATATTCAGGGCGGACTCAATGCCGGAATCCGCACGATCTGGTTCAACCCGAATCACTGTAAGACTGATAAGATCATTCCGGATTATGAATTTGACAGTCTTCCTAAGCTGCCACAACTTCTGTCAGAAATATAAATAACTTTTTTGCGTTTCAATTTACTAAGTTGATGAAGTCAAAAGAAGCATGTCGAAAGCCAATATTATTTCTTTCACATACTTCTTTTTTAACTATATGTTCTGATGTTAGGGTCAAAAGACATTTTGCCCCTAACTTGATATCTACGAATTGCTCCGCTGCAAAGCAGCTCCCGCAATTCTCATGTTCTTTAAATTATACTTTACTGTCTATTCTCAGTAGTATAAATAATATTCATCTCCGTTTTCCTGCTGCAATAGAATTTTATCAGTTTTCTTCTCAGTCTTTTGCAATTGCTCCCACTACAAAATAGCAGATTACCGCCACGATCATCGCATTAATAGAAGCAATTCCACCAGGGATAAGGTTTCCTGCCAGTGCTCCGCAGATCACGCCGATAACAGAACCCCATTTCACCTCTTTCTTTGCTTCCTCACCTGATTCATAATCAGATTTATGCAGGAAGAAATCGAGAGAGATCAGCGCACCTACCGGCGGCAGGGCTGCGTTCAGGAAATTCAGCCAGCCTACAAAGTTATTGTAAAGCCAGATAGAAAGTACAGTACCAATGATACCTGCGATCACTACCATAGGTTTCTTGCGGACTTTTGTGATATTGGAAAGTCCAAGTCCGGAAGTGTAGAGCGCATTGTCATTTGTTGTCCAGATGTTTGCTCCCAGTGCAATCAGTGCCGGAACGGTCAGTCCCTGTGCAATCATAACATAGAAGATATCGTCTTTTCCTGTAAAAGCACCGCCTGTCGCACCAAATGCGAACATCAGGGCATTTCCAAGGAAGAATGCGATAACCGTTGTAACAATCGCAATCTTATTTGTCTTTGCATAACGGGTGAAGTTCGGTGTTGCAGTTCCGCCACTGACAAAGGAACCGATAACAAGTCCGGCTCCGCCAGCGATAGTCAGCGTTCCCTGGCTCTTCGCAAATACAGATGCCAGACCGCCGCCCTGACTGATTGCAAGACACATGGAATAAATTCCAAGCACCGCAATCAATGGTACAGAAATATAGCTTACGATCTGTAATCCTTCAATTCCACGATACGCAGAAAGTGTCATACATGCACCCGCGATCACCACAAGTACGACCGGTGATACATGAAGCACATCTGCTGCCGGAATAGCAAACATAGCGGCACCTACACCAAACCATCCGATCTGTGTAAAACTGATCAATGCTGACGGCAGGTAAGAACCTTTTTTACCGAAAGAATGCTGGGCAAGTAAGTCCAGTGACATACCGGTGTGACTTCCGATATAACCAAGCACACCTGTATAAGTCCCCAGAACAATACTTCCGATCAGAACCGCCCAGATAAATCCCTGCAGATTCAATCCGATTCCCAGTTTTGCACCAACGCTCATACTTGCTGAAAAGAACGTAAAGCCAAGCATGATAAAAAACATCGGCCAGAAACCTTTTCTGGCGGTTACAGGTACACGTTCAAGGGAATAATCCTTGTCTTCTACTACATCTTTTGTGTTTTTACTCATAATGTTTTCCTTTTCCTTACAATTTCTTCAACTTCGCAAATCCTGCAAACATTTTCTTAACACCGACCTTATCAAAATCAACAGTGACCTCGTAATCTCTGCCGCCATCCACGATATCTTTGACAATTCCCACTCCAAATTTGATGTGGCGCACCGTATCTCCCACTTCATAATCCAGAGATGCCGCTTTCGTCACTTTAAATTCTCTCGGTTTGAAAGGCTTGGCTGCCATCGTCATTTTCATTTTCGCAAGGCTGCTGTCTGCTGCGATCATATCTGCAACAATTTTCTTCTTTTCCTGCGCTTCCTGTCCCAAATCTACAAGCTCGCGCGGAATTTCACGGACAAATCTGGAAACTTTATTGTACTGCACATCTCCGCGGATCATTCGCTGTCTCGCGGAAGTCAGTGTCAGATCTTCCATGGCTCTTGTAATTCCCACATAACAGAGGCGGCGTTCTTCCTCAAGGTCAGATTTATCATCCGACACAATTGACATATAAGACGGGAAAATTCCATCCTCCATTCCAACCAGAAATACTCTCGGAAATTCCAGACCCTTGGCGCTATGTAAGGTCATAAGAAGCACATAATCCTGATCCGGGTCAACACTGTCGATATCCGCAATCAGCGCAATCTCCTCCAGGAATCCTGACAGGGTTGCCGGCTGTCCCTGCTCTTCCATAGCTTCCTGATAGGACTCTGTCTTAGAAATCAGCTCATCAATGTTCTCGATTCTTGCATCTGCTTCCTCCGTCCCTTCCGCTTCCAATTCTGTGACATATCCGGTAAGACGGATAACCTCCTCCAGAATTTCACGGACAGTATAAGATTCTGCCTTGCTCTTCAGCCCCTGAATAAAGGTTACAAAACCGTCAATCTTTGAAAGGCTTCTGCCAATAGACGGAACCTCTTCTGCCACACGCAGGGCATCATAAAAGCTGACACTCATCTGGTCTGCATAATCCTGAATCCTTCCCAGAGTCGTAGCCCCGATTCCTCGTTTCGGCACATTGATGATACGGCGCACCGCCAGATCATCCCTGGAATTATCGATTGTCTTTAAGTAGCACAAAAGATCTTTAATTTCCTTACGTGCATAGAAGTTTACGCCACCTACGATCTTATACGGGATATTCGCAAGCAGGCATTTCTCTTCAAAAAGTCGAGACTGGGCATTCGTTCTGTAAAGAACCGCACAATCCTTGTACTTCGCACCATTTTCTCTGTGTGCTCTGGAAATCTCACCTACCACATACTCTGCCTCTTCATAGCCATTCATAAACTGGCGGAAATGAATCAGATCACCTTCCGGATTCTCTGTCCAGAGTGTCTTCGATTTACGTGAGGCATTATTTGCAATCACTTCATTGGCCGCACTCAGGATATTCCTGGTAGAACGGTAATTCTGCTCCAGACGAATCACTTTTGCATCCGGGAAAACGTGCTCAAATCCAAGAATATTTCCAATGTTTGCCCCACGGAACTTATAGATAGACTGGTCATCGTCACCGACTACGCAGAGATTCTCATATTTGGAAGCCAGAAGACTTACAAATTTAAACTGTGCGGTATTGGTATCCTGATACTCATCCACCATGATGTATTTGAAACGCTCCTGATAATTCTCAAGAACATCTCCGCAATTCTGGAAAAGTTCTACGGTCTTTACGATCAGATCATCGAAATCCAGCGCGTTATTTTTCCGCAGTGATGCCTGATATTCCCTATATACTGCAGCCACTTTCTTCTTATTAAAATCACCGCCTGCATTCAGTTCCATCTCATCCGGTGTGATCAGCTCATCTTTGGCATGGGAAATCTGTGCCAGAAGGGAACGTTCCTTATATATTTTGGTGTCGATATTCAGCTTTCTGCAGATTTCTTTCATCAGAGTCTTCTGATCTTCGGTGTCGTAAATGGCAAACCTGTTATCAAATCCAAGCCTGTCAATATGTCTGCGCAGGATACGCACGCAGGTAGAATGGAAGGTAGATACCCAGATACTCTCTGAGCCGAATCCCACAATCTTATCTACACGCTCTCTCATTTCACTGGCTGCTTTGTTTGTAAAAGTGATAGCCAGGATATTCCAGGGATTTACGCCCTTTTCATCTATCAGGTATGCAATGCGGTGGGTAAGCACCCTCGTCTTTCCCGAACCCGCTCCCGCAAGGATCAACAGTGGACCTTCTGTATGGTAAACCGCTTCCTGCTGCTGAGGATTTAATGCACTGTAAATATCACTCATATTTTCTCCTGTCTTCTTCCTGTACGGTACATTATTTTACAAACAACCATGCTGATCAACAAGTTGATTCCTGCAGTAATCTTTCAGGTTCAAAATATGTACCGGTTATCGTTTACATCTCTCAAAATATTTTTTGTGCCGGAACAGGCATATATCTTTATGATTATACACAAAAATCTATTCGCCTACAACTGATTCCTGTAAATTCAACCGGATATTCGCAATCCGCTTCGCTATGCAGCTCTACACTGAATAATAAATTTTATAATGAGTAAAAAAAACATTTACAAGTAGTATTTAAAACTATATAATAAAGAACAGAGGTGATAAAAGATGACAATCGATGATAAAGACATGATAAATAGCATTCTGGAAAGTGTATCCAGGATTGACTATATTAAACCGGAAGACATCCCAAATATTGATTTATATATGGATCAGGTGACAACCTTTATGGAAGAACAGCTCGTTTCTTCCAAACGTTACGCAGACGACAAGATTCTCACCAAGACCATGATCAACAATTATGCCAAGAATAAACTTCTCCCTCCGCCGGAGAAGAAGCGTTATTCCCGTGAGCATATCCTGATGCTGATCTTTATTTATTATTTCAAGAATATTCTTTCCATTAATGATATTCAGACTCTGCTCACACCGATCGCGCAAAAATATTTCAAATCCATGACCGAGAAAGATATGACTTACATCTATAACGAAGTCTTCAGCATGGAGAAAGATCAGATTGAATCTCTCAAGAAAGACCTGCTGCGCAAATACAAAACAGCACAGGATACTTTCGGGGACGCAGATGAAGAAGATCAGGCAAATTTGAAGAGATTTTCATTTATCTGCCTGTTAAGCTTTGATGTCTATGTAAAGAAAATGATGATTGAGCATATAATCGACGGGATGAATCCGGAACCGGAGCATAATTCCAAAAAGAAAAAATAATTGTCAGCCTATAATCAAACAAATACTGAACAGACCAAAAGGAGACCACATATTTTTCTGCGATCTCCTTTTATTTTTCCTTTATTTTATCAGCGAATTACATATAAAAAAGTTCCTTCATCCACACAAGCATTTCTCCATTTTCACGATTTCCCCAATAACAATATGGTACCAGTGTCAATTTAACATCTTCCAGTTCTACTTTTCTGTTCTGATACAATATTCCTTCATTCCAACCCTTCTCTGAAATTTTTTTGCCGGTTATATGGAGTACACTGCATCCTTCCAGAAGTTCGTCATCATATGTTTCTTCAATCTTCTGATCAGTATTAACCATAACAGAAGAAAGATTCTCCCCGTTATCCGCTTCTTCCACACAATAAACCAGAGGTCCCTTTACTACTGCCACTTTTGCACTGTCTGCTCTTACCTGTGGATTTGCATGAACGAATACAGGCTGTGCATCAAAGCTGATTTCAAATGTTTCTTTATACATTTTTCCGAAAACTTTGATATATCCATGGTCTGCTGTCAGTTTCTCCTCTTTTCCATTTCTCAAAATTTTGAAATTTTTGGCATATGCAGGAACTCTGAAAGCGATCATCACATCTGTTTCCTGAGTACCATCCACAGAAACTGTCATTTTATTTTCCCATGGGAAATTTCCTTTTAATGTAATCTTAAACGGAACACCATTAAATGTAACTTCAGTTTCATTTGCAATATACAGATTTACATAAATCTCATTTTCTTCCTGAAAATAAATATACTGTCCAAGAGAAGCAAGTGTTCTGGTAATGTTCGGCGGACAGCATGCAACTCCAAACCATTTCTGTCTGACAGGTTTCACATGTTCCCGTGAAGTTCTTGGCATGCAGTTTGCCGGCCATACTTCCAGAGGATTTACATAGAAAAAGCTTTTTCCATCCATGGCAATACCGGATAAAAGAGTATTATATAAAGCTCGTTCCACTACATCCATATAGGAAGCGTCTTTCTCCATATCTGCCATTCTCTTTCCAAACATGGCAAGCGCAATCGTGGCACATGTTTCAGAATAATTACTGTCATTTGGCAGATCATAATCTGTTGTAAAGCGTTCCAGCAAACCAGAAGATCCAACACTTCCTGTAATATACATTCTTTTGTGCACCATATTATTCCACAGATTGTGGCATGCCTGCTGTAATTCTTTATCCTGATATTCATATGCCAGATCTGCCATTGCAGAATACATATAATTTGCTCTTACCGCATGTCCTTCTGCTTTTTTCTGTTTTCTCACCGGTTCATGGGATTGTGCATACATGGTATCATAATTTACGAAATCCGGAAAAATCCGCTTATGTTCCGGTCTCTTTTCCTCTTCCAGAAAATAATTTTTACCGGTTCCTCTCAGATCAATAAAATATTTTGCCAGATCCAGATATTTCTTCTCATTTGTTACACGGTAAAGTTTTACAAGTGCCAGTTCAATTTCCTGATGCCCCGGATATCCATGAATCTTTCCTTCTTCCGGTCCGAAAGTCTCACAGATAAGATCTGCAAATTTTGATACAATTTCCAGAAATCTATGTTTTCCGGTTGCTTCATAGTATGCCACTGCTGCCTCGATCATATGCCCTGCTGTATAAAGCTCATGACCTTCCATAAGATTACTCCACCGTCCATCCGGTTCCTTAATCGTAAAATATGTATTTAAATATCCATCCGGCTGCTGTGCACGTCCGATCAGCTCAATCGTCTCATCAGCCAGTGCTTCCAGCTTTTCATCTCTTTCATAATTTAATACAAAACCAACTGCTTCCAGCCATTTTGCTACATCCGTATCCTGAAATACGGCACCCTGAAATTCTCCTTCTTTTTCTCCTGCTGCAATTTTGAAATTCTCTATACAATGACTGGTTTCCACATCTTCCAGTTTATCATTCAAAATATCCCACTGATAAGGAATAATCACATCCTTTACCAGATGCACATATTTATTCCAGAAATTGTCTGTAACATGAATCTGCTTAAGAGAAATGTTTGAATTTGCTGCTTTTCCCATTTTTATTCTACTCCTCTGTCATATATTTGGATCAGATAAACCAATCCAGTTAATTACTCTTTAAAAGAGTGCCGAAAATCACCCGTTTCGATAATTTTTACGGCACCCTTATGATCTTTAAATTATTCTATATTTATTATTCCATTGGCAGTTTGTAGCCGTCTCTTGTAAACAGTGGAATCTGCTCGATCGGTGCCGCTACATGCACTGTCTGTCCACCTTCAAATGTTTCACCTGTCCATGCATTTGTCCAGGAAGCTCCGCCAGGAAGATATACATCTGTCTCACGTGCATCTGCATCTGTGATCGGTTTTACCAGAACTTTTGGTCCAAACATGTATTCTGTCTCTACATTCCAGCTTTCTTTGTCTTCCGGGAAGTCATAGAACAGCGGACGCATAACAGGAGTTCCTTTTTCATGTGCGTCTTCCATCAGTTCTGTAATATATGGGATCATACGCTCTCTTAATCTCAGATAATCGGAAAGAATCTCATAAACCTGATCTGTGTAACTCCATACTTCGTTCGGTGCTCCTGATACACATGTAGCTCCACCAGTTGTACCATACTGTGGCTGAAGCGGCCAGCGATATCCGTGAAGTCTCATAACCGGACAGAAGCATCCATATTCAAACCAACGGATCAGAAGTTCATGGAATTCCGGATCATTTATATTTGCTCCGAAAAATCCGCCGATATCTGTTGTCCACCACGGAATACCTGCAATTCCCATATTAAGACCTGCTGCAACCTGATTTTTCATACTCGGGAAGGAAGATTTGATGTCTCCGGACCAGACCAGTGCACCATATTTCTGTGAACCGGCCCATGCGCATCGGAGAAGATTGATAATATTCTCCTGTCCTTCTGCTTTCATTCCATCAAAAAATGTCTTTGCATACATAACAGGATAAATATTTCCAACCTGAATATCCGGTCCAAGATGATAACGATAATTCTCGAAATCATAAACTGTATATTCCGGTTCTGCTTCATCCAGCCAGAATACTTTTACACCTTTATCATAATAATTCTTCTTTGCTTTTTCCCATACATATTCACGTGCTTCCGGATTAGTTGCATCGTAATGAAGTGTATTTCCCTGAAAATCCATGGATATCGGATATCCGGAATCTACGCGGATCAGAAGACCTTTACTCTTCATTTCATTGAAGTTCTCGCTTCTGTAATCTACTGTCGGCCAGATGGAAACCATCAGTTCAATTCCCATATCTTTCAGTTCTTTGATCATTGCATCCGGATCCGGCCAGTATGTCGGGTCAAATTTCCATTCGCCCTGCATTGGCCAGTGAAAGAAGTCAACAACTATTACAGAAATCGGGAGGTTACGGCGTTTATATTCTCTTGCTACTTCAAGAAGTTCTTCCTGTGTCTGATAACGAAGTTTGCACTGCCAGAATCCCATTGCATATTCAGGCATCATCGGAACTTTGCCTGTTGCATTTGCATAAGCTTCTTCGATTTCGGCCGGTGTGTCACCTGCTGTGATCCAATAATCCAGTTTCTTGGAAGAAAATGCTTCCCATGTTGTAATATTTTTGCCAAAATTTACACGTCCTACAGCCGGATTATTCCACAAGAATCCATATCCAAGACTAGAAAGCATGAACGGAACACTTGCCTGTGAATTTCTGTGTGCCAGTTCAAGATCAGCTCCCTTTATATCAAGGTATGGCTGCTGGTACTGGCCCATACCATATATTTTCTCCTCCGGTGTGGAAACAAAACGCATTGTCAGTCTGTAATCCCCACCTGTGATAGGCTTAAATTCTCTGGCTTCTACTTCAAGAGAACTGCAGGTATTTCCGAACATATCTTTTCTGTTGCGGACATACTCATCCAGTAAAAGTTCTCCTTTCTGATTATAAAATGCAATTTTACCGATCAGATTAATCTCTGCACGGATCTTACCATTACGGATCGTTGCTCCGTCTTCGCGAACTTCGATTTCCGGTGTGATTTCCTTCTCTGGTTTGATCAATGCCCAGTCTGCCGGATCCATCTCTGCGGTTTTCCATGCACGTACACGAAGGCTGTCAGCACCCCACGGCTCAATTCTTACCCGTTCAGCCTCATAACGGTAGCACAGCGCATTTCCTTTTTGCTCAAAATACCCATATACGTCTCTTACTTCTTCCTGATTTGCCATTTCTGCCTTCTCCTTTTCATTCTTAATGGAGTTTCAGCGAATTGGAACTGCAGTTTTATCTGTTTTGTTCTAATCCGCTGAACATGTTTATAATATAAATAATAGCTTTATTTTATCAGTCTTTTACCGCACCTGCGACAAGACCGCCTACAATATATTTCTGTAAGAAAATAAACATCAGAATTACCGGAAGTACCAGTATTGCACCATAAGCCATGATACAGTTCCATCTTGTACCATATGCACTCTGGAATTTATAGATATTCGCTGTCAAAGGTCTCATTGTCTCTGCAACATTAAATGTCATTGAATATACCAGATCATTCCAGCCGTTCAGGAATGAGATAACCATGATGGTGATAATTCCTGTCTTTACTGCCGGAAGCATAACCATAAGGAATGCCCTTACTGATCCGCAGCCATCCAGTCTCGCTGCCTCATCCAGTGATACCGGAATACTTCTGAAATAAGGTCTCAGTGTTACGATTACAAAAGGTATCGAACTGGCTGCAATCGCAACCGGAGCTGTCAGATGATTTCCAAGGAATCCCAGTTTGCTGAAGATCAGATACATCGGTGTCAATGTCAGAGACGGAGGAAGCATCTGTGAGATCAGGAATGTAAGAAGGAAAACATTTCCACCTTTTACCTTGTATCTTCCCATTCCGTAAGCTGCCGGAACACCAAGTATCAGAGCAATTGCCATTGTCAGAAGTCCGTTAAGGAAACTGTTTTTTAATGATATCAGGAAAGTTTTATCTGTCAGATTTTCCAGCCATGGCTCAAATGTAAACTCATGTGGAAAATATGTAAGAACCTTTCCAAATGTTTCAGCATCTGACTTAAATGAAATCTGTATCAGCCAGTAGATTGGAAATAAAAAAACTGCTGCTATAAGGATCGCAAATATGGAATTTCTGATTTCTTTTGCTTTTTCAGCACCTGTCATATTATTCATATCAGCTTTCCTCCTCTTCTTTTGATAACAGTTTCAGATAGAACAGACCAATAAGGAACAGGCAGGCAAACAGTACCATCGCAACTGCCGCACCTTTTGAAAAGTTAAACTGTGTGAATGATAACATATAGGAATATGTTCCCAGTACATCTGTTGAATTCAACGGACCTCCGGCTGTCATGATATACATCAGGTCGAATGCACGAAACGTATAAATGAATCCTAACATCAATACTGCGAGAATTGACTCCTTCATCAGTGGAAGTGTGATATAAATGAAACGCTGTCCCCAGTTCGCTCCATCCATGGATGCACTCTCGTATACATCCGGTGAAATACTTGTAAGTCCTGATACAAGAAGGAGCATATTAAACGGGATACCTACCCAGCAGTTCATAACAATTACTGCGATCAGTGCTGTACTGGTATTGACCAGCCACTCTGGACCGCTGATTCCGATTTTTCCAAGCAGGTCATTGATAAGACCTGCATTGGAAAAGATATTTTTGCCAAGAAGACCAGTTACTGCCATCGGCATCATATAGCTGACAAGGATCAAACCTCTGATCGGACCTGCAAGTTTAAATTTCTGATTGAAAAACATTGCAAATGCAAATCCGATAGTAAACTGGAAAATAAGACAAGCTATTGTAAAAATAAATGTATTGCGCAAAATCAGAAGAAATGTCGGGTCATGGAATAATTCAATATAGTTCTGTAATCCGACAAATACGGAAGTTCCTGATTTCAGGTTCTTTACATTTACATCCTTAAGGCTGAGGATAATGTTATAAACGATTGGATATCCCAGCACAAGGATCATATAGATAAATGCAGGTACAATGAAACAGTATGCTTCTTTTGTCTTTTGCTGCGCCATAGTCCTAGACTTTGCTGCCATTAAAGCCACATCCTTCCCTGTTTATTAATTTTAGTTGCTTTCAGGAAGAGGTGTTTCTTCTATGATTGGGTTAATTTTGCCTGCTGCTGTTTCAAGAGCGTCTTTTGCAGATGTTCCGTCTACGATCACAGACTGTGCTGCTGTATAAATTGCTTCAGAGATAGATGGCCATTCAGCATGTGGTCCACGTGCCTGAGCATAGTTCATTTCTTCTGTAAATACTTTGAATCCATCCTCCTCAAATGTATATTCTGCTGTTGCATCCTGTCTTGTAGGAATCTTTCCGCCTACAGCTGCCCATTTTGCTTCGTTTTCCTGTGAGCAGAGCCACTCAAGGAATTTAGCACATGCTTCTTTGTTTTCTGATCCTTTGCAGACACCAAAGTTCTCACCACCGATTGTAGATGTAGAGGTTCCTTCGTCGCCTGTTGGAAGAAGTGTAAAGTCATATTCAAATGCTCCGTTGATTGCATCTGTCTGTGCCAGATGCCATGTTCCACATTCTGCAAATGCAGCTTTTCCTGCGCAGAACTGATTCCATGCATCTGCCTGTGTCCAGTTTACACACTCTTTACTCATGTATCCGTTTGCTACAAAATCTCCAAGTGTCTGTAATCCATTTACAGCAGAATCAGCAGTAATATTATCAACATTAACGCCAGTTCCATTCTGTACAGATCTCAGCCATGGAAGGATCTGGAATGTTCCTTCTTCTGTAGATACTGCACACATTGCGAATCCGTATACATCATTGGATGTATCTGTTGTTGCTGCAACCATTTCCTTGAACTCATCAAGACTCTGCGGCATATGATCATATCCGGCTGCTTTCAGAAGATCCATATTGCAAGCAAGTGCAAGACAGTTACTATTCTGTGGAAGTCCGTAAACTTTTCCATCAGGGTCTTTACAGGAGCTTAATGGTCCATCATAGAACTGATCCAGTTCTCCCCATGATTCCAGCTCATCAGTGATATCTTCGAATACTCCGAGAGATATGTAGGATTCCATATCCGGTGAATCTACCTGTCCGATATCAGGAAGTTCTCCTGAAAGTGCTCCAACTGTGTACTGGTTCATTAACTCTGTTCTGGATACGAATGTTGCATTGATGTGAATATCATCCTGTAAAGAGTTATATTCTTCAACCATATCTGCGAGCATTTCCTGCTCTGGTTTCTGATCAAAATAATGCCACATTGTAACTTCCTGTGGAGCTGCCTGTACAGTTGATGCTGCCATCAACGAAGCCGCCAATACTGTTGCTGCAAATAATGTTTTTTTCATGTTTTTTCCTCCCTTTTTCCTTCTTAGTTGAATTTTGTTTTGATTAGTTGCACAATTTTAAGTCGTCTCTCTGTTGTTTTGTTGTATATATTTTACCATTCAAATTTCCACCGCATAACCCAAGATTTTATGGAAAAAGGAATTTTGTACGGATAATATTTTAAGATTAAGGAAATATTTTAAGATTTTCAGGATATTTTCCATATATTTCTTATATTTTTACTCTTTTATTTCTGACAGATATTCAGATGGACTCTTTCCTGTCACCTCGCGAAAGACTTTTTTGAAGTATTTAGAATCGGAAAATCCTACCTGATAAGGAACATCCCTCTGATCACATATTTCTTCCCTCAACATATACTGTGCCTGTTCAATTCTATATTCCCTTAGAAAAGTGCTGAAATTTTCTCCGATATTTTTTCCAAAAAGATAACTGAAATATTCCTGGCTCAGCCCAAGATCTTCTGCCAATTTCTTCTGGCTTATTTTTCCGGCATATCCACTCTGTATGATATCCAGAGCCTGCAGAATCATAGGGTGGGCATCCGGATATTTATCTCTCAAATTTCTGGATTTTCTGCGGGAATAGCTGTTTTTTCCACTGATCTTATTCTCAATTTTCTTCAGTACTGCTTCTGCCTCATCTCTTGTAAGAGGTTTCAGAAGATACTCTGTTACACCAAGAGAAATTGACTGCTTGGCAAAATCAAAATCTGCATATGCACTTACAATCACAAATTCTGCCTTAATTCCCTGAGCTCTGGCAGCTTCTATTACTGAAAGCCCGTCCATAAACGGCATCTTGATATCAATAAAAACCACATCCGGCTTCTGTTCCAGAATCATTTCCAGCGCTGCTTTTCCATTAGATGCCTGTGCCACAATCTCATACTCATCCCCCAGGCTCTGCAAAACCCTTACTAATCCCTGTCTGGTTCTCTGCTCATCTTCTGCAATTAAAATCCTCAACGTATAACCCTCCTCTTTTTCTTTCATTACATATTGTATTTATTCTATATCTTTCTCCGGGTTTTCAGGTATTGGAAGCCAGAAAGTGAATTTAGTTCCTTTCTCAGGCTCTGATTCCAGAACTACCGAAAGATCTTCTCCATAGTACATTCTTAGTCTCGTCACTACATTCTGAATTCCAATTCCGGTTCCTGCCAGATCTAATGTATGTTTTTCCATAAGAATTTTCTGCATCAGCTTCTCTGTACCTTCATTCATTCCACATCCATTATCTTCAATACAAAGACGGAATCTGGATCCATCAATGTACCCCGTAATACGGATCATTCCCCCTCTTTCTCTTCCCTCAAAACCATGCAAAATAGAATTCTCTACAAATGGCTGAATAAAAAGTTTACAGCATGGCCATTCTCCGTACTCTTCCTGAAATTCAATTTCATAATCAAATACGTCCATGAGCCTGAACTTCTGCAGATAAAGATATTGCTCTACCCATTTCAATTCCTGCCCCAGACTTACTGACACAAGTTTCCTTGAGAATGTATACGACAACATACTGGAAAGCTTTTTCAGAAGATCTGCCACCTCATAATCTTCATTATCTATCGCATTATAATTGATTGCAGTCAGTGTATTGCAGAGAAAATGTGCATTGATCTGTGATTCCAGAGCTTCTTTCTCTGCTTTATTTTTCTGACGGATAGAAAGATTCTTTTCCCGATAGTATCTGCGGATTTCCTTGTACTGCCGTTCCAGAGTCTCAGACATTTCATTATAATAGCCAGCCAACTGCCAGATTTCATTAGTTCCTTTTACTTCTATCTTAGGAAGATTTTTGGAAAGTTTAATATTTTGCATAGAATCTCGGATAATATCTATTGGTTTTAATATCTTTCGTATTGTAAACTGCCATAAAAATCCACAAATGCACAATAAGAACAAATATACATAAATGCTTCTGGTGTACATCTGATTAACCTGTGCACGCATTTTTCCAAGATCAGTGGTAATATATACTGTCCATCCAAAACATTTTAATGATCTGCTGATATTCTCGGTACTGTCCAGTGTTTTTCTATAGTTTTCCACTGTCATTCCATCGTACTCTTCATTTGGATGGTAAATGATCCTGTTATTTTCATCTGCAATATATCCAATTGAAAGGGGTTTATCAGCCACTCTGTCAAAAGCACTTTTTTCCCAAATATCGCCCATATTAAAAGATACAACCACTACATTATTTACATATGAAAAACTGTAAGTTTTTCCAATCAGCGGAACTGCAATATGTACCATTCTTATCTGCGGCCACTGGCTGTTAACAGCCGGATTTGTTTCTACATAATATCGCACATTTGCTTTTTCATCCTGAAGAGCCATGGTTTTTTCATATATTTCCTGAAGTTTATCCAAATTGTCATTTTCCCACAATCCTTTTACAGATGTTTTATACCAATATATACCATACTCCTGCCACAAACCTTTGTCTGATACAATCGCAATAGATACTGCGCTTCCAATCTGATGAGCAATATCATCCATTCTGCTGCCCAGTGTCAGTTTTTCTCTTTCAAGAAGTATTCCGTCTGCCTCTGTATTCTCTACCAGAGTCCTTAATGTCTCATTAACGCCTACATTACACGCAGCATTTACGATATCCTTCAAATTTGCATCAATATTAATAGTTGATGTTTCAATCATGGTCTCTTCCATTGATCTGGTATTCCTAAGCAGGTAATTAAAATATTGATTTTTTACATAAATCTGAAGAACCAAACCTGCTAGAATCAGAAGTAACACCACTGTTACTGTTACCTGTACACTCATATGTGAGCAAAAATAATTTCTGATTCTTTCCGGCATTTTTTTTGTTTTCTCTTTCATTTTCTTTCACCTGCCTTGTTTTTTGTACTTCTACAGCTATTTTATATTATTCCATAACATCTATAAAGAAATATCATATAAATTTTTCCGATTGTTAACATCTATAGATAAAAAGGAAAACCATTGCAATAATCTCTGTTAATACAATGGCCTTTCATTCATTAAAGCTCTTCAGTTTTATTGTTACCTCATAAATAAATCACAGCATGTATAAAGTATACCACAGAAAAGATCTATTTACATTACCCAAAACAAATAAAACCAGTAATCCAGTTTATCTGTTATTGATAAACTCAATTACTGGTTTTCACCCTTTTATTATTTTCAAGCGGTTATTTATAAGTCAATCGGATATTCGCAATCCGCTTCGCTACTTGATTCGGTTAAACTATTTTTCCACTGCCTTAAATGTAAATCTGATTGGCTGGTAGTCACCCGTTGTCAGTGGCAGAGGCAGGCCTGCCTTCATAAGTGCTGCACCTGTATATACTTTTCCTGTTGCTGTGTCTTCGTATTTCATATCAGCATCCAGCCCCTGTGGGTAGAAAAGATAAATATAAGGATTTGCTTCACTGTGGAGTCTTACTCCGCATACAACCGTTTCTTTCTTATCTTTTGATACGAACTGCCAGAGTACATGGTTGTTGTTTTCGAATGGATTCACCAGACGATAATAGTCTCCAGACTGTACCAGATGCTCCATTTCTTTATACTTCAGAATCTGTTCTCTGGCTGTCTTTTTCTCTTCTTCGGACATCTTCATCAGATCCAGCTCATAGCCAAAGGTACCTGATGATGCCACAGTTCCTCTTGTCTCAAAAGGAGTCGTTCTTCCGGACTGATGATTCGGACATACACTGACATGTGCACCCATTGTACTTATAGGATATCCGAAGGAGGTACCATACTGGATCTTCAGTCTGTCAATGGCGTCTGTATTGTCACTGCACCAGATCTGCGGAGAATAGTAAAGCATTCCCGCCTCAAATCTTCCGCCTCCGCCTGAGCAGGACTCAAACAGAAGATCCGGATATCTCTGTACCAGGCTTTCCATCATTTCATAGACAGCCAGCACATATCTGTGGTAAACCTCTCCCTGACGTTCCTTTGGAAGAGCTGCTGAGAATACGTTATCTACGCTTCGGTTCATATCCCATTTCACATAATCAGCCTTGCATGCATCCAGAACCTTAAAGATCTGGTTCATAATGTGTTCACGTACTTCTTTTCTGGTAATATCCAGATTTAACTGATATCTGCTTCGGTTCATGGCACGTCCCGGGATCTTCAGTGCCCAGTCCGGATGCTCTCTGTAGAGATCACTGTCCTCAGAGATCATCTCCGGCTCTACCCACAGACCGAATTTCAGTCCAAGTCCATGAATCTTCTCTGCAAGTGCAGGAAGCCCGCCTTTAATCTTCTCTTCATTTACTTCCCAGTCACCAAGTGCACACCAGTCATTGTCTCTCTTTCCAAACCATCCGTCATCCAGAACAAACATATCCAGTCCGATATTTTTTGCCTCTTCTGCAATGTGGTAAATCTTATCTGCGTCAAAATCAAAATAAGTTGCTTCCCAGTTATTTACCAGGATCGGTCTTGGCTGCTCTGTGTATTTGCTGCGGATCAGATTGCTTCTGTATGCATCATGATAGATTCTGGAAAGTTTTCCGAAGCCTTCTGCTGAGTATGCCATGATCACTTCCGGTGTCTCAAAACTCTCTCCCTGTTCCAGTGTCCAGGAGAAATGATAAGGATGGATTCCCATTGCCACACGGGTATGTCCTACCTGATCCACCTCTGTTTCAAATAAGAAGTTTCCACTGTATGCAAGTGCATATCCATAGCAGTTTCCGTAAGTTTCCTCTGTATTTCTGTCACAGAGGATCACAAATGGATTGTGATGATGGCTGGATGTGCCACGGATACTTCCCACAGACCAGTTGCCATGGCTAAGAGGAGTTCTCTCCATCTGACGTTCCATATTGTGTCTGCCATAGAAATGGACTGCCTCCAGTTCTCTGTATTCATAGTCCATTTCCACAGACATTGCTTTTTTTACTGTAACCGGTGCTGTACCTGTATTTTCCAGGCGTACCGCTCTGGTGATCACATCAAGATGAGGAAATACACCATAGAGAAGATGTGCTTTCAGTCCGCTGACACGGTCTGTCAAAACAATTTCCAGTGTCTCTGCCTCATCTTCCTTTGCAAACATTGCCGGAAGCCCTTTCAGGCTGTACTTTCCTTTTGTAATCTCATAGGACTCAAATTTCAGATTTGCAGTATCACTGCCGTCTGCCTGCTCAGTCTCCAGGCCATTGATACGATAATCACCATTTCCATATGCAGTATATTCCTGTGGCAGGGTATCTAATGAAAATGTTTTGTCCTTTTCTGCCTCATAAGGGTTTCCTGAAAATCCTCTGTCCACACATACGATCCTGTCTGTGATCAGTGCATCGCCTACCGGACTTCCATAATACAGATGAACCAGAGTATCATACTCTCTTACCTGCATCTGATAAGTGCTGTGCTCTGTTCTCAGGTCGAATACTTTCTCTGCCTCGTGATATTTGATCCATTCCATACTCTGTACCTCTCATTTCTTTGTTCTTTCTATTTTATAGATGTTCTATCTATTTTTTTACGTAACCAGGTATCGCTGCTTGTTTCGGTTAAAACGCATACTGATCAGGTTCTGTGTCCACATAGTGATGTTCCTCTTCATCTTCTTTGAAGTAGGGTTTGAACAATTTCCACATAAACCAGGAGTCTGCATAGGCAGTCAGAGAGAATCCAAATAGCAGCCAGATCAGCAGATATACCGGGAAAAGTTTTGCATCTACAAGTGTCATTGTCATTGGCAGGATTGTGATCACTGCCACAGCTAATGCATAGCCTATATGTTTAACCGCAAAATAAAATGCGTTTGTGATCAAAGTCATTGTTTTATTTTCAAATGCTGCAACTGTTGGAAATACATACAGTGCAACTGCCACCAGAGGAATATAGACCGCAAAGATCACATAATTAAAGATCTGTGACATGGATCCCGGCATTGTTGCCAGAGCTTCTTTTTCCATATAAATAAATATTCCTGCTGCAGCCATCAGAATCCAGATCAGTGTGGACTGCCTGAAATTCTGCTTAAAACTCTTAAAAAAATCATGAAGTACTCTGATATCTCCATCTTTATGGAGTTTCAATGTACAGTAAAATAATGCAGTGGTGGATGCCCCTGCTGTGATAATCGGAAGAGAGCACACGATCCACAGCAAATTTAATGCGATTAATTGACCTAAAAATCCGAATATTCTGTCAAAGAGACTTCCTGGTTTCATTTCTATCTACCTCTTCCTTTCCTGTCATTTATCTTCTTTTGTTTTATATTTCAGTTTACTTTCTCTGAACTTTATCAAATCCAGTTTCAGGCAAGCCCTGTTATACCCGTTCTAATTTTATAACAAAGCCTGCCTGTACTGCTCAGGTCAAAGGAGAAATCTGTCTGAGCACCTGAATTTTTACTTAATACTTAACATTGATTATTTATTACAGCTTACCGCCGGATGTTGCAATACCTTCGATGAACTGTTTCTGGAAAATCAGATACAGTACGATCATCGGGATACATGCAAGCAGAGATGCCGCCATCAGCTGCGGATAATTGTTGGTGTACTGTCCCTGCATTTTTGCAAGTGCTGCTGACAGAGGCATTACATCCTTGTTACAGATCAGAGGCCACATCAGGTCTTTGTATGCAAATACTGCTGTGAAGATTCCCAGTGCCACCATGGAAGAACGTGTCAGAGGAGCCATGATGAACAGGAAGGTCTGACCGATGTTACATCCATCAAGACGTGCAGCCTCTTCCAGATCTTTTGGAAGTCCCATATAAGCCTGTTTGAGGAGGAATGTACCAAATGCAGTAACAATACCGGGAAATACCAGGGCAAAAATGGTATTGAGCATTCCCATTTTACTTACCATTAAGTACTGTGGGATAATGAAGATCTGTCCAGGAACCATCATCTGGAAAAGTACCAGAGAGAACATCAGGTTTTTCCCCCTGAAGTTCAGACGTCCAAATGCATAGCCTGCCAGTGTTGCTGTCAGAACCGCGCATACAACACGACCCAGGATCAGAAGCAATGTATTGATATACAGATGTAAGAAATCCATATTTTCAATGACTTCTTTAAAGCTGTCCCATCTCCATGTAGACGGGAGGATTACGAACGGGTTGACAGAGGTTGCCTCTGTCATAGTTTTGAAAGCTGTCAGGATCATCCATAAGAAAGGAACCAGCATGGTAATAGATACCAGTATCAGGATAACATGGATCAGAACTCTGTTTGCTTTATCTCTTGCTGACATAATTATCCCTCCTTAATTATAGTGAACCCACTTCTTCTGCGCAATGTTCTGGAATACTGTCATGATCATAATCACAACCAGAAGAAGTACGACGATTGTTGAACCATAGCCTTTGTTATTCTGTACAAAGGAATTCTGGTAGAACAGGTAAACAAGTGACTGTGTTTTGTAAAGTGCAGGATTGTTTCTGTCCATAACCATAAAGATCAGGTCAAATACCTGCATGGCGCCGATAACACGGGTAACCATTACAAAGAAGATGGTCGGTGAAAGCAGCGGGATTGTAATATGGAAGAACTGTTTCACACCAGTTGCTCCGTCAATGCTTGCTGCTTCATAATAATCTCTTGGGATTTCCTGCAAACCGGACAGGAAAAGAACCATATTGTAACCAATGATGGACCATACACCGATCACTGCGATCGCATAAACTGCAATCTTCGGATCAGAGATCCAGTTGATTTTTGTATGGAAAATATGGTTGAGAAGACCAAATTCTGAGTTAAACAGCCATCTCCATACCATGGCGATCGCAGCCGGAGCGGCAACCATAGGCAGGAAAAAAATAGTTCTGTAAACAGCACGGCCTTTCATTTTACGGTTTAATAAAACTGCCAGTACCAGTGCGATGGCAATGGAAAACGGAACTTCCACAATGGCATATTTAAATGTATTTAATAATGCCTGCCAGACTTCCGCATCGTGGAACAGCTTTACATAGTTGTCAAAACCAATGAAGATATTTCCCTTACCGAAATCTCCGGTCTTGAAAAAGCTCTCATAAATGGTCTTAAAAATCGGATAGATATTTAAAATGATCAGACCAAGCATTGTAGGAAGAATGAACGCCCATCCCCAGATGAATTCATTCCGCGCCTGACTGGTACCTTTTTTTGGATTTGCCACGGCTCTCACTCCTTCTTATCATAAAATTTTGTTGCTGATTTGAATGGAAAACTGCCGCATATCTGCATACCTGTTGTGACTTCTGCGGTTATCACATGATCGGAATCTTTTCTGCGGCAGCTTTTCTGTTTCTTATTTTTTATGAATGGTTTTGTTAAACATTAATTAATAGGACTCTTCTGCAATGGCATCATTCATAATAGTAACGATGTTCTTGCATGCATCATCCATGCTTTCCTCATCATTCCATGGTTTCTTCAGTTCTTCACACATTGGGTTCCACCATGCAAGTGTTGCATTTGTGTGTGGTCTGAATACGATGTCATCCATTGCATCCATGTATGGCTGTAAGTTGAAGCAGTCAACACTGTTAACCCATCCATCGGACATTCCTTCGTAAGCTGCCATTGTTACACCAAGGTCAGCCTGTTTCTGCTGCATGTCTTTTGTACCGAACCACTCAATAAGCTGGAAAGCTTCGTCCGGCATATCTGTGTTTGCAGAAGCAGCCCATCCAAGACCATTGTAAAGAGATACGCTTCTGCCTGTCTCAGCGTCTTTCGGAAGTCTTGCTACATCACAGTGTTCTTTGATATAATCGTTGTCTTTGAAACCAGATACCATCCAGGATCCCTGAGAGATCATAGCTACTTTACCAGATCCGAAGAGTACGTCTGTACCTGTTTCGGACATTGTAGATGCAGGAGGCATTACATTTTTAACGCATTTGTCAACGAATTCCATTGCCTTGATAGTATTAGGATCATCAAAACCGGATTTGTTATCATCTGTCAGTACACATCCGCCCATGGAGTAGATAATATTCATCCATGTATCCTGCTCGTTAGACGGGTTTGCTGCGAAACCATACTGGCTTCCGTCTTCTTTTGTAAGTTTCTCTGCGATATCATAGAATTCATCCCATGTCCAGCTTCCGTCCGGATAGTCGATTCCTGCTTCATCAAACATATCTTTGTTATACCACATAGCGATTGTGTCGATATCCTTCGGTACTGCGTATGTTTTTCCGTCCCACTGATACATTTCTTTGATATCTTCCGGGAATTTGTCCATTTCCAGTTTATCGCTGTCTGCAACCTTGTCTGTCAGATCAAGTAAGATATCATTGGACATATATCTTACTGCTTCGTTGGAATGCATCCAGAATACGTCCGGCATGTCTCCGCCTGATGCACCTGCTTCAAGAAGTGTCCAGTAGCTGCTCCACTCTACTACCTGAAGTTCAGTTTTGATTCCGGTCTCTTTTGTAAACTCATCCATGATTTCCTGAAGTCCGGCTTTCTGTCCGTTATCCCAGATTGCAACTGTCAGAGTTTTGTCTTTCGCCTGTGCGCTTACTGGTGCAAGTGCAGTAACTGTCATAGCACCGATCACTGTTGCGACTGTGAGTTTTTTCATGTTTTTTCTCATATACATCCTCCTTTATTCGTCGTTTCGACGTGTTCCTTGTGATTCTTATTATACGTTTTTGTCTATTTTTTTAAATAGACTAATGAAATGAAATTATGTCATAATCGTTATGGAAAAATCGCTGAATTTATGGTAAAATGTCAACAGCGACTTGAATTTATGCGTATTTGCAGGATATCAGTCCTTATGTCTTTATATCAACAATATCTGTATCAAAGAAAATAGAAAAAGGAATTGCGCAAATGCCAAATGTAAAATATACGGACAGCGCTACTTTCCGCTGTCTTGAAAACCTGAAAGAGGGCTCCCTTGATATCAGTCTGATCCATACGGGCAAAGAACACTGCCCGCCCGGACATATCTGTTCCATGCCAAGAGATGAGTTCATCATCCATTTTGTGCTGGACGGTACCGGATTCTATTCTGCCGGAGGTCAGACCTGGAGCCTTACTCCCGGACAGATGTTTGTAATTTATCCAAATGAACCAGTCACATACGGTGCTGATGAAACCAATCCCTGGACTTATGCCTGGATTGGTTTTCGCGGAATCCGAGCTCACTCAATGGTAAAAGAATGTGGATTTTCCAAAAATCAATTGGTTCTTCCTGCACCGGATCAGAAAATAATCCTGAAACACATCGATTATATGCTGAATCATAAGCAGCTTTCCAAAGCCAATGATCTAAGGCGCCAGGCTTATCTGATCCTGTTGTTAGCCGAGCTTGCCGGCTTTCATGAAAAGCAGTCTGCACAGAACAAAAAAAATGCCAAATATGCCTACAGCACCAGTGTCTACGTGGAGCTTGCCATTGAATATATTAAAGATATGTATCAAAAGGGAATCGGGATTTCTGATATTGCAGATAATATCGGAATCAGCCGTGCCTATCTGAACAGTTCCTTTCAGAAAGAGCTTGGAATGTCCGCACAGACCTTCCTCATTGATTATAAGATGCATAAAGCAGCCAGTCTTCTGGTCAGCACCAGTCTGTCTGTTAAAGAGATTGCTAATAATGTGGGCTATGAAGACCAGCTTGTTTTTTCAAAAGCTTTTAAGAAGAAGTTTGGAATGAGTCCGAAGAATTATAAGACTCATAAAGAAATGATGGATAAATTTAGCGAAAAGCAGGTAGACGATCCCGTGTGATCGTTCTGCCTGCTTTTTGTTGATTTTTTATTTCTGTCTATTGCTTTTCGCAACCTCCATAAGGAGCTTACCTGATTCGGTTATTATTTTGCAGTTAAAACATAAATTCTGGACTCATAGTCTGTGCATGGTTCGTCTTCACTTGTAGGTTCACCTGCTGTACAGTCTGTGGTGAGCAGTCCCAGATTCATCAGCTCATCCCCGTAGTTTTCTGTTTCATTATACTCATTTCTGTAGATAAGATCCGGATCCAGTCCCTGAAGCCGCACTCTGGTAAAATCTGCGTTTACTACATTTCTTTCCCTGTACCAGAATACCAGCGCTGTTTTTTTGTCCTCACTGACTATCATCCACGCTGTTTCATTGCCCTCAAAAGGACTTTTCAGTCTGTAAAAAGTTCCAAACTGGATCAGTTCTCTGTATTCTTTCATAAAGGTAATCTGCTGTTTTACTTCACTGATTTCCTCATCAGACAGTTTATTCAGATCCAGCTCATATCCGAAAGTTCCAAAATATGCTACATTTGCTCTTGTATGTAATGGAGTTTTGCGGTTTAACTGATGGTTTGGTACTACAGAAACATGACTTCCCATGGAGCTTACCGGATAACACATGCTTGTGCCGTACTGGATTTTCACACGCTCTGCCGCATCTGTATCATCACTGGTCCATCCCTGTGGCGCATAATAAAGGATTCCCGGATCAAAACGTCCGCCACCGCTTGCGCAGGACTCAAAGAGAATCTGCGGAAATGCAGTATTTAACCGCTCATACAGATCATAAACTCCGAGAATATATCTGTGGAACACTTCTCCCTGACGGTCTGCAGGAAGTGCAGCTGAATAACATTCCGTAATACTTCTGTTCATATCCCATTTGATGTAGGAAACCTTTGCTTCTGAGAGGATTTTGTACATCATCTCATAAATACAGTCCACCACTTCTTTTCTGGAGAAGTCCAGCACATACTGATTTCTGCCATGACAGGAATGCCTCTGGGGTGTCTGCAGGATCCAGTCCGGATGTGCACGGTAAAGGTCGGAATCCTTATTCACCATCTCCGGCTCAAACCACAGACCAAATTTCATACCCATCTCTTCAATCCTGTCTGCGATTCCCTTGATTCCCTGCGGAAGACGCTCTCTGTTTGCCACCCAGTCACCAAGTCCTGCATAATCGTTGCTTCGTGCACCGAACCATCCGTCATCCAGCACAAATAATTCAACACCACATTCCTTTGCCTTTGCAGCAATTTCCACCAGACGGTCCTCTGTAAAATCAAAATAAGTAGCTTCCCAGTTATTGTTAAGGATTGGCCTGGGACGGTCTCTCCAGTAACCTCTTGCCAGTCTCTTCTGATATAATTTATGGAAGGTCTGGCTCATTCCATTCAGACCCTTATCAGAAAATACCACTACTGCTTCCGGAGTCTGAAAGCTCTCACCACAGTCCAGCTTCCAGTCAAAATTCTGCGGATTGATTCCCACAGTGATACGGGTTGTATCATGAGTATCCACCTCTGCCTGCATTCTGTGATTTCCGCTGTAGATCAGGCTGAATCCCATCACTTCTCCTGCATTTTCTGTTGCCGACGGACGTCGGAGCACAATAAAGGGATTATGTTCATGGGAAGAATTTCCTCTGATGCTTCCCACAGACTGGATTCCCTGCTCTAATCTGCGCTCTTTCACATGACGTTCTCTGGACCATGCACCTGAAAACTGCATCCACACATAATCCTTGTCCGGCAGATCAAGACTGAGGCTCATTGCATTTAACAGATGTACTGATGATGTACCCTCGTTTGTAAATCTGGCACTTCTGGTGATGATTCCCCTCTGTGTAAAAATAGTATAAAGCAATTCCAATACAATTCCTGTTACTTCATCTTTCAATTTTACACATAAGGTCTGGGCTTCTTCGTCTTTCTCAGTATATGTAGCCGGAAGTCCCTGAAGTTTTGGTTTTCCATCTGCAATTGTATAACTTACATAAGTAAAATCAGAAATCCTGCTGCCGTTTTCCTGAAGGATCTCCACTGCCGGATAACGGTAATCAGAACTGCCATACACCGGATATTCCAGTTTCAGATGCTCCAGCGAAAATTTGCGGTTTCCCTCATAAACACAGGCTGTCATTGGTCTCTGCTTCATCTCAAGAAGATGTGAAAAATCTTCTCTGTCATGGATTCTTTTCCCAAAATAGAGATTTCCAAGATGTCCATTTGGAAGCACACACATAATATAACTGATGTCACTGTTGTATAAATGGAATGTGTTTGAACTTTCATGAAAAATAATACTCATAACTGTCCCCTTTTTATAATAGATTCAATATGCATGATGTCAGGGTCAAAAGTTTTTTTGACCCTAACTTGATATCACGGATTGCTCCGCGGCTGTGCTGATATCATATACATTATTATAGAGAAAGTTATTCTGAGGCGTTATGGCATTATGTTTGTCTGAACCTTTAAAATGTTAACTGTTGATCAGCTGTTCCAGCCCATCCTCTGACACTTCCAGGTTTCTGCGGTTTTTACTTCTGTCCTGCCTGCGAAACTGCGTTGGTGTCAGTCCTGTTTCATGTTTGAATGCCCTGGCAAATCGTTCTGCATTTCCATAGCCACAGGATTTTCCAATTGATTCTACAGACAATTCCGTAAGAGCCAGCAATTCCCTTGCCCTTGTAATACGGTATTTCTGCAGAAAGTCCTTTGGTGAAATATGAAGTTCATTCATAAAGATCGTGTACAGATAACTGCGGTTAACATTTAAATGCTCTGCCAGTTCCTGTACTCCGATTCCACAGGCATATTCATTTTTTATAAATGCCATAGCTTCTTTGATATATGCTCCATACTTGCTTTCGCTTCTATATTTTTTTTCTTTTGAATTACCCAGATAAGTATCAATCACCACATCTTTTGTAAGAACTGAAAAGAAATCATATAATCGTCCCTGCAGATAATACAGATTTGAGGTGGTACTTTCTGTATGTTTCAGAATATCCAGCACAATTTTCTTTAACTCTTCTCCACTTTCCGAGCGGAAGATCAACTGCTCGCTGTTTAATCCGATATCCCGAATATATTTTCCTGCATTGGTGCCGCCTACTCCAATCCAAAGATAACTCCAGGGATCATCTTTATCTGCCTGATAGAAAGTCTGTGTGCCCGGCTCGATCAGAAACCCCTGTCCGGCAGTAAGATAATGTTTTTGTCCGGACACCTGATACATTCCTTTTCCTTTCACTACAAAATGGATCAGATAATGTGGACGGGATGCCGGACCATAGCAATGCAGCGGCCCGCATTGTGCGTAGCCGCTGTAGCTTAGATAAAATTCTCTGAATTTTGGTTCCTGTAATTGTAAGACATATGAATCTTCCATAATATGTAGTCTGCTCTCCTGTTTTATAAACAACCATTAACTCCCGGCTATATCATAAGGCCAGTGAACACTCATCTATCTTCTTTAATTCCTCTTCACTGAAGGATGCACTGTCCAGCACTTTCAGATTCTCAAGGATCTGCTGTGGACGGGATGCCCCGATGAGAACGCTGGTTACGATTCCGTCGCGGAGAATCCATTTCAGTGCCATCTGAGCAAGACTTTCGCCTCTCTCTGCTGCAATTGCATTCAGACTGCGGATACTGTTAAGACGTTCCTCACTGAACTGGTCTGCATGGAGAAAACGTCCGTCTGTGTTGACACGGCTGTCTTTTGGGATTCCATTCAGGTATCGGTCTGTGAGCATTCCCTGCGCCAGAGGACTGAAAGAAATAATTCCCTTTCTCCTCTCTGCTGCTGCCTGTTTCAGACCATTTTTCTCAATCGTTCTGTTAAAAATATTATACGAATTCTGATTAATGATAAACGGACAGTGCAGTTCCTCCAGAATATCTGCGGCGCGTTTCATTGTCTCACCATCATAGTTGGAAATTCCAACATACAATGCCTTTCCGCTTCTGACAATCTGTGCCAGAGCCTCCATGGTCTCCTCAAGAGGAGTCTCCGGATCCATTCTGTGATGATAGAAGATATCTACATAATCCAGACCAAGACGTTTCAGGCTCTGGTCAAGACTGGCGATCAGATACTTTCGACTGCCCCAGTTTCCGTAAGGTCCCGGCCACATATCATAGCCTGCCTTTGTGCTGATAATCAGCTCATCTCTGTATGCAGAAAATTCCTCTCTCAGGATTTTTCCAAAATTTTCCTCAGCACTTCCAGGCTGTGGACCATAGTTGTTTGCAAGGTCAAAATGAGTGATTCCATTGTCAAATGCTGTGAAGCACATCTGCTTCATATTCTCATAAACACCGGTATCCCCGAAATTATGCCATAAACCCAGAGATAACTCCGGCAGCATCAGCCCACTGGCACCACAGCGGTGGTATTTCATTGTTTCATAACGTTTTTCGTCTGCCTGATACACAAATAAATCCTCCTTATGTATGATATCATTATTTACTGTCCATTTCATGCTCAGTAACTATAACTGTTCCCTGTAATCATACATCCCAGAGGATTTATTTTCAATAAAAGTTCTTTGTATTTTCTTTTATTACGGTGGATAGTTATTGAAACTTTGATTCCCAAGAGAATTCATCATCCTAAACATTTACTCTGTTTCATTAGCTTCCTGAAGCTTCTGCATCTCTTCTAGCGGCATATTGAAAAAAGCGGCTATTTCCTGTTCACTTTTTCCATTTCTTAACGCTCTGTCAATTAAACTTTTCTGTCCTTTTGTTTCTCCTCTTGCCTCCCCCAGCAATTCCGCCTCTTCTCTTATGTCATCAATAGCTGTTCGCATATTCTGCTTCTCCTTTCTTTCATCCACATTTAAATTCACATTTGTAACCTCTTTTAACATCATCACTGTCTTGGTTTCCATCTCATGAAATCCTGGATTATTTTCTATAATCTCCTGAAGTTTCTTTTTATCTCTCAAATATTTTAAAAATAATAAAACTTCTCTTAAATCTGTCGTAAAATGTTCAAAATCTTCATCGTTCATCTCTGCTGGTACGATTAGATTAATCTTATAATCCGGTACCATAGACAATAACTTCTCATCTGTAACTTCAAACATCTCATGCAACCTTCTTGGACCGTCCCACTCATCAGCACCAAAATAAATCACCAATGTGACAACCGGAATCAATATATCATCTTTATAGAATCCTGACAGATATTCCCCTACTGTCCCTTTCGTGCCTTCTCTTCGATGTTTTCTGGCAGTCTCATCTATCTGTGAAGCATATTCCAGTGCATCGTATACCATGTCTTTTACAGGCATTGCATAATGCACCTCTGACTGATTCTCCACTCCCAGCAAAACATAAACCGCCTGACCGTCTTCCATTGTGTGAAGAAGTTTTAATTCATCTCTGTATTTCTGGACTGGATACGGAATCTTTCTTTTTTCATCTTTCCCATACAGCACAGATAATGCTGTCGTATCTACTGTATGTAGCATCTCGGGATTTATTTTCTTTTTTCCCTGGTAAATCAAATGATTGAATGCATCTGCGAATACCTGTGCATTCTTCATGTAATCTTTCGTAAGAGTATCCTTTTTTCCCATATGATGATTCCTCCTGCGAACCGGGAGAAATCACTATGCAAATCTGCTCTCTGAAATCTCCCTGCTTTTTAATTGTGATAGTAAGCATTGAGATTTCCTGCTGATTGCCTGAATGGCAGAAATGCATATAGACAGGCTTTTATACCTGAACAGATAATAGAAATAAAATGCTTAAGTTGATATTAGCACAATATGGTCTGTTTTTCCAGTATTTCCTATAAGTTTATAATCTTTTTATAAAAAAAGAAAAAGCCATTCCCAGTTTTTTAACTGAAAACGACTTTTCATTAATCACATTTTATTATATTCCTTTAAAACTAAAGGAAAATTCCATCTTTCCTTCTGCATCCAGCAGATATTCCGGATGGGTGTATGCGCCCCAGCTGTCGTCGCCGCCGATTCCCATCTGGCCTTTGGCTACACGGATCACAGTGTAGTGGATCTGCGGGAGTTCGTATGGGTGCATGGCGTTTTCCATCTCGTGCGGAGTATATGGAAGTGCAGAGAACATCATTGGTTCTTTGTCCATCTCAAAGAGGATTCCTCTGCCTTTACGGTCTGTGATGGACGCCCAGCGTACTTCTTCTTTTGCACCGCATTCCTGCGGAACCATGTATTTTGCCACGTTATCCTCAACAAGGTTCTGGTAAATGCCGAGTTTTGCACCTTTTTTGCGGTCTGCATAGGTTTCGGCTTCGCCCCGTCCGTACCACTGTACATGGTCATAGTCTGCGTTGAATTTGAAGATTACGCCAAATTCCGGCATATCACCGAGTTCTTTTACAGGGTCATAAGTTAACGTTGTTTTTACTTTTCCATCTCCGAATACTTCGTAGGTGAGCTGGCATTCACTGGCTGGTGTGGTTGGCATCAGATAGGTGAATGTTATTTTTACAGAAGTTTCTGTTTCTTCTGCCTGTGGTAAATTGGATGGACCATATGCACCTTTTCTGTATTCTTTGTGGCTTAAATACATACTGGCAATTTTCCACTGTGCGTAGCGCATCTGCATGAGATTTCCACAGTCATTGTCTGTAGGTGCACGCCAGAAGTTTGGTTTCGGGATAGTTTCGAGCATCTCTTTGCCTGCGTATTTGTAGGAAACAAGACCGCCATTGAGAACGGAAAACATCGCCTCAAAATGCTCTCCGCGGACACCGATATTGTGTGTGCTTCGGATGATCTGTGGCTTCTGAGGAAGTTTTGCTGCAACAGTTTCTTCAACCTGATATACATACTGTCCAAATGCAATCTCATGACCTGCAGGTGCCCATACTTTTTCCTCTTTCAAATGAAAAGAAACGGTGACTGCATATTCCCCCGCTACTTCTGCTTTTCCAAATGGAAGTTTGTATTCTTTTTCACTTAACGGCTCTACTGCTGTTTCCAGAGTCTCTGTGCGGATTACTTTTCCGTTCTTTGCAAGTGTTACTTTACAATCGAAAGTATCTGTGTTCACAAAAAGGTTCTTGTTAATAACTTTTACAGTATCAGCAGTTACCTCTGCTGTGATATTCTGATAGTTAAATTTCACTTCCTGCATCTTCGGAGAAGCTTCGCGGTCACCGCCATATGCAATTCCATTACCACTGAAGTTATAGTCTGTCGGGCGTTCTCCAAAATCGCCGCCATATGCCTGGAATTCTTTTCCATAGCGGTCTTTTTTGTAAATAGACTGGTCAATATAATCCCAGATAAATCCGCCCTGATATTTCGGTTCCGTGTCTGTCAGATCTGTATATTTGTGCATGGCACCGCAGGAATTTCCCATCGCGTGAGTATATTCACAGCAGATAAACGGCTTGCTGTCATCTTTTGCAAGGAATTCCTTAATCGCTTCTACTGACGGATACATCTGGCTTTCCATATCGCTGGTATCATTATAGCTGCGATCATGGAAAAGTCCCTCATAATGTACCAGACGAGTCGGGTCGTTCTTACGGAAAAGCTGAGACATTTCATAAATGTCTTTGCCTCCAAAAGATTCGTTTCCACAGGACCAGATCAGGATTGCCGGATGATTCTTGTCTCTCTGATACATGGAGTTTGCACGGTCAAGCATCATATCAAGCCACTCTGGTTTGTTGTGCGGGACAATGTATGTATAATCCTTTGTGATCTCTGCCACATCCCAGGAACCATGAGATTCCAGATTTGTCTCATCAATCATATAAATGCCATATTCATCGCAGAGCTGATAGATCAGCGAAGCATCCGGATAATGACAGGTACGGATTGCATTGATGTTGTTCTGTTTCATCGTGCGGAGGTCTTTACGAAGTTCCTCTTCTGAAACATGTCTGCCGCTGACAGAGCTGAATTCATGACGGTTTACTCCCTTGAACACGATACGTTTTCCATTCAAAGTCATAATTCCGTTCTTCATCTCGAAACGGCGGAAACCTACTTTCTGCGGAATCACTTCCTGAAGAGTTCCTGCTTCGTCATAAAGTTCAATTGTAAAATCATAGAGCTGCGGATCCTCTGCACTCCATAATTTCGGATCATTAATTTTCCATGCAAAATTATGTTCTACCGTTTTACTGCATCTTGTTTTCTGCACATAAACTTCCTGAACATTCTCTGACGTATTTTCTGTTTCAGAGCCAGTTTCCATGAGTACTTTTCTTTCTTCCAGTACACATTCTCCATCTTTTTCAAGTCTGAAAACGATACTTCCCTTTCCCCATGTTTTCACTTTCACTTCCAGATCTGCCACATCCAGATTCTCTTCCGGAATGGCCCGGATCTGAAGATCATAGGCATGAGTATCCGGTACTGTGTAGAGATATACGTCTCTGTAAATTCCGGAGAAACGGAAGAAGTCCTGATCTTCACACCAGCTGCTGGAAGTCCATTTGAATACCTGTGCTGCAAGCTTGTTCTGACCTTCTTTTACATAATCAGTTAATTCGAACTCTGATGGTGTAAAAGAGTCTTCGCTGTAACCAATGAATGTTCCGTTCAGCCACAACGCAAGTCCGCTCTCTGCTCCCTGGAAAGAGATAAACAGTCGTTTTCCTTTCATCTGTTCCGACACTGTAAAATATTTCACATAACTTGCCACCGGATTAAAACGATCCGGAATCTCACCTGGGTTAATTTCCTCATGTCCTTCCCACGGATACTGGACATTTGCATACTGAGGTGCATCATATCCTTCCATCTGAATATGTGCCGGTACATGAATGTCATCCCAGTCATAACAACAGTAATCCTCTTTCTCAAATCCCTGGATTGTACTTCTGTAATTACGGGCATAATGGAATTTCCATAAACCATTCAGACTCTGTCGGAAAGAAGTATCTGCTCCTTCCTGCATAGCAGTCCGCATTTCTTTTACATCTCTATAATTTACGTGATCTGAATGAGCTTCCATTCGGTTCTCGCAGAAATACTGCGGATCTTTTACCTTCGAATAATCAAATGCCTGCATATTGTTCCTCCTGTTTTATCTTATACTGTTCTTTTAGTGTAACACTGTATATACCTGTATAGTTTACGAATTCAGTCATATACTTTCTGTTTTCGCGCCTGCATGGCACAAATAAAAACAGTTTTTCTGTCATGGCAGATTATATCATTCCCTATTCTTTCTTACAATTGATTTTCTGTCATATATTATGATGTTACGTAAGGTTATTAAAAAAGGACAGGTGAATCTCACCTGTCCTTTCATCATCTGTATCTTATTCGCTCTTAGCTTCCTTCTCTTCCATCCTGGAGAATACCATCTCATAACCATCGTTTCCATAATTTAATGAACGATTCACACGACTGATCGTTGCAGTGGAAGCTCCGGTCTTCTCAGAAATGTCCAGATAGGTTCTCTTGTCCATCAGCATCTTGGCAACCTCAAAACGCTGTGATAAGGAAAGAAGTTCATTGATTGTGCATACATCCTCAAAGAAAGTATAGCATTCTTCTTTATCCTTCAGGCAAAGGATCGCTTCAAAAAGCTGATCCACAGCCTCTGTTCTGATCTTTTTACTCATTTTCCTGCTCCTTTAGAACTCTGTTCTTCAATTCTTCACTAGACAGACATATGTCTTTATAATGTCCGTATTTTGTTTCCAACAGTGATATTTTACCACGTTAAAACATAAGAAGCAAGCGTTTAACTGTAAAGAAATCAGAGATTTTCGGATTTTGCCAAAAGAACCTCTCCAAGAGTCGCAAATACCTTCTGCGGATCAATCGGTTTCGACAGATATCCATTCATTCCTGCCTGATATGCATTCTTTTTGTCTTCCTCAAAAGCATTGGCAGTCATTGCTACGATTGGGATCGCACTGCGTGTACCGGACAGAGCACGGATTCTTCTCGTAGCCTCATAGCCGTTCATATTCGGCATCTGAATATCCATCAGGATCAGATCATAGTAATCCTTAGGCATCTTCTGCAAAAGTTCCAGACATTTGACACCATCCTGTGCCCATTCCACTTTCATGCCTTCCTCTTCCAGCAAAGTAACTGTGATCTCTGCATTCAGTTCATTATCCTCTGCCAGCAGAACCCGTCGTCCTTTCAAATGATGTAGTTCACTGATGTTCTCCTGTTTCTCTTCTGTCCCCTGCTGTTCTTCTCCGGCAATAGCAAATGGCAGAAGGATCACGGTCTTTGTCCCTACTCCTGTCTTGCTGGTAACCTCAATGGTGCCACCCATCAGATCAACCAGAGCTTTCACGATTGGAAGTCCCAGACCAGTTCCGACTACCTTACTCTCTGTACTGGTATGCTCACGGGTAAATTCCTCAAAAATATGCGGCAGATATTCCTCACTCATACCGATACCTGTATCTTCTATTACAAATTTAAAATGAGCAACACCTTCATTTGCATAAGCCCTGTGATCCTCTGCAAGTTTCTCTGCTGCCCTCTCGGAAATCCCCTCTTCCGTAATTCTGACAGTAACCTTTCCACCCTCCGGCGTATACTTGATGGAATTACTGATCACATTCAGCAGGATTTCCCTGAGTTTCGTTCTGTCACAATGCACATACGTGTGCTCAATGTCTGTTTCACATACGTAATCCAGATTCTTCTCCTCGATGGACGGCTCAAAGACATCACTCAGGGCAGTCGTCAGTTCCTCAATATTTCCTACCTCTGTCCTCAGCGTCGCCTTTCCACTCTCAATCCTTGCCATCTCCAGAACATAATTGATCAGAGATAGCAAAAATGAACTGGAATGTTTGATCTTGCCTATATAATTCTCAGCCTTATCTCTGTCATCCAGATGTTTCTCCAGCAGATCCGCAAATCCTATGATCGCATTCATCGGTGTACGGATATCGTGGCTCATGTTGAAAAGGAAACGTGTTTTCGCCTCATTTGCCATCTGTGCTTCCCTTACTGACTTCTCCAGTTCTTCTTCATGAAGCACATCTTTATACTGTCTCATACTGTACTGCCAGTAGCCGACAAACATCAGTATCGCCACTGCAAAAGCAATAATAACCGCAAATATACTCTGAGCAGCCGAAATCCAGCCATTTACCGGTACGATTTCGAAATACCAGGTATCATTTGGCACTGAGCACGCCACTTCCAGCGAACTTCCAAATCTCTGACTTTTGCTCTCATCGATCACGATTTTCTCACCTGTATACAGGTCTTTCTTCCAAATCTGATAAGCATATCCTGCGTCTTCCAGCTTATCCAGTTCTACCTGTTGGATAAAATTATCCCAGTTCATAACCAGAATGGAAAATCCCCAGAACTTCTTTTCTCCATCATCATCTGTCACATAAACCGGGTCAAAAAGCAGTGCCCCCGTTCCGCCCTGCATCAGCTCATACGGTCCGGCTATGGTATATTTACCGCTCTCCTTTGCCAGATTTGCTTCTTTCTTTCGGTCCGGATGCCGCAGCATATCCAGTCCCATGGCAGCTTCATTGCCTTCCATCGGATAAATCTGACTTACAACACCATCCTTCGCCAGTTCCCTGGCCTCTATCACCTCTTCATTCTCCTGCATCAGACCTGCAAGCGTATCGAACTGCTCACTATCTATATCGTACCCTTTCTCAAGGACACGTTTCACCAGATCTGACTCTGCCAGATATTTGCTCAGCTGGGACTCTACACGGCTTACTGTTGACTCTGCTGTATAAGTCGCTTTAAGCTTCTCACGCTTCACCTGGTTCTCATTGAGCAGCCAGGTAACTCCCATAACAATAACAAGCGTAATAAGAAATACGACTACTGTCCCGCGTTTTATGCTTTTCGGATTTGTTTTTTCTCTTTTACGCATCAAAAATCCTCACTAGAACTTACGGTTCACATATTTCCTGATCGCATCCACTGAACGGTTCAGTACCAGTTCCTCCGGAAAATCCAGCTTCGTAAGAAGCTCTCTCGCCATATCAAATTCCCCGATCAGCAAGTCAAAATGTGCATCACTGTCCATCACAACCGGAACCTGATATTTCATGCAGAGCTTCAGCATCACTGTATCATTCTCTACTGCATTCTCACGGGTACAGTCAGGATCCATGGAATGATTGTTCAGTTCCAGAACCTTGCCATGCTCCTTCGCTCCCTGAACCAATGCCTCATAATCAATCTCATATCTGCCGTCATCCGGATGGCCAATGATATTCACATATGGATTCTTCATCGCATTCAGATAGGCTTCCGTATTCTCCAGCTTAGACGCCGGCTTCATACACGGAGTATGCAGACTTGCAATTACCACATCCATAGTTGAAAGCGTATGCTGTCCCAAGTCCACTGTTCCCTGCGCATCCAGAATATTTACCTCCGATCCAAGCAGCAACTGAATCCCGTACATCTTTCTCGGCACAACCTTAAGATTATGAAAATAAAACTTATGACAGGTCCCCGGCATACTCGGCGCATGCTCCGTAATCCCAAGAAGTTCCAGTCCTTTATCTGAAGCAGCCTTCGCCATCTCTCTCAATGAGCAATATGCATGACCGCTGGCTATTGTATGTGTATGTAAATCTAATACTGAATTGTACTTCATAATTAAATTCTCCTCATATCGTAAAATCTTTCCCTCACATTATACTTCCATCCCCCAACATTTCCAAGTAAATTTACACTAATAAAAAAGAATTTACACTGTTTAATAAACAGCATATAAAAATATTCTCTTTCTCTTGCATTTGCAGGATACTTAGATATTCTTAGTCGGCAAAAATCTGCGTTATGAGTAAAATGACACACTGTCTGAGCCGTAGGCGAGTTTGTGTCATTTTACTCATGCTTTTAGCAGATTTTTGGCAGCTTAGAATATCTTAGTGTCCGAAACCGCACGAGAAAGAGAATATTTTTATATGCGTCCCTTAATTCAAAAAAACAGAGCCTGCACTTTTTCTGCAAGCCCTGTCAAAAATTTCCATTTCAAGGAGGAATACAAAATTTTTATTTTACGATAAAGGATTTTCTCTTACTTACAACATCGAAGATAACCGCTGCCAGAAGAACAAGACCCTTAACAACCTTCTGAATATTCTGGTCAATACCCATAATACTCATACCTAAGTTCAGAACACCCATCAAAAGAGCACCAATAATAACTCCAGGAACAGTACCAGTTCCACCATAAGCAGAAGCACCACCAATGAAACAGGAGCCGATGGCATCCATCTCGAAGTTTGTACCAGCCTGTGGGTTAGCGGAATTCAGACGAGCCATAGTAACCATACCGGCGATAGCTGCCAGAAGACCCATATTTAAGTAAGCCAGGAAATAAACTTTGTTTGTATTGATACCGGAAAGTTTAGTTGCTTTCTCATTACCACCAACTGCATAGAAATAACGTCCAGTAGTTGTCTTAGAAGCAATGTATGTATAGATTGCGATAATAACTGCTACCCAAACCAGAGAGTTCGGAATACCTTTGTACTGTGCAAGACGGAACATGAATGCAAGAATAACTGCACAGATCAGAACCATCTTAATTGCTGCACCGCCGAAAGCTTCTACACTGTAGCCTTTTTTCACACGGTCTGCACGGTTTTTGAGTACAAGTAAAACATAAGCTACACAAACGATGATACCAACTGCGAAACATGTAACATTAAATCCTTCTTTGCCGAAGAAATCAGGAATGTAGTTGTTAAACAGTGCCAGGTAAGAATCAGGCATTGGAGCCAGTGTCTGTCCCTGAAGAACTACGTTTGATAAACCACGGAATGCAAGCATACCTGCCAGAGTTACGATAAACGGTGGGATTCGTACATAAGCGATCCAGAATCCCTGCCATGCACCGATCGCAATACCTGTGATCAGCATAACAAGCATTGTAAGATATGGATTCATGCTATTGAGAACCATCATCTTACCGCCGACTGCTGCAACGAAACATACAACAGAACCAACAGAAAGGTCGATGTTACCACCGGTTAAGATACAGAACAACATACCAGTTGCAAGGATAAATACATATGCGTTCTGAGCTACAAGGTTATTTACGTTCTGTGGCAGAAGCATAACACCTTTGGTGTTTGCTGTAAACATGATGACTACCAGAACCAGAACGATCACCATGGTATATTTCTTTAATACTTCTGAAAAACTAAGCTTTTTCTCCATCTTCTTTACGCTCCTTTTCCTGATTTTACGATCTTGGACATGATCAGTTCGGATGTTGCCTCTTCTTTGCTGACTTCACCTACGAACTTACCTTCATTCATGATATAGATTCTGTCTGACATTCCCAGTACTTCCGGAAGTTCAGAAGAAATCATGATGACGGATTTACCTGCCGCAACCAGATCGTTGATAATACAGTAAATTTCGTACTTTGCACCTACGTCGATACCACGGGTAGGCTCATCCAGGATCAGAATATCCGGTTCTGCGAACATCCATTTCGCAAGAAGGACTTTCTGCTGGTTACCACCACTTAAGTTACCTACATTCTGTTCAACAGATGGACATTTTGTTTTCAGTTTCTGTCTGTATTCCTCGGCTATTGCATACTCTTTATCCGCATCAATAACCTGTCCATTACTGATACCCTTCATGTTTGCCAGAGAAGTATTCATTTTGATGGATTTGGAAAGGATCAGTCCGTTTCCTTTTCTGTCCTCTGTAACATAAGCAAGTTTATTATCAATTGCTTCCTGTACAGTATTCAGCTTCACTTCTTTTCCATTCATAAAGATCTGACCGGAAATCTTGGTTCCATAGCTCTTTCCGAAGATACTCATGGCAAGCTCTGTACGTCCTGCACCCATCAGTCCGGAAATACCAACTACTTCGCCTTTATGAATCTTAAATGATACATTGTCTACTACTTTACGTTCTGAGTACAGTGGATGATAAACAGTCCAGTTCTTAACTTCCATGGAAACATCTCCGACTTTTACATTCGAACGTTTCGGGAATCGGTCTGTCATCTCACGGCCAACCATACCCTGAATGATACGCTGCTCTGAGAAGTCATCTACTTTCTTGTCCAGAGTCTCGATGGTAGAACCATCACGGATAACTGTGATCTTATCCGCAACATAAGAAATTTCATTTAATTTGTGGGAAATGATGATAGATGTCATTCCCTGTTCTTTAAATTTCAGCAGCAGATCCAGCAATGCCTGAGAGTCATCTTCATTCAGAGATGCGGTCGGCTCATCCAGGATCAGAAGTTTCGCATGTTTTGCCAGTGCTTTCGCAATTTCTACCAGCTGCTGCTTACCTACACCAATATCCTTGATCAAAGTTCTGGAGGATTCCTCCAGTCCTACTATTTTCAAATATTTATCTGCTTCTCCATAAGTTTCATTCCAGTTGATGGAAAAGGATTTACCTCTTTCATTACCCAGGTACATATTCTCGCCAATAGTCATATATGGGATCAGCGCGAGTTCCTGGTGAATGATTACAATTCCTTTTTCTTCACTGTCTTTGATTGTATTGAATTTACAGATTTCTCCATTATAAATAATGTTGCCGTCATAACTTCCATACGGATAAATACCACTTAATACATTCATCAGGGTAGATTTTCCGGCACCGTTCTCACCTACCAATGCGTGGATCTCGCCTTCTTCTACCTGAAGATTTACGTTGTCCAGTGCCTTAACACCCGGGAAAGTTTTGGTGATATTCTTCATTTCCAAAAGTATCTTAGCCAATTTCTATTTCCCTCCTTTTCCATAACAAAGCATTTAAGTACGTCTTGGAAAGAAACGGAAATTTCCTCCAAGATAGATTTTCTCTAAGATCATTTTTCCTGTTAAATAAATACTTATTACTGATTAATACAGGCGGGAACTGCGCCCGCCTGTACAGTTTGTTTGTTCATTCTTATTACTGAATCTGATCCTCTGTATAATATCCGGAATCAATCAGCATTTCTTTGTAGTTGTCAATTGTTACAACAACCGGGTCGCAAAGGTATGTCGGGATAACGCCTGTGCCGTTGTCATAGGATTCTGTATCGTTGATCTCTGGTTCTTCACCGTTCATGATAGCGTCAACCATGTCAACTACTGCAGATGCAAGAGCACGTGTATCTTTGAATACGGACATAGCCTGTTTTCCAGCTACAAGGTTCTTAACGTTTGGTGTATCGCAGTCCTGACCAGTGATGATCGGATATTCTCCTGTGTAAGAAGCTGCAAGTGCGTTTTCTACACCAAGTGCTGTAGAGTCATTGGAGCAGAGAACTGCGTCAAGGTTTGTTCCGTCAGAGTAGTTACCAGCGATGATTGTATCCATTCTGTCCTGAGCTTTTGCACTGTCCCAGTTAGCAGTTGCAACCTGCTCGAACTCTGTCTGTCCGGATTTAACTACCAGTTTGCCTTCGTCGATGTATTTCTGAAGTACATCCATTGCTCCGCCGAAGAAGAAGTTACAGTTGTTATCACCAGGATCACCTGTGAACAGCTCGATGTTGAACGGTCCGTCCTGATTGTCAAGATCAAGTGCATCTACTAAGTATTCGCCCTGTTTCTGGCCTACTTTGTAGTTATCGAATGTTGCATAGTATGTAACTGCATCTGAGTTCATAAGCAGACGGTCATAAGAGATAACCGGGATTCCTGCTTCTTTTGCCTGTTTCAGTGGCTCGCCAAGGCTGCTTCCGTCGATAGATGCTACAACCAGAAGGTCACATCCGTTAGCTACCTGGTTCTCAAGCTGTGAAACCTGTGTGCTTACGTCATTAGATGCATACTGAAGGTCTACTTCGTAGCCTGCTGCTTCCAGCTCTTTCTTCATGTTCTCGCCGTCCTGATTCCATCTCTGAAGGTCTTTGGTAGGCATTGTAACACCGATTACTTTTTTGTCATCCGCTTTAACAGCTACACCCGGGATAACTACCATTCCTGCTACCATTGATGCACAAAGAATTGCTGATACGACTTTCTTTCTCATTGTAAAAATCCTCCGTTTCTTTTTTACGTTGTTCACGTTTTCTTGATGATGTTACTATAGCATAAGGATATCTGGACATGGTTGACAAGAAACAAGACATTTCGGGCAAAATAAAAAATGCCCTGTATGCAACAGGACATTTTTGTCACAAAATTGTGCTAGTATGTAGTCTGAAAAATCCAATATGTGCTAATTACTAATTATACTCCGCATTCAGATACACTTCATCTCTGCGGTGGAATCCTCCGTCTATGATCACCTCATCAATATTCTCTCTTGTCACAGCAATAGGATCCAGAACCTTGGACGGAATATCGTAGGTTCCATCATTCACTTTCTCAGTGACTCCCTCCAGTTCAGAAGCCTCTCTGCCGCTTCCGATCTCAACCGCATATTTTGCTGCCTCCCTTGCCAGATCTTCAATAGATTTAAAAGCAGTCATATACTGTGTTCCTTCTACAATACGCTGACAGGCTGCCAGATCGCCATCTTGACCGATAACAACTACATTTCCCGCCAGCTGATTCTCGGCAAGAACCTGCACCACCTGGCTGGCAATGTCATCGTTTCCGCACATGATCCCTTTCACATGCGGATATTTTTCCAGTGCTTCTTCCACATATCCCACTGCCAGCTCTGCAGTCCATCCATCACAGTTTGCCTCGTAAACCACATTCAGGTTTGTATCTTCAAGTGTATCGTCAAACCCCTCTTTAAGCATTTTGACATTATTGTCTGACGAGGAACCCTGGATCATAAAAATGTCACCGCCCTGCGGAATTGCATCGATCAGCGCCTGCGCCATGATTTCTCCAACCTTCCTGTTATCAAAGGAAATGTAGAAATCTGTGTTTGCATTATTGATCATTCTGTCATAGGAGATTACAGGGATTCCGGCATTCTGTGCTTTCTGGACTACATCGGAAAGCACACCGCAGTCTCTAGCGATCACAACGATCACATCCACCTGCTTACTGATAAAGTACTCAATCTGACTGATCTGTTCTTCTGCATCCGCACCTGCATCCTGCACATTGACATCTGCCCCAAGTTCCCTGGCAGTTGCCACAAACACATCTCTGTCTCGAATCCATCTTTCAATAACAAAAGAATCCACCGTAAGTCCTATCTGAATTTTGTGCTCTTCTTTTCCTGCTGATGCTGTTTCTTCTGTCTCTGCTGAATCCTTTTCCTGCACAGAACCGCATCCTGCCAGAAATACCATTCCCACACAGAGTACCAGTATCCCCAGCACCAATTTCTTAATTCTGTCATTCTTTTCCATTCTATGTCCCCTCATCAACCTAATCTCTCCCTGAACTCACTTGGTGTAACACCTTCATATTTCTTAAATATCCTGCTGAAATAATTCGGGTCACTATATCCGGATTCTGCGCATATCTCTTTAATGGAAAGCTGCGAATTCTGAAGAAGATTTCTGGCATTTTTCAGACGGATTTCTGTCAGATGCTCAATAAAATTTTTGCCTGTCTCCTGCTTAAACAGTTTGCTGAAATAGTATGGACTGATATCTACCTCTCTGGAAACATCATCCAGAGAAATATCTTTGCGGAAATTCTCATCAATATATGCCTTTGCCCTGTCAATTACGCTGACTGCCTCTTTCTCTTTGGAATCCTCCATCTTTGTGCAGATTTCTCTTGTTTTATCCAGAAACCAGTTACGCAGGCTCTCCATATCCGGACATGCCTGAAGTTCCCTGATATAACTGCGTCTGTCATTGATATTATATTTCATGGTTCCCGCAAAGAAAGCCCTTCGCTCCGCATCCATTACGAGTTCAAGAATCTTAATCTCTGCATCCTCTCTATCAACTGCTGCCTGCCCTTTCATCCATTCGATGAAACCATTTGCACAGTTCAGTGCCCCTGCTACATCTTTCTCCAGAATACGTTTCTGATATCTGCTCTCCAGATCTCTTGGATATTCACCATCGTATTTCTGTACCACAGGTACATCCTCTATATGCACCACATGGCTGGTACTTTCTCTGAGCGCAACCACAGCTTCCTGGAAAGACTCTTTCACACTTCCCAGATCTTTGACTCTGCCGATTCCGCAGCGGAATATACTGTCAATCCTGTTTTCGAATTTATGTACCATATTTCTGGCTCTTGTGACAATGGCAACACGTTCTTCATAATCTTCTCTCGCATTTTCATATGGAACCAGCAGTACGATCCTGTTTCCCATGATCGGACCTACCAGACATTCAAAGAAATCCTGTGCGATCTCACGGAAAGTGGAATAGAATTTGTTTGCTTTCACGCTAGCTCCCACTGCATTGCTCAGTACTCCGTTCTCCAGCGAATCGCCAAATTCCACCACCATCATATATCCATATTTCTCATGGATATCGAGAAGTTCTGTATAATTATCCTGATAAGTAACAAAATCATCCTGCAGGAGGATATTATTGATATACCCACTTTCAATCATCGGCACGACTGTCTCCAGCTTCTCCCTGATGCGGAGGTCATCACTCCTCTTCTGGCGTGTCTGATCCACTTTTGCCATCATTTTCGCACAGGTTTCCAGGATCACTTTTTTATTTACAGGTTTGGTCAGAAATTCTTCAACTCCTAAACTGACTGCTTCTTTCGCATAGTTAAATTTGTCATATGCCGTAATGATCACAAAAACAGCCGAGCTGTTAAACTTCTTAATCTCTCTGATTGCCTGTATTCCGCTGATCCCCGGCATCTGAATATCCATAAAACAGATATCCGGCGGATATGCCTGTGCAGTCTCCACTACCGCTCTTCCTGACTTTGCACAATGGATTTCACATTCATTTCCATATTCAGACTCAATAATCTTCTTTAATGATTCCAGCATAATACCTTCGTCATCTGCCAACAAAATTCTGTACATTGCTCTTCTCCCCATATATTCTCAGCTTACCTGATCCGGTTAATTTACTGGTATATAAATCACAACTTCCGTTCCTTTTCCTTCTCCTTCGCTGTTAATCTCCACAAGCCCTGTTTCCTCATAATACAGTTCCAGACGGCTGATCACATTGTTCATACCAATTCCTGTAGAATCGCCCTCTTCCTTCTTATATTTCTTATTTCCGGTCAGAACGCCTTCTATCTGCTCAGGTGTCATTCCTTTTCCGTTATCCTTTACACTGATTCGGATATAATCTGCGTCTCCCGTAACTGTGAGATGGATTTTCCCCTCCCATTCGATATCGCGGATTCCATGATTTACCGCATTCTCCACAACAGGCTGCAGGATCATGCTCGGAACTCTGACATTCTCCAGAGATTCATCCACATCTTTGCTGAAATGAATATCTCCGGCAAAGCGGACATTCAGAATATAAATATAATTGTCGACTGCTTCCAGTTCCTCACCGAGAGTCGCATCCTCTTGCCCCTTTTTGACATTATAGCGGAAAAAATCTGCCATTTTTTCTACAAAAATTCCCGTCTGCTCGGCATCCTCCATCATGGCAAGCTGTGCTCCTGCGTTCAGAGAATTAAAAAGAAAATGCGGATTGATCTGGGACTGCAGATATTTCAGCTGTGCTTCTTTCAGATGATTCTCCATAAGAAGCTCTCTCTCCATCATCTGCTGCTCCTTCTCCATACTGGCTTTTGTTCTCGCCATATACAGATCCAGATTCTCCACCATTGTATTAAACGCTCTGGTCACCATTCCAAGCTCATCCTGTGCATCGGTATCATGCATTTTTACCCGGAAATTTCCCTGACCTACCAACTGTGCTGTCTCTGCCATGTTGGAAAGAGAAACAAACATTTTTCTGGTCGCCAGGATCAGAAGAATCATTCCACCTGCTACAATCACAAACATAATGATCGTATTACTGATCTCCAGATAGCGCATCACTGCGCGAAGTACAGAATAGGTGCTGGAATTCTCCTGAAACATCAGATTGTTCAGTTCATCAATAGAACTCTGAATATATCCGTAAAGTTTCGTTGCTTCATCATATTTCCGTTTATATTTCTCTACATTTCTGCCTCGTTTGGCAGCTACGGTCTCTGCCGTATAATCCAGATAAGTTTCCGACATCTTTCTGATATTACGCTCCAGAAGTTTCACTGAATCATTGATATTCTCTTCATTCAGTTTCTCCAGCTGATTTCTGTATTTTGCTTCATTCTGATAATAGTCCAGCAACACCTGAGAGCTTTTTACTTTTAGATAATCGTACATGTTATCCTGTACTTTTTCAAATATCTGGGAAAGCTCTGTAAGTTCTGCATTGCTGGCATAAACATTGTCCAGCTTTTGCATGGAATTATTGATCCGCACATAAAAGATCATATTCATGGCAAATAAAAGAATTGCGATCATTCCCACTTCTATAACAATCTTGCTGACCAGAGAAAGGTATTTCCAGCGTATCTGTTTCACTGTGTCCGCTCCTCCTTTCTCATTTCACATACTGCTTTCTTATCCAGAAAATTAATATCTACATTATAATAGGAATTTGTTCTTCCCTCTTTCTGATATTCTGTAAGTGCCTCAATACTGTACCTGCCCAGCTGATCCGTGTCCACATCGCAGGTAACGGAAATCACACCTTTTTCCACTGCTGTAAGGATATCCTCGGAGCTGTAGTAGCCGATAATCGTAACTTTCCCCGCCAGATTAAAGTCCAGCACTGCCTGTCTTGCACACTCTGTGGTTTCTTCATCCATGCATACCAGAATGTCCGGTATCTTGTCTTTTTGCTGAAAAATGTCTGTTACCGCTTCCTCCGTCTCAAAGGTTCCTGTTGACAGAAGATTCTTTCCCGTTATCTGAATGCTGTCCGCAGAATCTGCTTTTGCCTGAGCTGCATTACTGATCTGTGTATAAATCTGACTCTGATTCATGTCATCAATGTTTCGTTTCAGCAGGATTAGAATACTTTTGGTATCTTTTGTCACATATTCGGCAACTTTTTCCCCATAAGCACTTCCAAGCTGGTAATCACTTACCCCTACGAAACTCTGTCGTTTACTGCGAACCGCATCACTCATTACTGTAACAACCGGGATTCCTTTCTGAACAGCTTCATTGATTTTCGACTCCAGCCCCTGCTCTCCGCTGTACTGAAGAATGATCCCATTTGCATTGGATGCAATACTCATGTTCATGTAATCCAGTTTATTATAGCTGCTCTCCTTGCCGCTTCCTTTTAATTCAAGGATCGCATCATTCTGCTGTGCCCATTCCTGAGCACAATTGTAAACAGCCTGCCAGAACGGAGAATCCGGTCCGTCTACGATCATGTCATATTTATATTGGTATACTTCAGTGCTTTCTTTTTCCTGGCTGCTTTTGCCTGTCAGGCCTTCATAATAAGATTCTCCTGTCATATAAAAAACGACCAGTATCCCTGCCAGTACCAGAAAGACGACCAGATTTGTATGTTTCTTTTTCATCTTTTTCTCCCTGTCTTATTTCAGTGGACTTTCTTCATCCACATTACTGCTTTCGTCCAATCAACAGTTTGTCTGTAAAAGATCTGTTGAATGTCTTATCTATTATACAATAAATCGGTATGTTTTGCTTTGTTTTTTTCATATAATGTAATGTGGTCTTGCATAATCAGTTACTGTTCATAAGGAGTATTTTAATTATGAAACAAATCCTCACGTTTTCAGCTGTACTATTTACCCTTTTATTTCTCCTCTTTTCTGATACAGACAGACGAATACAGATTTTTACAGAACTTGCAGGACCAGGGATGCTTTCTCTGTTGAAACAGTCCTCCATTCCTGCAGACTCCGAAGCTCTGGAGTCCCCAAGGATCGCACTGACCTTTGACGATGGTCCCAATGCCAGATACACCCCACTGCTTCTGGATGGTCTGCGTGAGCGGAATATCCAGGCTTCTTTTTTTGTAATCGGGGAGAATATCGAAGGAAACGAAGATATCCTTCAGCAAATGCAAACAGACGGTCACCTGATTGGCAATCATACCTGGGATCATGTACAACTGAATAAAATTCCAGCACAGAAAGCACGTATGGAAATTGAAAAAACCAATAACCGGATCTATGAAGCCACAGGGGTCTACCCTTCTTACGTACGCCCACCTTTCGGTGCATGGATCAAAGATATGGAATTATCCGTGGATATGCTGCCCGTATTCTGGGATGTGGACACTCTTGACTGGAAAAGCCAGAATGTCAGCTGTATCCTCTCTATTGCGGAGAAAGAAGTCCATGATGATTCCATTATCCTTATGCATGACGGTTACCAGACCTCTGTAGATGCTGCCTTGCAGATTGCTGACCTCTTCAGTCAAAAAGGTTATGTTTTCGTCACTGCAGACCAGCTTCTGGTTACATAAAAAGGTTTGCTTTTTCCCACCCGATTCGTTATACTAATATATAAACCTTGTGCAGATTTTCCGTGGCAAGACCGTTCACAGTTTATACCGGCAATTCACTTAAAGTTACTGTCTGCTTATATCAGAACACCGCTCCCCAGCCTGTCAGAAATAATTATCGATGCTGAAGGACACATAAAGGAAACAGTAACATTCTGAATTACTGCTGCGCAGCACACCATACAATAAAAGGAGAATTCAAAAGAATGGACAAATTATTTAACATGGACAACAAATTCTTTACCGTCATGGGACATGTGGCAGACCTTATGATCCTTAATATCGTCTTCCTGATCTGTTGTCTTCCAGTCGTAACCATCGGTGCATCACTGACTGCACTTCACTATGTCACCCTGAAAATGGCCCGCAACGAGGAATCATACATTGTCAGAAGTTTCTTCAAATCATTTAAACAGAATTTCAGACAGGCGACGATCATCAATCTGATCATGCTTGCTGTCGGCGCAGTTCTTTATGTTGACCTGAACATCGTCACAAATATGACCGGTTCTATGTCAAAGGTACTGTATATTCTTCTTATTGCCTTTGCTTTTCTGTATCTGATAGTTTTTCTTTACATCTATCCGGTACTTGCCAAATTTTATAATTCGATCAAAAACACATTCCGAAACGCACTCCTGATGGCGATCCGTCACCTCCCATACACTATCCTGATGGCTGTCATCACAGCAGCACCTGCTGCCGTATTTTTGATCCAGAATTTCCGTGTGCAGTCTATCATGATCATGCTTCTGATTCTGTTGGGCTTTGCACTGGAGGCATTTATCAATGGACATTTTCTGGTAAAAATCTTCGACAATTATATTCCGAAGGAAAATGATACAGAAACAGACTGTCCAGAAAGCATTTCCGCCGAAACTGCTGCTACTGCTGAAAATGTACTTTCGGAAACAACATCTGTTGACAGCACTTCATCAGACTCAGCTCATAACGTATGAGAAAATGGGGTGAAAAGCCGTACCATTCCCTCGACTATATGTTGAGAGAACGTTTCGGTGAAAAAGTATACAAAGTAACTTTAAATGGCGGAATGACCTGTCCAAACAGAGACGGTAAGATTGGAACCCGTGGCTGCATCTTCTGCAGTGCAGGAGGCAGCGGTGATTTCGCTGCTGATGCAGCACTTTCCATCACAAATCAGATTGAAAGCCAGATCAGTATTCTTTCACAGAAAAGACCAATTCATAAATATATCGCATATTTTCAGGCATATACAAATACCTACGCTCCTGTAGAATACCTGGAGAAAATTTTTACAGAAGCAATCTCACATCCTAAGATTGTCGCACTTTCCATCGGCACCAGACCGGATTGCCTCAGTCCGGAAATCGTGGCACTTTTGTCCAGGCTTAATAAACAGAAGCCTGTATGGGTGGAGCTTGGACTTCAGACGATTCACGAATCCACTGCTCAGTATATCCGCAGAGGATATCGGCTTTCTGTTTTTGATGATGCCGTTCAACGTCTGCGAAAAGAAGGCATTGAAGTCATCATACACACGATTCTCGGACTGCCGGGAGAGAGTACAGACGATATCCTTAAGACTATGGAATATTTGAATCAGATGGATATTCAGGGAATCAAGCTTCAACTTCTTCATGTCCTGCGAGGCACAGATCTGTCTGCGGATTATGAGAGGGGAATGTTCCGGACTTATGAAAGAGATGAATATCTTTCACTTCTGATCAAATGTCTCGAACATCTGCGCCCGGATATCGTTATTCACCGTATTACCGGTGATGGTCCAAAAGATCTGCTGATCGCACCACTCTGGGCAGGCCGGAAACGTGAAGTATTAAATATGCTGCATCACAGAATGAAAGAAGAAGAAAGTTTTCAGGGAAAGTATTTTATCTGTAAACAGAATCTCATTGACTGTGAGGAAAAAGCAGTTATAATTAACTCAAACGTATAAAAAGACTATTCTCTGCAACTTCATGCAAAGGAGGTAACTAATTGTCAACACCATTCACTATTTACAAATTAATCGTGTTATACATGCTTCAGAATACAGAGGATACTCTGACTAACTCTCAGATTTCAGAGTTCATCCTAGATCGGGAATATACAAATTATTTCCATCTTCAGCAGGCAATTTCTGAGCTTGTGGAAGCTGAACTGATCACCATGGATACCCGTTCCAACACCTCCCATTACCGAATTACCGAGGATGGCAAAAAAACCCTTGCCTTTTTTCAGAAAGATGTCTCTCCTGAAATCAAACAAGAGGTCAGAGAGTACCTAAAATCCACAGGATTTAAAGCCCAGGAACGAATTGTTACCCCTGCAGATTATTACATCACCAAACAGGGCACCTATTCTGTAAGATGTCAGTTGATTGAAAAAGGACATTCCCTGATTGATCTGAACATTGCCGCCCCAAATCTGGACGCTGCAAAATCAATCTGCCAGAAATGGTCTACACACTATCAGGAAATATATGGAAAGATTATGGAGGAGCTTTTATAAAGCTTCTCCTTTTTATAGCCTTTCTCATATCGATGTCCAATCTCAGTCAAGCGGATAAAAGCATCCGCTTCGCTACGTAGCTCTACACCAAATAACTGCTCCGCAGTTTGGTTAAAACCTGCAATCTTTACAAAATTTCCAGGATACGTTATACTATAGCAAATATATGTTCTTATATCATTACTCACAAAACATATCACTAATATTCAATTTTTATGGAGAAAAATCATGGATTTATTTGAATATGCAAAATCAAAAACTCTGGATCAGGAATCCCCTCTTGCATCCAGACTGCGTCCTACCACGCTCGATGAAGTTGTTGGTCAGCAGCACATCATCGGAAAAAATACCTTATTATACAGAGCTATCAAAGCAGATAAACTGACCTCTGTCATCTTCTACGGTCCTCCGGGAACCGGAAAGACTACTCTGGCAAAAGTTATCGCCAATACTACCAGCGCTGAATTCACCCAGATCAACGCCACCGTAGCCGGCAAAAAAGACATGGAAGCCGTTGTCAAAGAAGCCCAGCAGAACCTCGGCATGTACGGTAAGAAGACTATCCTTTTCATCGACGAGATTCACCGCTTCAACAAAGGCCAACAGGACTATCTCCTTCCATTTGTGGAAGACGGAACCATTATTCTCATCGGAGCAACCACTGAAAACCCATACTTCGAGGTCAACGCCGCTTTAATCTCCCGATCTATCATCTTCGAACTGAAATCTCTGGAGATTTCCGAAGTCAAAGAACTCATTCTCCGCGCAGTCAACGATAAGACCAAAGGAATGGGAAATTACAAAGCCCAGATAGACGAAGACGCCCTGGACTTTCTTGCAGACATGGCAGGCGGTGACGCCAGAAACGCCCTTAACGCAATAGAACTGGGCATTCTCACCACCCCACGAAGCGAAGACGGACTCATCCACATCACCCTGGACGTCGCTTCCCAGTGCATCCAGAAACGAGTTGTCCGCTACGACAAAAACGGAGACAACCACTACGACATCATCTCCGCCTTCATCAAAAGCATGCGAGGCTCCGACCCTGACGCAGCTGTCTACTACCTGGCAAAAATGCTCTACGCCGGAGAAGACGTCAAATTCATTGCAAGGCGAATCATGATCCTCGCCTCCGAAGACATCGGAAATGCTGATCCTCAGGCCCTCTGCGTAGCAGTCGCAGCTGCACAGGCAGTAGAACGTGTTGGAATGCCTGAAGCGCAGATTATCCTCTCTCAGGCAGTCACCTACATGGCCTGCGCCCCTAAGAGTAATTCCTCAGTTAATGCTATCTTCGCTGCCATGGACTCCGTTAAACGCACCAAAACCACCGTCCCGTCCCACCTTCAGGATGCCCACTACGGCGGCCATGAGAAACTGGGCCACGGCATCGGCTACAAATACGCCCACGACTACCCAAACCACTACGTAGACCAGCAATACCTCCCAACCGAAATCCAGGGAGAACACTTCTACGAACTAAGCGATATGGGCTACGAAAAAACACTCAAAGAATACCAAAACAAAATCAAAAACAACATTTAACAAACATCCTCGGCTAAATAAAATCTGCCGGGGATATTTCATCTTATCAATAAACTATTTTTCAGTGCGTCCCTTATTCAAAAAAGCAGCCTCTTCAAAAGAGACTGCCTTTCATAAAACTATTATTTAATTCCCATAACTTCCATCTGCGCCAGAATCGCCTCTACACATTTCTCAAATCCTAATTTACCTGCATTCAGACACAAGTCATAATTCGTCGCATCACTCCAGTCCCCACCGGCAAATTTCCGATAATAGTCCTGCTTCCGCTTATCATCTTTATGAAGAAACTTCTCAATCTCCTCATCACTTCCACTGATCTTCTCCCGTGATTGCTCCATACGGAAATCCCACGGTGCATGAACAAACACTCTCAGAGTATTCTGTCTGTCCTTAAATATATAGTTCACACAACGTCCAACGATCACACAGGACTCCTTCTCTGCCAGATCCGTTACAACCTTCGCTTGATAATTAAAAATATTCTCATCAGAAACAAATCCCTTCTGATCTGGTGTGATCAGTTCCCCCTTATATAATCCAGTCTTATTAAACAGAGACGGCTTCACACTGGAACCCTCCTCTACCTGTCCAAAAAGCTTCACATCAATCCCGCTCTCATCAGAAGCCATCTGAATGATCTGCTTGTCATAGAAAGAAACTCCCAGTTTCTCTGCCAGCATCTTACCGACGGTACGTCCGCCGCTTCCATACTGTCTCGCAATGGTAATTACAAAATTCTCCATAAAATCCCTCCTTGCCATATGCAGTATCAGGGCCAAAATACTTCCCTTTTGACCCTGATATCTCTATAATTCTATATATATTCTAACACAAAAGCACTCTACAGTTAAGTTCTTTCTTACTCTCCAAGATAAGCCTTCTGAACAGATTCATCATGAAGAAGATCACTTGCCTTACCTTCCAGTGTAATCCTTCCGGTCTCAAGGACATAAGCTCTGTCAGCAATAGAAAGAGCCTTCTTCGCATTCTGCTCAACCAGAAGAACCGTTGTTCCACTCTCACTTACCTCTTTAATGATATCAAAGATCTCATTTACAAAGATCGGTGAAAGGCCCATGGACGGCTCGTCCATCAGAATGATCTTCGGCTGGCTCATCAGCGCACGTCCCATGGCGAGCATCTGCTGCTCACCACCACTTAAGGTACCTGCAGTCTGATTCTGACGTTCCTTCAGACGCGGAAAACGTTTATATACTTTCTCAATGGTCGCATCAATCTCATTTTTATCAGATCTTGTAAAAGCACCCATCTTCAGATTCTGAAGAACAGTCATATTTGCAAACACACGTCTTCCTTCCGGAACATGTGCCATACCCATTGTTACGATCTTGTGAGGCGGAACCTTTGTGATATCCTGTCCGTCATAAATAATATGTCCTGATTTTGCACGAAGAAGCCCTGTCACTGTATGCAGAGTAGTAGTCTTACCGGCACCATTGGCACCGATCAGAGCAATAACTTCACCTTCATTTACAGAGAAAGAAACACCCTTCAATGCCTGAATCATTCCATAATAAACCTGTATGTCCTGTACTTCCAGTAATGCCATCTGTCTCTCCTCCTATTCTCCAAGATATGCCTTGATAACTTCCGGATCATGGAGCACATCTGAAGTCTTGCCCTGTCTCAGAACATGACCGAAGTTCAGTACAGTCAGCTCCTCACAGATACCTGAAACCAGCTTCATATCATGCTCGATCAGAAGAATGGTCATATCAAAGTTATCACGAACAAAACGGATGGTATCCATCAGTTCCTCAGTTTCATTGGGGTTCATACCTGCAGCCGGCTCATCCAGAAGAAGAAGCTTCGGCTTTGTTGCCAGTGCTCTGGCAATCTCCAGCTTTCTCTGTTTACCATAAGGAAGGTTGGATGCAAGGATATCTGCCTCTTTGTCCAGATCAAACACTTTAAGAAGCTTCATTGCTTCCTCATTCATGGTTTTCTCAACCTTAAAGTATTTCGGAGTATGTACAATACTTGTAAAAAGGCTGTATTTATCATGATTGTGAAGTCCTGCCTTTACATTGTCCAGCACACTCATCTGATGGAACAGACGGATATTCTGGAATGTTCTGGCGATTCCCGCCTTGTTGATATCAATGGTACTCTTTCCGGTGATATCCTGTCCGTCCAGATTGATGATTCCCTCGTCCGGCTTATACACACCTGTAAGAAGGTTAAAGATTGTAGTCTTACCGGCACCATTCGGACCGATCAGACCATAAAGCTGTCCTTTCTCGATGGAGACATGGAAATCATCCACTGCATGAAGACCGCCGAATGAAATATTTAAATGATTTACTTCCAGCAATGCCATAGCTTATGCCTCCTTTTTCTTAAATTTACTGAAAAGACGCTCTCTCATCTCGATTGCCTTAGGTGCCCAGTTGATCAGCATCATTACGATCAGCACGATTGCATAGAACAGCATACGGTAATCACTGAGTCCACGCAGAAGCTCAGGAAGAAGGTTCAGAATCACTGCCGCAATAATAGAACCACGCATATTTCCAATTCCACCGAGAACTACGAATACCAGGAACATGATAGACATGTTATAACCGAAGTTCTTCGGAAGTGCTGTTAAAGTTGCAAGATTATGAGCATAAAGCACACCGCCGATACCGGCTAATGCTGCTGAGATTGCAAATGCTTTCAGTTTATACTTTGTGATATCAATACCAATTGATTCCGCTGCAATACGGTTATCACGGATTGCCATGATCGCACGTCCGTCTCTGGAATTGATCAGGTTCAAAACTACGAATAAAGTAACCAGGATCAGAATCACACCTATAGTAAAGGTTGACTGTCTCGGTGTACCTGTGATACCCATGGCACCACTGATGATCATTTTTCCACCAGGCTCCATTCCAAGAGACATCTGGTCTTTCATGGAAAAATGGATTCCGTTGCTGTCAATTCCTACATAAAGCACATTGATGATATTCTTAATGATCTCACCAAATGCCAGTGTTACGATAGCAAGGTAGTCACCTTTCAGACGAAGTACAGGAATACCGATCAGGAATCCAAAGATACCTGCACATACAGCTCCGATGATCAGAGCAACGAAGAAACGAAGTCCTGCATTTGTAAATGTATCCATAGTTGCCTTTGTAAATGCTGCACTGGTGAAAGCACCGATACACATAAATCCGGCATGTCCAAGACTTAACTCACCCAGAATACCAACCGTCAGGTTCAGAGAAAGTGCCAGGATAATATATACACAAAGAGGCACCAACAGACCCTGCATCAGGTTGGAAAGCAGATTCCCTGCGATCATTCCCTGTACGATCAGATATGCTGCAAGAACCATTCCGTATGTAATGAGATTGCTTTTTGTTGTTTTGTTTAATTTCTTCTTTTCCATGTCTGCCACCTCACACTTTCTCCTGAATGTTCTTACCAAGAATACCGGTAGGTTTCACAACCAGAACTACGATCAGAACACCGAATACAATGGCATCAGCCATCTGTGAAGAGATATAAGCTTTACCAAAAATCTCCAGGATACCCAGAACAACACCTCCGATAAAGGCTCCCGGGATAGATCCGATACCGCCAAATACAGCTGCAACGAATGCTTTGATACCAGGCATAGCACCTGTATATGGTGTCAAAGACGGGTATGCAGAGCAGAGAAGCACACCTGCGATTGCTGCAAGTCCGGAACCGATTGCAAAAGTAATGGAGATTGTTTTGTTTACGTTAATACCCATTAACTGGGCAGCGCCTTTATCCTCAGATACGGCAAGCATTGCCTGTCCTGTTTTTGTCTTGCTGATAAAGAGCATCAGACCTGCCATGATCAGGATACCACCGATAATGGTTACGATGGTTACACCAGTGATCACGATAGAACCACCTGCAAGTTTCAGGGATGGAAGACTGATCACGTTACTGAATGATTTGGTATCTGCTCCCCAGATCAGAAGGGCCACGTTCTGAAGCAGGTAGCTGACACCAATTGCTGTGATCAGAACAGCCAGAGGTGAAGCTGCATTACGCAGTGGTCGATACGCAACGCCTTCGATCACAACGCCCATGAGTGTACAGATGATAATGGACAGCAGGATGGCTAAAATCGGATTTAATCCCATGCCGCTGACTGCGACATAAACTACATAAGAGCCGACCATGATAACATCTCCATGAGCGAAGTTCAGCATTTTAGCGATTCCGTATACCATGGTATAACCAAGAGCGATGATCGCATATACACTTCCGAGGCTGATACCACTGATAAGATATGATATAAAACTACTCATAGAAGTCTTTCCTTTCTTATATTTAAATAATTTTATTGTGTGTAAAACTGGCAGATTTGCCTTTAGCGAAATCTGTCTTGTTTATTTTGCCAAAAGTAAATCTGTCATTAACGCATTAATGTAATAACGTATTAGGCAACAGGGCTGTCTGCATAATTCAGACAGCCCCGTTGGCATACAACCATTGTCCACTCCAGGAACAATCGCATTTTATTTCTTATGAAATCTTTTCAGTTATTTCAATTTCATTATTCCATTGCTGCGTAAGCACCATCTTTGATTTCTACAGCTTTCGGAGCTTTGTTCGGCTCACCGTCTTCTGTCCATGTGATCTCGTCACCTGTAACACCTTCAAGTGTGATCTCGGTCATACCTTTTTCAAGTGCTGCACAGATATCTGCAACATCCATGTCTGCTTTTACATCTTCTTTTTCTGCTGCTGCTTTGACTGCGTATACTGCATCATAAGCATCTGCTGCGAACTGGTTTGGTGTGTCTTTGTAAGCATCTTTGTATGTTTTTACAAAGTTCTGGGTTTTCTCATCTGTAGAATCTGCTGCAAATGGTGTAAGAAGCATCAGCCCCTCTGCAAGAGATGTATCAAAATTTTCTACACCAAGGATACCGTCCATACCGTCGCATCCGAAGAATTTAGTTTCAAATCCCATGCTGTCTGCCTGTGCAAGGATCAGGGAAGCTTCTGTATAATAAATCGGAAGGAATACTAATTCAGCACCACCGTCTTTTGCTTTCTGAAGCTGTACAGAGAAGTCTTTATTGTTATCAGCAGTGAATGCTTCGGAAGATACGATTTCAATACCCTGATTAGCTGCTTCTGCTGTGAAGTTCTGTGTGATACCTGATGAATATACATCAGAGCTATCGTAGATAATAGCTACTTTTGTAGCAAGTTTATGCTCTCCAATGTACTGAGCTGCTGCAGTACCCTGGTTCGGGTCAGAGAAGCATACACGGAATACGTTCGGATTAGCAACACACTCTGTTGCAGATCCGGATGGAGTAAGCTGGAACATATTGTCTGCTGCTGTTTCATTTGCTACAGCTACACAAGGTGTGGAAGTAACTGTACCAACCAGGATGTTCATTCCCCAGTCTTTTAATGCGTTGTAAGCGTTCAGGGATTTCTCAGCATCGTTTTCATCATCTTCAAATTTGAACTCTACCTGATATCCGTTGATTCCGCCGTCTTCGTTTACTTCATTGATTGCAAGCTCTGTTGCATTCTTTACAGCCTGTCCATAGATTGCTGCTGCTCCGGTTACAGGTCCGATTCCACCGATCTTAAATGTAGCATCGTCTGCAAATACAGATACAGGTGCAACTGTTGACATTACCATTGCTGCTGCCGCAGTAACACTGATGATTTTTTTCAGGTTTTTCATAATAAAATCCTCCTTATATTTTGTCAGTCCTTTCGTCCCTCTTACGGCTCATAAGATTAGCTTCCGTTACCATTCATTCCACCTGATACATCATTTTTGATGTGATAAATTCCGCAAGTTCATTTATTATGTAGAGGAACTGAAAAGTAACAAAAAGCCAACTGGGTTCCCAGCCGGCTTTGGCTTCCACTGACACTTTAATATGTTGCTGTTTTGAATTATATCACCATATATTTGACCATGCAAGAAAAACTTTATGGAAATTTAAGATTTTTCCGTCTTTCATGGACACTTGATCGTACTGCGCACGCAATTTTATCCCATTCATCAAAAAATGCATTAAAAAAGGTACACACAGAAACCGTAACAATTTCTATGTGTACCTCAAAATTCTGATTTAATTTATCAAATCTTATGTCTCTCTAAAACCGACAATTATGCAATTGCTTTTTTAGCGATCTCAGCAAGTGCTGCAAATCCTTCTGCATCGTTTACTGCAAGTTCAGCAAGCATCTTTCTGTTGATGTCGATGTTTGCAACTTTCAGTCCGTGCATCATTTTGCTGTAGGATAATCCGTTCATTCTTGCTGCAGCGTTGATACGTGCGATCCAGAGCTGTCTGAACTGACGTTTTTTCTGCTTTCTTCCTGCATAGGAGCTAGCAAGTGCTCTCATTACAGACTGTTTAGCAACTCTATACTGTTTGGAACGGGCTCCTCTGTAGCCTTTTGCCAGTTTTAATGTACGATTATGTTTCTTCTTTGCGTTTAATCCGCCTTTAATTCTTGCCATTTCTTAAATTTCCTCCTGTTCGTCTATCTCGATAAATACTTAGTTTAACCGCATTTTATAAATATGGTAATGCTTTCTTCATGCTCTTAACATTAGTAGAATCAACAACAGTAGATTTTCTCAGATTTCTTTTTCTCTTCTGAGATTTCTTTGTTAAGATATGGCTCTTATAAGCTTTATTTCTTACTAATTTTCCTGTACCTGTTTTTTTGAAACGTTTTGCTGCTGCTCTACAAGTTTTAATTTTTGGCATTGTAATTTCCTCCTTAAACTGTATCTCTATTATATTTAACGCTTTTCCGTTAAAAACATGGTCATGCTTCTGCCTTCAACCTTCGGTGCCTTCTCCACTGTTGCCACGTCTGCAAGCTGTTCTGCAAAATCATCGAGTACATGTTTACTGCTTGCCATATGTGCCATCTCTCTACCACGGAAACGTAAGGTTACCTTTACTCTGTCACCCTTGGAGAGGAACTTTCTGGCGGCATTGACTTTCGTATTCAGGTCATTGGTATCAATGTTTGGAGAAAGTCGCACTTCTTTGACATCGATGGTCTTCTGCTTCTTCTTGGCTTCTTTTTCTTTTCTTGCAAGCTCGTAGCGGTATTTACCATAATCGATAATCTTACATACCGGTGGTTTCGCCTGCGGGGCAATTTTTACCAGGTCAAGCCCTGCCTCCTGAGCTTTGAACATTGCTTCTTTCGCGGACATGATTCCAAGCTGTTCTCCGTCCGAACCGATTAAGCGTACCTCTTTGTCTCTGATCTGTTCGTTAATCATTAAATTGCTAATTGTAGTGCACCTCCATACCTGTTAGATAGATTCTAATGACTTCTCGTCGCCCTCATATTTACATAAAAAAAGCGTGGACAAAATCCACACCCAGTTATCACACCTGCTGATATCCAGATTTCCGACACAATCAGAATAAACTCTGTGTCTTTATAAAATTCTAAATATCATAAATGCTGTGCAATATAAACCCAAGCCGCTGACTTAAATGCGCTGAGGTGAGAGTGAACTCTGCTTTGTTTTCTTACGTACTTGTATAAGATACCATGTTTCTTCTGTGTCGTCAAGTACTTTTTTTATTTTTTATTCCGAATATTTTTTTCAATCCAGGAGATTCTAATTCCTGAAAGCATATTACTGTCCGCTTCTGCTCAGTAATATAAAAGCTTTTCGGTTTTTTATTTCTATATTAAAGGAGGACTTTAAACCATGACAATTCTTAAATGTTCAGCAATCAAATGTGTCTACAACAAAGACCATCTCTGCTCAAAAGGTGAGATTGATGTAACAGGTGAAAATGCCACAAACGCAAACGAGACAAGCTGTGGAAGTTTCCAGGAACGCAGCGGCAGCTCCATGACAAACAACTTCACAAACAGCTGCGGATGTGAAAAAATCCAGATTGACTGCAAAGCTCACAACTGTACCTATAACGATGACTGCAAATGTACCGCTTCCTCTATTCAGGTAGAAGGCTCCAATGCCAAAGCTTCCTGCGACACGAAATGTGATACCTTCCAGTGTCATTGTGGTGCATAAAAGATACTATGAAAGGCATGTCCACATCGGACATGCCTTTTGTTATTTTCACATAATCATCTGTTAATTATCTATTTCTTAAGAAATCCGGAATCTGGATGTCTTTTTTCTGAACAGTGCTGGACGGAGTCTTAGTTGCTCCGAACGGTGTTGCATTCATAGTCGGAAGACTGAAGCTAGGCATGTTCATGCTGCTTCCAGTTGTAGTTGTTGTTCCGGCTGTTGCTGTTCCTGTTGTGGAAGAAGGTCTTCTTGCACCAAAGGAAGAAGCTGTGCTTCTTTTTCCGAAAGGGGTCTGCTGAAGGTTCTCATCATTCAGGCCTGTTGCAATTACTGTGATTCTGCAATAATCTGCAACTGTATCATCATACATAGCACCAAAGATGATATTTGCTTCCTCACCTGTAAGCTCCTGTACATAGCTTGCAGCATCGTTTGCATCCATAAGAGAAATATCTCCGGAGATGTTGATGATAACGTGTGTAGCACCCTTGATCGTTGTCTCAAGAAGTGGAGAAGATACAGCCTGCTGAACAGCTTCCATAGCCTTGTCATCTCCTCTTGCTTCACCGATACCGATATGAGCGATTCCCTTATCAGTCATAACAGTCTGAACATCTGCGAAGTCAAGGTTGATCAGTGCCGGCAGATTGATCAGGTCTGTGATACCCTGTACTGCCTGCTGAAGAACTTCGTCTGCCTTCTTCAATGCTTCCGGCATAGTTGTTCTGCGGTCTACAACCTCTAATAATTTATCATTCGGGATAACGATTAATGTATCCACTGCTTTCTTCAGATTCTCAATGCCTGCAAGTGCATTGTTCATACGAGTTCTTGCTTCGAAACGGAAAGGCTTTGTGACAACACCAACTGTCAGGATACCCATCTCTTTCGCTGCTGCTGCGATAACAGGTGCAGCACCTGTTCCGGTTCCGCCTCCCATACCACAGGTAACGAATACCATATCCGCACCTTCCATTAACTGTTTTACTTCCTCAATGCTCTCCTCTGCTGCCTTCTGTCCAACCTCCGGCTGCGCTCCTGCGCCAAGACCTTTGGTAATTTTCTCGCCAATCTGAAGTACAGTTGGAGCTTTACACAGAGTTAAAGCCTGCTTATCAGTATTAACACCTACAAACTCTACTCCGCCGATGGCCTCTTCCACCATCCTGTTTACTGCATTATTACCGGCTCCACCTACACCGATCACTATGATCTTAGCAGATGATTCAGCCTCGTTTGACATGATCTCTAACAACGTACTTCCTCCTTTATTTATATCTGATATCCTTTTTCAGTGATTTATATCAAAGTTACATATAGATATATCATATATTTTTTTTGAAAATTAATCAACCACTAATTTTGTTTTTTTATACTTTTTTCACTCTTTTTCGGCAATGAAAGCCTGTCCAGCCTCTGTATATGGCTGTTTTTTCCCTTTTTCCGGTTTCATCCGGCATTTTAATATGAAGTATCATCACCTGTATAATTTCCATATTCATCATAGCCGTCTGAGCTTTCCGTATCATAGCTGCTGTCATAACTACTGTCATAACTACTATCATAACTGCCATTTTCATCCGCTGAGTAATCACTGCTTCCATCTCCGGAACCGTCAGAACTCTGACCATCTGAGTAACTGCCATCTCCCTCTTCAGAACTATCTCCTGACTCAGCAGCCGCTGCATCCAGAGATTCCTGTGTAGGTTTCGGTCCTACATAATTACCGGATTCGTCATATTCACCTGCTCCGGTGTAATCTCCTTCTTCGTCATAACCACCATTCCAGTTCTCAATAGCCTCATCAAGAGCAGTTTTTGGCTTGGGACCTACATAGTTGCCGTCCTCATCATACTCTCCATCTCCGGTATAATTGCCATCTTCATCATAACCGCCGTTCCAGTTCTCAGCTGTAATCTCTGTTTCTTCCTTTTCTTCCTCAAAAGTATTAGAATCCGTAGACACACTTTCCATATGAAGAATACCCTTTTTGCCCTGAATTTTAGGAAGAATCGCGATCACACGGTTCATCTTCTCTTCCAGGTCTTCGTCCTTTCCGAGATTCACCGTAATGTCACCATAGATCAGACTGACAGAATAGCTGTTATCAAACTGAATGTGGTCAGGAATCATATCATTCTTCTGAAAAATCGTGGACAAAGCTACCGCTGTATTCAATACCGTATCGCCCTTGATATCCAGCTTCTCATCCATCACGATACTATTCACCTGAATTCCGTCAAAATATGGAACTGTCACATCTCTGTTCTGAGAGCCCTCTACGAAAATCCCGTTTCTGTCAAAATAAACATAACTGTCAAGGTATCGGATACATCCTACCGTTTTCTTCTCTTTGACACTGATGCAAATCGTATTACGATTTAACTGCGTAACCTTAAATCCATCCACGTATGCAATATCATCCGTATTTGTTGTGCTGTAAACCAACGGTGCAAGGACCGAGTTCGAAGCCAGCGGTCCCCGAAGCACCATACTCTTTACTTCTTCATCCGTATAATGATCTGTTCCTCTTACTTCTACAGAATCTACTTTATAATAAGAAAAGAAAACGATCAACGCAGTAAGAATACCAACTCCTATCACTCCTGCCATTATCTTCTTTGTTTTCTTACTCACAGGAGGTCTTTTTCCATAATTACTTTTTCTCATAACTCTTCAAATCCTCTGCTGCCAGACTGCCATATCCTGCAGCCCAAAGCTTGTAAATCTTCACAAATGTGCTCATATCCTCTGTTGATAAGCTCAGCTTCTGTGATACATGTTTCTCCCTCGGCCATAAGCGCCGCAATGATCAATGCAGCCCCGCCTCTTAAATCTCCGGCCTGTACCTGTGTTCCCGTAAGAGGTCTGCCGCCGCAAATCACAGCCTGATTACCATCTATCTTAATATCAGCACCCATTTTATTCATCTGAAAAGCGCTGCCAAATCTCTGATCAAAAATATTCTCTCTGATAGAACTTCGCCCCTGTGCCCCTGTCAGTACTGCCATTAAAGGAGCCTGAAGGTCTGTCGGAAAACCCGGATAGTTTTTCGTCTCCACAAGTGCGATTGGCTGGACTGCCCTCTTTCCATTGACCACTAGTGTACCACTATTCTCTTGATATTGTCCACCTATTTTCTGATATACTTCCAGGAATGCCTGCAATTCCTGCTCCGGAACATTCCTAAGAGTAATCTCGCTTCTTGTCGCAGCTGCCGCACACAGATACGTCCCTGCCACGATTCTGTCAGGCGGTACGGTATAGTTTCCCGGCCCCAGTTCCCTGATCCCGGTAATCATAATTTCCTTTGTTTCCTCGCCTTTGATCAACGCTCCCATTGATCTTAAATACCTGCAAAGCCAGAAAACTTCCGGTTCCTTCGCGCAATTATGCAGCTTTGTCACACCCTGGGCCATCACTGCCGCCAGAATTGCCTGCTGCGTTGCCCCTACACTCGATTTTGTAAAATATATATCTTTTCCCTGAAATCTACTACATTCTGCATCCAGATAAAACGTTTGCTCACTTATATCTGCGCCAAGCGTCCTGAGCGCCATAAGATGAAGATCTATCGGCCTTTTCCCGATGATACAGCCTCCAGGATAGCCTATCCGGCACTTTTTATTTCTGGAAAGAACCGGTCCTAACAGAATAATTGAAGAACGCATTCTTCGTGTGTACATCTCCGGAATCTCTGTTCCATCCGCATCAGAACAATCCAGATAAAGATCGTGGTCTTCCCACCAGGTTACTGCTCCAAGACTTTTCAGAACCTCTTCCATGCAAAAGACATCCGAAATCCTGGGGCAGCCTTTCAGAACGCTGAGTCCTCTGTGCATCAGCGATGCTGCCATCATTGGAAGTGCTGCATTTTTAGAGCCCTGTATGAAAATTTCTCCGCTAAGAGAACATTTGCCCATCACATGGATCTCATCCAACCATTTCACTCCTAAAGGGCCTCTTACCTTATAGTGTATGTTCTTTCTTATTATATGTTACAGTTGTACGCTTTCTGTAATATCACTGCTGCCTTTAACAGACTGCCCCTTGATTTTCTGGCTAAACTACACCAGTCATCCAACATTTTTCTATCTGTAAGGCAGCAAAAATTTCACTTATCTCAACCTCTGAGAATTACTTACACTCAAAGCAAGCCCCATCTCTCCAAGAAGAAACACGACCGAAGTTCCTCCATAACTGACAAATGGCAAAGTAATCCCGGTATTGGGAATCGTATTGGTTACCACCGCAATATTCAGGATAACCTGAATCGCCAGATGTCCCATGATACCTCCACAGATGAGCGCACCCGCCAGATCTTTTGCGCACATGGCAGTTACACCCAGACGCCAGAGCAGAATTCCAAACAGAAGAATAAGAAAGGAAGCTCCTGCAACTCCCATCTCTTCACATATGATTGAAAAGATCATATCATTCTGCGCTTCCGGAACAAAGCCCAGCTTCTGAATACTGTTTCCAAATCCCCTGCCAAAAATCCCGCCGCTTCCGATCGCATACAGTCCCTGAATCGTCTGGAATCCTTTCTCATATTTCTCAGGATTTTTCCAGATTGCCAGACGTTCCAGACGATAGCTCTCTGCCGCCAGAAAGATAGCAACAAATCCGATTCCTGCACTGCCAAGCCCGATAAACTGCATATATTTGGGATTTGATACAAAAATCAGAATAACGCCTATTCCCAGTATGATAATGGCAGTACTCAGATTATTTGAGCCGACCAGACCGACGATTGGAAGCAGACTAAGCATCGTCCTGCACATAAACCAGAAGCCTTCCGTTCTTTTTTTCGATCTGTCGATCTGCCATGCAAGAAACAGGATTACCGCCACCTTTGCAAACTCAGACGGCTGAAAAGACAATGGGCCCAGGTTCAGCCATCTCTTTGAGCCATTGATTTCCTGTCCGACCAGAAGTACTGCCGTAGACAAAATCATGGAAAGCAGATATGCTGCCGGCGCAATCCTGAGGAAAAAATGGTAATCCATATTAGAAACTGCATACATCGCACACAGTCCTAATGCCGTTGCAAATAATTGTTTCTTAAAATAATAGGCAGAGTCACCGAAGCGTACTCTGCCATTATATTCACTTGCACTGAACAGTACCGCAAGGCCAAAGGCCGCAAGCAGTACTACCAGCACCAGCATTGTTCTGTCTTTTTTTGAAAAACCTGCCACTTTTTCGGGAGCCATCTGATTCTCCATCTATCTTCTATAGTCTTCCTGCCATTCAGCTTTTGGAATCGTCCGATTTCCAAAGTCAGCTGGCAGATGACCATAGATTCTTTACTTATAGATATTCTACAGATTTCTCACATATTCCTTAAACATATCTCCGCGCTGCTCATAATTGTCAAACTGTCCCCAGCTTGCGCACGCAGGAGAAAGTAACACTGCATCTCCCGGCTGTGCTTTCTCGGCGCATACCTTGACTGCCTCTTTCAGATCCTCACAAAGAATAATATCATGGAAGCCATGTTTCTCGGCAGCCGCTTTAATCTTCTCTTTTGTCTGACCGATCAGAACCAGATAGCGTACTTTTCCGTCAAAAGCTTCGATCCACTCATCATAGCTTGACTGTTTATCATATCCGCCGCCGATCAGAAATGTCGGACGGTTCATCGCCTGAATTCCCTTGATTGCCGCATCCGGGTTTGTTCCCTTGGAATCATTGTAATATACAACGCCATTCTTCTCTGTCACATATTCGATTCTGTGAGCAACAGCTGTAAACTCGCATATACTCTTGCGGATGCTGTCCATAGAAACACCATCGTAATAAGCCATTGCAACAGCAGCCATTACATTCTCAAAGTTATGTTTGCCAAGAAGTTTCAGATCTTCTGTCTTAACTACTTCGATTTCTTTTGCTCCATCTTTGAGGATAATCTTGTTTCCATCCAGATAGATGCCTTCATCCAGCTTACGTTCACTGGAGAAATATACGACTCTCGGAGTCAGATTCTCACCAAATTTACGAAGAACCTTATCCTCATAATTCAGCACACAGACATCCTCTGTCCCCTGATTCTGAGTAATCAGCTCTTTTACACGGATATACTCTTCCATTGTATGATGACGGTTCAGGTGATCTTCTGTAATATTCAGGATCGCGGATACCTTTGGAGCAAACTCATCGATTGTTTCAAGCTGGAAACTGCTGATTTCTGCCACAGTTACAGAATTCGATTTCATTTCCAGTGCTTTGGAAGTATATGGAGTTCCGATATTTCCTACTACAAATACAGACTCACGTGCATCCTGCATAATTTTTCCAAGGAGTGCTGTAGTTGTTGTCTTACCGTTTGTACCTGTAATTGCAAGTACTTCTCCGTCTCCGACTCTGTATGCCAACTCTACTTCTCCCCACACCGGAAGTCCCTGCTCATAGAAACTCTTTACGATTGGCAGATCTGTCGGTACTCCGGGGCTTAAAACTACCAGATCAAGGCTCTCCTGTACTTCTTTCGGAAGTTCTCCCGCATATACAGTAACCGGATATGTTCCATCTGTTTTATGTACGACTGCCTCTTTATCAATCTCTGCATTTCCGTCATAAATGATCGGAGACGCTCCTACTTTTGCAAGAAGGTCAGATGCTCCGATTCCGCTTTTACCGGAACCGAATACCAGGACCTTTTTTCCCTGTAATTCCATAATAATTTTTCCTCCTTATCATCAGCACAATGCTGATTTTTCGGGTTGCTATTACATTAATCTGTAACTGTTCAGTACTTCCACAGTTACATTACTTTTACAGTGCCAGCAGTGCGATCATGCACATAACTGCTGTAATAACTGAGAACACTGCAACCACGCGTGTCTCAGACCATCCACATAACTCAAAGTGATGATGGATCGGAGCCATTTTGAAGATACGCTTTCCATGTGTTGCTTTGAAGTAAGTAACCTGAATGATAACGGAAAGTACCTCAACCAGGTAGATCAGTCCAACGATCAGGATAAACAATGGCATCTGCATTACATAAGCAGTACCTGCAACAAATCCTCCAAGTGCCAGAGAACCTGTATCTCCCATGAACACCTTCGCCGGATATACATTAAACAGTAAAAATCCCATCAGGCTTCCCACAACTGCGCATGTGATCGGTTCAATTCCGGATTTCATTCCGATAGACACAACAGAAAAGAATACTGCTACGATCAAAGTTACACTGGAAGCAAGGCCATCCAGACCATCTGTAAAGTTTACACCATTTACAGTACCGATTACCGCAAAGAACAGCACCGGAATTGCCAGCCATCCAAGGTTCAGGAAATGTCCGCTCCAGAACGGAATTCTCATTGTCAGAGAAATATCTGTATACTTAACGATATAAAATACAAAAATCGCAGTCAGAACTACCTGAAGAGAAAATTTCTGCCATGGAAGCAGTCCGTCTGATCGTTTCAGTACTACTTTCAGGTAATCATCTAGAAAACCGATGATTCCAAATCCAATTGTCAGAAACAGTACCGGGATGATCTTCGGATAGTCACCGACATAAAATAACGCCGTCACTGCAGTTGCGATCAGAAAGATCACACCACCCATTGTCGGTGTTCCGGCTTTCTTTAAATGGGACTGTACGCCCTCTGTTCTTTCTGTCTGTCCCATCTTCAGTTTCCTGAGAAACGGAATGATGATCGGGCCTAATACAACGCTGATTGCAAAAGAAATCAGCACAGGGATTACAACTTGAAATTCCATCTCACACCTCATTCATTCTTTCGTTTTTTCATTTTTTTCTGAAAGTGTTTTGTTCTCTTTCAGATTTCTTTTAGTATAAGGCTTTTTTATTTATTTATCAACCCTGGCGGCAGGATTTTCATTTACCCGGTAACAGGTTGTTACTGTTCACAGGTTTATTCCTCTTCCGGAGTTTCCGTTTCAGTCTGACTAATATCTTTTTCAATTCCCAGATATGGCAGGATATTTTCAAAGATACTCCTGATCACCGGCGCTGCAATCGTTCCTCCATAGTAAATTCCCTGCGGATTATGAATGATGCATAATCCCAGCACCTGTGGGTTCTCTGCCGGTGCAAATCCAAGGAATGATGAAATATAACGATTTGCACTTCTCGGAAGTGTCTGTGATGTAGCTGTTTTTCCGCCAATAGAGTAGCCTTCTATCTTTGCGTTCTTTCCGGAGCCCTGCGACACTACTGTCTCCAGGATTTCCCTTACTTTTTTCGAAGTTTCCTCAGAAACAATCCCCTCTTTTACAGGAAATTCCAGCTTCTTTCCTTCTGTACCATCCGGATTTAAAACTGCCACCCCGAAATGTGGAGTTATGCGCCTGCCGCCATTGATCAGAGAACTTACTGTTGTCGCAAGCTGGACCGGCGTAATCTGAAATGACTGTCCGAAAGAGACGGTTGCCAGTTCTACTTCTCCCATATTTTTCTTCTGATGCATAATCGTACCTGCCTCTCCGGGCAGATCTATCCCCGTTTTGTCCAGAAGACCAAACTGCCTGAAATATTTATAGTAACGATCAACTCCCAGCCTCAGTCCTACTTCAATAAACACTGGATTACAGGAGTTCTGCGCTCCCTCCACGAAATTCTGTGAACCATGCCCGATTCTTTTTGCACAATGAATTCGTCTGTCTTCTACCAACTTATATCCCGGACAATAGAAACGGTCATTCGGCGTTACAACTCCCTCTTCCAGTCCTGCAGACATCGTAATAATTTTGAATGTGGAACCTGGTTCATAGGTATCATTCATGCAGGGATTTCTCCACATTTGATTTAACAACTCCTGTTTTCTTTTCGACTTTGTCTTTGCCGCCATCTGTGCTGCTGTCTGTTCTGTTTCTTTTTCTATTGTCTGTTCTTCCCGCATATCTGACTTTGCCTGCAAATCTTCATTCACTGTAAACGGATCATTCAGGTCAAATTCCGGCACATTCACACACGCGTAGATTTCTCCATTCTGCGGATTCATAAGCAGAATGGATACACGCTCTGCCTGTTTCTCTTCCATCACCTTCAAAGCAGCCTGTTGCGCATATTCCTGGATATTCGCATCGAGGCTGAGTATCAGGCTTTTTCCCTCTTCCGGGTCCTGCCTTGTCTCCCCAAGTTTATCAATTTCCACTCCTCTGGCATCTGTTGTCGTCAGGATTTTTCCGGGTTCTCCCTTTAATATATCCTCATATTTTACTTCAAGACCGATAATTCCCTGGTTATCCCCTCCTGTAAAACCGATTACCTTTGAAGCCAGACTTCCGTATGGATAATAGCGTTTATAATCTTCGTCAACCTTCACACCTGCCAGATTACTCTCCCTTATTTCGTCCCCCACACTTTTCTCTACATTTGTTTTTACTCTTTCTATGGAAGAAACTTTTTCTACCCGTTTACGTACTGTCGCTTCATCCATTTTCAGTTTCTGAGTCAATAAAGCAATCACCTTTTCCGGCTCTTTGATCTGGCTGTGGATCACAGAAATCGTACAGACTGTCCTGTTTGATGCCAGCACGTTTCCTTTTGCATCCAGAATCTTACCTCTGGCAGCCTTGATGTCACGTTCTCTCTCATGAAGAACTTTCGCTTTCTCATAATAGTGATCTGATCTGAAACACATAAGGTATACAAGTCTGCCAATCAGGCCTGACATCATCAGAATGCAGCACACAAATACCACCCATATCTTTTTCTTATGAAACGTCATATTTTTTTTCATAAAAAAACCCGCAGAGATCGTCACATTAATATATGACATTACTCTGCGGGAGTATGTTATTTTATGAAATTGCTATAGTTCCAGACAACAGCCATAAACCGTCATAAATAATTCCTTATTCCAGTCCGGCTTCTTCGTTTGTAATTCCATCACTCTCTGCATTATTATCCTGTGTTGTCTCCGCCCCATCATCTTCCAGTGGTGCAGGTGCATCCGGATTGGAAACTGCATCTCCGGAGGAGTCTGTATCTGTACTTCCTGCAGCAGAAACCAGATTTGTGGACATCTTATAATTTCCATTGTCATCTAAAATATGATCTCCGTTAGCATCTAACAGATATCCATTTTCATCAATTCGGTTTCCATCCCAGTCAATAAGATTTCCATCTGCGTCTTCCAGATTTCCGTCACTGTTCAGTGCGCTGCCTGAAACACTCTTTAAGTGTCCTTTAAAGCCTTCCCATAACTCTGTCTCCGGTACTGTTCCATCTTCTGATTCATCCGGTGTTACATTCAGATAAGGCAGAAGTTCAGAAAGAATTCCCTGTGCAATATACTGTGGATAAGTACTGTTTGCCTGATCATCGACATTCGGCTCATCGACTACTACATAGATTACAACTGCCGGATCATCAACAGGTGCAAATCCAATAAAGGAAACCAGATATTTGCCATTTCCTCGAGGATATTTCTCGGCTGTACCTGTTTTACCACCTGAACTGTAACCCTGTACTTTAGAATGGCGGCTGGTACCCTGCTGTACACTTAATGCCATGTAACTTCTGATATCACTTGAGATTCTTGAAGAAATCGTCTGTTTCAGAAGTGTTGGCGTAATCGTTTTTACTGTACTTCCATTGCTGTCCAGAATTTTTGTTACCAGATGTGGCTGATAATAATATCCTCCATTGATAACAGAACTCATTGCATTTACTTCCTGGATCATTGTGCAGGTAAATCCCTGACCGAAAGCTGAGCAGGCAAGCTCTGTCTCTCCCATGGAATCTTTCGTATGGATAATGCCGGCGCCTTCATTTGGAAGGTCGATCCCAGTTCTCGTTCCGAAGTTAAACAGACTCTGCGCCTTGATAAACTGGTTAGCTCCCATCTTGGCACCAATCTGCATCATCGCATCATTACAGGAGTTGGCGATTACTTCGCCCAGTGTTTCCGTACCATGTGCACTTGGATAAACCGCACATTTAATCATGGTATCTCCGAAAGTCTGAGAACCATCACACACGAATGTATCTGTCTCCTGAATTGCACCTTTTTCCAGTGCAGAAGCCATAACGATCGGTTTTACTACAGATCCCGGTTCATAGGCATCTGTCACACAGAAGTTGTTCCACATACCATTTAAAGCATCAACCGTTTCCTCATCATTCATAGCTTTAATTTCATCTTCAGTATATACATTAGATAAATCTCGCGGATTATTCAGATCATAACGATCCCCGCCATCCATGGCAATAATCTCACCAGTGGAAGGATTCTCGACAATAACACCTATATTCTCAGCTCCCATTGCTTCTTTAAATCCATTGACATACTTCTCAACGATCTGCTGTGCCCCGATATCAATGCTTGTCTGAATACTCTTACCATTTACAGCAGGAATGATTGTCTGTTCTACGTCTGAATCATTATTGATATATCCATACTGTCTTCCATCCACACCTGTCAGCGTGCTGTTATAATATCCTTCCAATCCGATATCTGCAACATCTCTGTCCAGTGCAAACCCAACCGTATCACAGGCAGTCTCATTAAACGGATAACTTCTCAGGTAATCTTCCTCAAACCAGATACCTTTAATATCAGCTCTCTCTTTTGCCTGTGCAGCTGTAAGTCCCGAATCCTCATCTTCAGCCTTATATGCCTCAAATTCTTTCTTCTTATCCATAGATAACTGTTTCATCAGAATCTGATACTGGCTCTTGCTCGTTCTTGAATCTGACAGAAGAGAGCGCACCGTTTCTTCGTCAATTCCCAACACTTCGTTTAACGCCCGAATCGTCGGCTCTACGTAATCCTCATCGGAATTTACTGTTTTACAATCCAGGATCACATTATAAACTTTATTGCTGGTGGCCAGGATATTTCCGTTTTTATCATAAATATCGCCTCTTTTTGCCGGCAGTACCTGACTTTCATATTTCTGCTGAGCCTGGCTTAATACCTGTTTCTTATATTTTCTTCCATCAGTAGCATTAATAAATGTAATTCTTAGTATTAATACTACTAAAGCCAGTAATACTAGTCCAAATAGTATTACCAGCTTCTCTTTCATCTTTTGATTTATTTTTCTCTGAGGTTTTCTGCGGCCTCTTTTTCTTGTATTACTCAATTAATCACCTACTTTGAATCTGGTATATCCTGATACTGTCTCACATAGCTGTTGCCGGATGTAGAATAGGTTACTGTCTGATCATCTGATGGATATTTCATTCCCAGTCTTCCCAGTGCAGTCTGCTTGATCTGATTCAGATCCACATTAGATGTGACCTGGCTGTAATATGCATCATTATCTTCTTTTAAGCTTGCCAGCTCTTCCTCAAGGGATGCGACTGTACTCATTTTCGCTGTGATCTCCGATTTATACCGCAGATACTTCACAGAGCAAAACAATATAGCTACACACATAACAGCCAGAAATGCTACAAATCCCCAGTTCATTGCTGTTGCTTTCTGTCTGTTCTTCTGTGCTTCTTTACTTAACTGATGTTTCTGCTTTGGTACCGGTGCCGGCTGGGCCTGCACCCTGCGGTTTCGATTCGGCTGCTGTTTTCCCGGATATGGTCTCTGCGGCTGTCTGGTTCTCTCCGGAACTTCCGCAAGTCGTCTGACCGTATTTCCCTCAACATACATTCCTCTGTTTACTCTGGCATTGTTCCTGCTTCTTCTAGCTGTTTCAGTCCTGGTCGTTTTCGCCATTTCATGCCTCTCTAATTATAATACTCTCTCAAAAATTCTAAGCTTTGCACTCTTAGAACGCGGATTTTCTTCCATCTCTGTCTCCCCGGGAAGAATCGGCTTTCTTGTGATCACTTTTCCCTTTGATTTCTTTCCACATACACATACCGGGAAATCTGAAGGACATGTACATGGATTCTCATTTTTTCTGAAAATCGTCTTAACGATTCTGTCTTCTAATGAGTGAAAAGTAATGATGCAAAGTCTTCCTCCGTCATCAAGGATATCAATCATTCCATCCAGTGAATCTCTCAGCACATCAAGCTCCCTGTTAAGTTCAATTCGGATTGCCTGAAAAGTTCTCTTAGCGGGATGTCCTGACTTCACCTGCATCTTCATTGGGATAGATTCCCTGATGATCTCTGTGAGTTCTCCGGTCGTAGTGATCGGCTTCACCTGCCTTGCGGCAACTATATGTTTTGCGATGTTCTTCGCAAATTTATCTTCACCATAGTCACGAATGATACGGTATAACTCTTTCTCTTCATAGCCATTGACAATATCACTGGCTGTCTGCATCTGGCGCTGATCCATTCGCATATCAAGCGGTGCATCTACCCTGTAGGTAAAACCGCGCTCCTCATTATCAAGCTGATAGGAAGATACTCCAAGGTCAAGTAGAATCCCGTCGACTTTGTTGATGCCTCTTGCTGCCAGTTCCGATACCATGTAACAATAATTGCTGCGAATGACAGTAGCCTGTTTAAAGGGTGCTAACCTCTCACTCGCAGCAATTATCGCATCTTGGTCCTGATCTATGCCAATAAATCTCCCCTTGGCAGAAAGCTTCTTACATACCTCACGGGCATGTCCCGCACCTCCTAAAGTGCCATCCACGTAGATTCCGTCTGGTTTGATATTCAAACCTTCAATGGTCTCTTCCAGTAATACAGATTTGTGTTTAAATTCCATATCCGTCTCCTGTCTGGATTTACTCTGCAAGATACTTTAAACGATTCCTGATCAAATAGTGATTCCCAGATCCTGCATGCTCTCTGCAATGCTGTCCATGTCATCATAATTACAGTTCTCGCTCCACTTTTCTTTGCTCCAAACTTCGATCCTGTTCAGATTACCAGTCAGAACTACATCCTTCTCTAAACCTGCAAATTCACGCAGAGTCTGCGGTACAAGAATTCGCCCCTGTTTGTCCAGTTCGCATATAGTTGCTCCGGCAACAAAAAATCGTGAAAAAGTTCTCGCATTTTTATTTGTAAGTGGTAATGCTCTGAGTTTCATTTCAAAGGATTCCCATTCATCCATCGGATAAATAGAAAGACAGCCATCAAGTCCTTTTGTCAAAACAAACTCTTCCCCTAAGAGTTCCCTGAATTTAGAAGGAATGATCAGGCGCCCCTTCGCGTCGATCGTGTGGTTATACTCTCCCATGAACATGTTACTCACCTACTCTCACGAAATCTGATTCTCCCCTTCAGATTTCTCAGGTGGTAATGGTCTTCTCTGCCATTATTCCCCCATTCACCACCACTATTCACCACTTTTTACCACTTATGTGTTTATTCTAAACTATTTAGTCTGAAAAAACAAGGGGAAGAAACAGATTTTTGAAATTTAGAACTCTGTTAACATTTATGAAATAACCTTATTTTTAAGGAAAAATATGGATTTTATATGTAAAAAGTGGGATGAAATACCACTTTCACCCCACTCAACTTTCAGATCTGTTGTTTTTTATAAATCTTCTTTAAAATTTGTGGGAGAATTTCCCACATGTTGCCTCCACTGTTCTGGAATATGTGCATATTCTGAGTTTTCCCAGTTCACATTTTCATCTGATTCTTCTGATTTTTTTTCAGCTACTTTTGTCTGCGTTTCTTTTTTATCAGCATTTTTATTTTTCTCAAGCTGATCATTTATCTCTGATGGAATACTCTGCCCATCTTGCTTCTGTTCTTCTGGTAAATTTTGTATTTCCTGATATCTATCTGCATCCGCCTGCATCTTTGTCTCTGATTCTGCATTCTTACTTATGTCTGCATTCAGATGTTCCTTATTTAACTTCAACAGGCTGACCTCTTTATCAGTACCTGACTGTGCTTTTATTTTCAGTTCGGTACTGACTTCAGAAGTATCTTTCTGCTCCTCATTCTCTTTTTTCCGTATTTCATCCAGCAGAAAACGTTTTCTCCTCCGCCTGCGTATGGCATCTCTTTTGTGTGTCATCACTCCACGCACGATCACTACCGGTGTGCATATGATAAACAATGCCGCAGAAATTATTAGAGAAATTCCCAGTTTTGTTCCCGGAATATAAAGTTTATCTGTTCTGAGCCATTCGAAGAAGAATCTTCCGAGACCATATCCTGCCAGATAGATCATAAATAATTCTCCCTCATATCTTTTCTTCCTTCTAAGAGCCAGTAATAACAGCAATAAAATCAGGCACCACAGACTTTCATAGAGAAAAACCGGCTGTACCTGAATATATGAAATCCCATCTATAGTCAGCAGATTATCACGCATATTTCCGGAAACTTCCCCTGAACGCACAGCAGAAAGCGGAAGCTGCATTACCCATGGAAAATCTGCATATTCTCCAAAGGACTCTCTGTTAAAAAAATTTCCCCAGCGCCCGATTATCTGCCCCAGAAGAATTCCCATACTTGCAATATCCGCTGCCCGCCAGAATGACATCTTTGCAAGTTTACAAAATACTGCCGCTGCACAGCAGCCGGCAAGCAGGCCTCCATAGAAAGCATATCCGCCATTTCGAAAATCCAGGATTTCATTTAAATTTCCCTTATAAAGTTCCCATGAAAAAGCCACATAAAACAGCCTGGAACCGACCACAGAGAACAAAAGCGAAATAATCGTCATATCCAGGTATTTATTCTGGTCTTCCCCACTTCGTTTCGCCTCAAGTGTCACAAGCCCCATCCCCAGAAGTGCACCGATTGCGATCAGCACACCATAAATGGTAAACTCCATTCCAAATATCTGAAATGAACGGGGCACATAACTCAAAGCCAGGTCAAGTCCCGGAAAACGTATCGACATTTCCATATATCACCCGTTTATTATACATTGAAACGGAATAAAATTACATCTCCATCCTGTACAATGTATTCTTTACCTTCCATTCTTACAAGACCTTTCTCTCTGGCACCTGCATAGGAACCGCAGTCCAGAAGATCCTGATAATTTACAACTTCAGCTTTGATAAATCCTCGCTCAAAATCTGTGTGGATCTTACCTGCTGCCTGAGGAGCTTTTGTACCGATCTTAATGGTCCATGCTCTTGTTTCATCTTCACCGGCAGTAAGGAAACTCATCAGTCCAAGGAGATGATAACTTGCTTTTACAAGTTTCTCAAGACCAGATTCTGTTAATCCAAGATCTTCGAGGAACATTTTCTTTTCATCTTCATCCAGTTCGGAAATCTCTTCTTCGATTTCTGCGCAGATTACAAAGATCTCACTGTTCTGTTCTGCCGCATATTTGCGTACTGCCTGTACATGTGCATTATTTTCACCGTCATCAGCCAGATCATCCTCTGCAACATTTGCCGCATAGATCACTGGTTTCCATGTGAGCAGATTGTAAGTAGCCATCCAACCCTCTTCATCTTCGCTCTCAAGTTCCATAGTAATCGCCATCTTGCCATCTTCCAGATGTGCTTTTACTTTCTGAAGGAAATCAAGTTCTTTGGCAGCCTCTTTGTCCATACGTGCTGTCTTTGTAACTTTAGCGATTCTTCTCTCAAGAATCTCAAGGTCTGAGAAGATCAGCTCAAGATTGATTGTTTCGATATCACGAAGAGGATCAATGCTTCCGTCTACATGGATGACATTGGAATCCTCGAAGCAACGTACTACGTGAACGATTGCATCTACCTCTCGGATGTTTGCAAGAAACTGGTTTCCAAGTCCTTCTCCTTTGGATGCTCCTTTTACAAGTCCTGCAATATCTACGAATTCAATCACAGCAGGTGTCACTTTCTTAGAATGATAAAAATCACCCAGAAGTTTCAGTCTCTCATCCGGCACAGTAACGACACCTACGTTCGGGTCGATCGTACAGAATGGATAGTTTGCGGATTCTGCTCCTGCTTTTGTCAATGAATTAAATAAAGTACTTTTTCCAACGTTTGGTAATCCAACAATTCCCAGTTTCATCTCTTTAATATTTCTCCTTTTAATGTACTGATCTTATGATAATCGCATCAGATCAAATTGTATGATGGCAAAGGCAAAAGAGCCCTTTACTTTTGTCATCTTTTATATTTTTTCACAAATACTTTCATTATTTTATCATAACCCCTTATGATGTGCAAGTTGCTGTTCACTGCACATGTGACAATATCGGCGATACAAGAGATATGAAAAATAAAATGAAGCAAGGGACTTACCTGATTCGGTTAATCTCGCGACATAATCATAAGAAGCGTTCCTGATTCGTAAGTTACTTTTGCATATTCCTCACTGATTTCATTGCTGACCGTCAGTCCGCTGTCAGCAGTTGTCAGGTGGTATTTATCCAGAGGATATTTAAATCCTTCCAGTGTCAGACCTGTCACATCTCCTCCCAACGGGAAAAATGACACGTACTTTCCAAACTGTTCTGCTTTTTTAAGAATAGTTCCGCCGGAGATGAGCTTCATGTAATTATAGCGATCTGCCAGTGCCACCTCTGCGCCCTGTTTCTGCGCCAGGATGAGCAGACCGAAATTCGCCATCAGATGATCTACTCTGTTTCCTGTCACGCCGAGGATCACAATTTCTTTCGCGCCATTTTGGATTGCATAGTTCATTGCAGACTGTGTATCGGAATCATCCTTCTCAGGGCGCAAACGCACGACTTCGACTACTTTTCCTTCACCTTTTTGCAATTTCCACTCCAACATCCCACCGTATGGAATATCTTCGCTTTGCATTTCCAGAAAATTTTTTCCATCCTCCGAAAGGCTGTCAAAGTCTCCAATCACTACATCCGGTAAGATCAGATAATCCAGAAAGAACTCCAGACCGCGGTCCGCCGCGATCAGACGTATATTTTCTCTTCCGGCTTTTTCTATATTCTTTTTTAAAAAATAGAGGGCAAAATCACTCTGGATATCGCCCCCGCTTACAATTATCGTATCTATCATGCTGTTCCTCAGTCAATTTTTCTTATGATCTCATCCATCTGTTCTTTTGCATGTTTTACATTTTTCTCCAGATCGCCCTTGAAAACATAAGAACCGGCTACCAGCAGATTTGCGCCTGCTGTCAACACTGTTTCCATTGTCTCATCATTGATTCCGCCATCAACCTGAACATCTACATCCAGATTCTCAGCTTCGATCAGATCACGTACTTCCTTAATTTTCTCTGTGCATTCATCCATATATTTCTGTCCGCCAAATCCCGGCTGTACAGTCATAATAAGAACCATGTCCACATCCTGAAGCATATGGCTAATGTCATTTACAGGCGTAGCAGGTTTGATAGAAATTCCTACTTTCACACCGGCTTCACGGATCTGTTCAATTGTTCTCTCTAAATCTTCACATGCTTCTGCATGCACTGTAATAGAATCTGCACCACATTCAACAAAGTCTCTGATATATCTCTCAGGCTCAGTCACCATAAGATGTACATCAAAGAACATCTTTGATTCCTTTCGAATAGACTTGATCACCGGCATTCCAAAAGAGATGCTTGGTACAAAATCACCATCCATAACATCAATATGGAGCCATTCGATCCCTTCCTTCTCCAGAATTTTGATCTGTTCGCCCAAACGGTTAAAATCTGCCGATAAAATAGAAGGGCACAACTGATACATAATTAGAATCTCCTTTTCTCTTTTAATTCGTCATAAAGTCCCAGGTAATCTTCATATCGAAGCTGACTGATTTTGTGTTCAGCCAACGCTTCCTTTACGCCACAGTCCGGTTCATGGATATGCCTACATCCCTGAAATCTGCACTGATCTTCATATTTACGAAACTCTGGAAAATAATCTTTAAGCTCCTGCTCTTCTATATCCGTAAGGTATAAAGAAGAAAATCCAGGCGTATCCATCAGATAGGTGTCATGCCCTACCGGAATCACCTGCGAATGACGTGTCGTATGTTTTCCACGCTTTAACTTCTTACTTATTTCCCCTGTTTCCATCTGTACATTTTCCTGCAATGCATTAGTAATTGAGGATTTTCCCACACCTGAAGGGCCGGCAACTACTGTTGTCTTTCCCTGGAGAATCTCCCGGATTTCATCCAGTCCGTCTCCGTTGAAAGTGCTGGAAAAAATCACATGATATCCACAACTCTTATATGTCTCATACAAAAGTTCCAGTTCTTCCTGTTTTGCGAGATCTTTCTTATTAAAACATATCACTGCCGGAACTTCTTCCTTCTCCATCATGATCAGGAAACGATCCAGCAACATAAAATTAGGCTTCGGATTCTCCATTGCAAAAATCACAAACGCCTGATCTACATTGGCAACCGCCGGACGTATCAGTGAATTTTTTCTGGGAAGGATGACAGTTACACTGCCTTCCTTCTCCTGTTCATCCAAAACTTCAATTTCCACGTTATCCCCGACAAGAGGTTTCTGTTTATCTTTTCTGAATATTCCTTTGGCTTTGCATTCATAAATCTCATCATTCTCTGCATAGATGTAATAAAATCCTGCAATCCCTTTAATTATCTTTCCCTGCATGGATTACTCTGCCTTAGCGAACGTAATGGAATAATTTCCAAGTTCCTGATAAGTTCCGTTAATTTGCTCGGACAGATATAAAGTACCTTCACTGATACCAGGTGCTCCTGTGATATCCAGATCATATGGGAACTGTATTACCTGATCTTGCAGAACAACAGATGCTGTCGGTGTTCCGTTTACATTCTGAATCAGTTCCAGACGGACCGGACCACCTGTATATCCTGCCGGAGTATTCAGAGTCTGGGTACATTTCCACACTTCTCCTGCTGCCACAGCCGCGCTGTTATCTGTTGATGCAGTATCAGTTATCTGTGCAGCACTGTCTGATGTACCTGCTGCATTTGCAGTATCCGTATTCTGCACAGATGCAGGATCCTGATCTCCCGTACTTACTGTAATCACAACATTAACTGTATCCGGCTCTTCCCAGTTGCCGGCTTCCGGTTCCTGAGAGATTACCTCTCCGGCAGCTACATCTGTACTTCTTTCCTCTTTTACTTCTACATTGAGGAATTTACCAAAAGTAGTAACTGCATCATTCTTTGTCATTCCGACAACACTCGGAACTTCTACACTGTCACCATAGTCAACACCCCGGCTGACAACCAGTGTAACTGTATCACCTGCCGAAACAGATGTTCCGGCATCCGGAGTTGTGGAATATGCATATCCAGGATCAACAAGCGGAGTGCCATCATCATTTAATTCGCTGTATTCTTTCTGAACATTAACGGTCAATCCCATATCTTCAAGAGTCTGCTGTGCATCCACACCAGTCTGTCCATCTACATCAGGAACTGTGATCTGCTGCGCACCCTTACTGATATAATATTTAATGGTCGTATACTGTTCTACCTTACTTCCCTGTGGAATATCCTGGGAAGAAATCATTCCCTTCGCCTGAGTGGAAGTTTCCTCACCCATCGGCTGGATACCAAGTTTCATATCTTTTGTGATATTCTTTGCCTCATCCTCTGTCTTTCCTACGAGATCCGGTACAGTAACCATTCCGTCATCATCAGTTTTCGATGTATCTGTTGTTTCTGTCTTTGTCTCTGTCTGACTCTTGCTTCCAAGTAATCCGGATGCTTTTCCTGCAACAAGGATGATTGCAACAAGAATCACAACTCCCAGAAGAAGCACTGCGATCGTCAATCCATGACCGCCGCCTTTTTTCTTCTTCTCAGTCTTTCCTGATTTCTTTCTGCGAGACTTCTCTTCCGGTTCATCATCATAATCAGTCTCATTGATTTCTTCTTCCAGAGCTTCCGGTTCTGATTTCGCAATCTGCTTTGGCATATGCTTGATCTCGCCGAGCTCTTTATCTGAAATTACAACAGTTTTTGCTTCATTATCTACTGATGTCAGAATTACGAAATCCCCTTGAGGATCAATAAGAGAATGTTTCAAATCTGCGATCACATCCTCCATGTTCTGATAACGGCGGTCAACACTCTTCTGTGTACATTTCAGAATGATCTGCTCCAGACTGTGTGGCAGTTCCTCTGTGTAGACACTCGGTGGGACCATCTCTTCCTGAAGATGCTTGATAGCGATTGCTACTGTTGTATCCCCGTCGAATGGAACCTTGCCGGTAACCATCTCATACATGGTGATACCAAGTGAATAAATATCACTCTTCTCATCGCTGTATCCGCCACGTACCTGTTCCGGTGAACTATAATGAACAGATCCCATTACATTAGAGCTTATCGTATTAGAAGATGCCGCTCTCGCAATTCCAAAATCTGTAACTTTTACCTTACCATCCATAGAGATGATAATGTTCTGCGGTTTCACATCACGATGTACGATTCCATGACTGTGTGCTGCCTCAAGTCCCATAGACACCTGAATCGCAATACTTGTCGCTTCTTTTACAGAGAGTTTCCCTTTCTTGGAAATATACTCCTTAAGAGTAATTCCCTCTATCAGTTCCATAACAATATAGTAAACGCCGTTGTCATCTCCGACATCAAATACGTTGACTATATTTGGATGTGTCAGAACTGCTGCCGCCTGGGCTTCACTTCTGAATTTGCGGATAAATGTTGTATCCTCACGAAATTCCGGCTTAAGGACTTTTACAGCAACAAACCGATTCAGCTTATGGTCTTTTGCTTTGTATACGTCCGCCATTCCGCCGGTACCAATTTTACCTAATATCTCATAGCGTTCGGCTATGATCGTTCCTGTTTTTAACATGCTTTCACCTCATCTGCGAATGGTTCTATCAAAACAATTGCAATATTATCCTTGCCGCCGTTACGGTTTGCTTCTCTGATAAGTATCCTGCCTTTTTCATCCAGGTCTGTATCAGTGTCAGAAATGATTTCCAGCATCTGGCTATCCTCAACCATATTGCTCAGTCCATCCGAACACATCAAAACCACATCTCTTGGTTCCAGTTTCAGATCGAAGAAATCAATATCTACTGTCTTTTCCGCTCCAAGCGCTCTTGTGATGATATTTTTCTTAGGATGTTTTCTTGCCTGCTCTGCATCAAGCTCTCCCATCCTTACCATCTCCTGCACCAATGAGTGATCTTTTGTTATCTGTTGGATCTGTTCGCCGACTACATAAAGTCTGCTGTCACCTACATTTGCCACATAAGCATAATGTCCCACAATCGTAGCAGCTACCATTGTAGTTCCCATTCCTCTCAGTTTTTCATCCTGCTGTGCCTGAGTAAGAATTTCGGTATTCACACATTCAATGGCATGACGAATCACCTTGATTGGATTAAAATCCGCATCCTGGCGGATCTCCTCCACCATAGATGTAACTGCATGGGAGGATGCATAATCTCCTGCATTATGACCACCCATTCCGTCTGCAACGACAAACAGATTCGGAAGATTCCCAATCGGCTCAGCGGAGGCGAACACATAATCCTGGTTCATCTTCCGCTTCTGCCCGACATCAGTAGCTGAATATATCCTCATGTCACTTCTCGCTTTCTGTTTTTTCCATATAACTTTTTCTTAACTGTCCACAGGCACCGTCGATATCACTGCCCATTTCCCTTCTAATAGTAACATTTATTCCACATTTTTCAAGTTTTATTTTGAAATTCTCCACCGCCTGGCGGGTTGAACGCACATAGGAACGTTCCTTGATCGGGTTTACAGGAATGAGATTTACATGACAGTTGATATCTTTGATTCTGCCGGAAAGCTCTCTGGCATCCTCATCACCGTCATTTACTCCCGCTACCAAACTGTATTCAAATGTGATCCTGCGCCCTGTTTCTTCAAAATAATGACGACAGGCCTGCAAAACCTCATCCATACTGTATTTATTGGCAATCGGCATCAGTTCCCGGCGTTTTACATCATTTGGCGCATGAAGGGAAAGTGCAAGTGTCATTTGAAGTTTCTCTTTTGCAAGATCATAAATCTTCGGAACCAGTCCACAGGTGGAAACAGTCAGGTTTCTCTGACTGATATGAAGCCCGCCATCTTCTGTCAGGATATGTATAAACCTAAGAAGATTTTCATAATTATCAAGGGGTTCTCCTGTTCCCATCACTACAACATTTGATACTCGTTCTCCTGTCAGCGCCTGTATCCTGTAAATCTGATCCAACATCTCTGACGGCAGAAGGCATCTGGTCAGGCCACCAATCGTAGATGCACAAAATCTGCATCCCATACGGCAGCCTACCTGCGAGGAGATACAGACAGAATTTCCATGCTTATATCTCATCAGAACACTCTCGATCACATTTCCATCACTGAGGCGAAACAGATATTTCTGTGTGCCATCAAGCTTAGATGTCTGTACATCCACCACCTCAAGTGCCGTGATCGGGTACTCTTTCAGCTTCTCTCGCAGACTTTTGGAAAGATTCGTCATCTCATCATACGAAGTCACAATATGTTCATGTAGCCAACTGTATATCTGCTTAGCCCTAAACGGCTTGTCACCCAGAGCAGTCATCAGTTCCTTTAATTCATCTATTGTCATTGACTTAATATCTGTCATTATTTATTTTCTCCTGAATTTCGCAATAAAGAAGCCGTCCGTTTTGTGTACTCCCGGCAAAAGCTGAAGATATCCAAGCGCTGTCGTCTCTGAATGCAGTTCTTCCGGCAGATATGGATCAATACTCTCCAGTTTAAATGGATGATTATTCATAAACCACATCATATTCTCTTCATTCTCTTCCTTCGCAATCGTACAGGTACTAAAGATCAGTGCTCCACCCGGTTTCACGTACTCAGCGGCACGATCCAGGATCGTCCTCTGTAAGATTACGATCTCTTCCTGCTTTTGCGGAGTTACCCTGTATTTGATCTCCGGCTTCTTGCCAATCACTCCATATCCGGAACATGGAACATCTGCAAGAACAATATCCGCTTTCAGCTCTGAATCCACATCAAATACTGTGGCATCCATCACATGTGCCTGTACATTGATAGAATCTGTTCTGTGAATGTTTTCTTCAATCAGGTCTACCTTATACTGGCTTACATCTCTGGCATCTACGGTTCCATAATCTCCCATTTTATCTCCCACATGGAGACTTTTTCCTCCGGGAGCTGCACATATATCGATAATGTAGTCACCTTTCTGTGGATCGGCAACTTCTGCAACCAGCATAGAACTTACATCCTGCACCTGGATTTTTCCATGGATAAAGGCATCCAGCGCCAGAATATGGTTATAATTTGAAATTTCATATGCATATGGAAGATACGGTGCCGGTTTTACCTCCACTCCCTGATCTATAAGACTCTGATAAATCTCTTCCTGTGGGAATTTATGTATTCTGCATCTCACAGTGATTGGCTTCTCTGTCAGGAAATCTGCAAGAATTTTCTCTGTCTTCTCTTCACCGTAATCCGCAAGCCAGCGGTTTACCAGTGTTTCCGGCATGGAATATCTGACAGATAAATATCTGACCAGATTCTCCTCCCTGGACGGAAGCTTCAGATTCTTCCATTCTCTTGCAATCGTCCGAAGCACTCCGTTGACAAACGGTTTCAGGCTGTAAAAACCTTTTCTTTGTGCCAGCTTCACAGCCTCATTACATACGGCACTGTCTGGTACGCTATCCATAAAACGGATCTGATACACAGCACTTCTTAAAATTTCCCTGATTACGGGTTTCATTTTATCTACAGTTACTTTTGAATAAGAATCAATTATATAATCTATTAAAATACGATATTCCAGGGTTCCCTCACATACTCTGGTGATAAAAGCTCTCTCCTGTCTTGGAAGGAACTGGTATTTGGAGAGGGCATTACGAATCGCAATGTGACTGTGTTTTCCCTCTTCCTCAATTTCCAGTAAAATCTGTAATATCAGTTCTCTGGTATTTATTCCATTAGTCACGGTCTCTTCCTCCGGCCAGTATGATCAATCTTAAAAGCTGCAGAATAGATGCAGCAAGCGCAGCAACATAAGTAAGTGCTGCTGCTGTAAGAACTTTCTTTGCTCCTTTTACTTCATCTGTTCCAAGCATTCCGGAACTTCCAAGCATTTTCAGCGCTCTGGAAGAAGCATTAAATTCTACCGGAAGAGTCACGAGCTGGAAAAGAACTGCAAAAGTGAACAGTATGATTCCAAGAGTTAAAAGTGACCGAATAGAGAAAATCAAGCCTGCCAGAAATAATGGCCAGGAAAGTGTTGATCCAATATTCGCCACCGGTACGATCGCAGAACGCAGGTTCAGCGGTACATAGTTTGTTGCATCCTGGATCGCATGCCCGCATTCATGGGCTGCAACTCCGATAGCAGCAACGGATGTTCTGTCATATACATCCTGTGAAAGTGCCAGTCTCTTATTTCTCGGATCATAGTGGTCCGTCAGGCTGCCTGATATCGGCACAACCGTAACATCAGTGATTCCGGCCATATGAAGAATCCTTCTGGCAGCTTCCGCCCCTGTAAGTCCTGATGCACTGCGCACCCTGCTGTAAATAGCAAAGGTACTCTTTACCCTTGCTGATGCAGCCAGAGATAACAGCATTCCTATGACCAGTAAAAAATAAGTAGGATCAAAATAATATCCGTACATCTAATCACCCCTTATGATCTGTAAAACATGTTCCGTTTTCAATGTGATATCCACGAAGGAAAACCTCTGTATCCATACGTTTCTTTCCTTCTAACTGTACTTCTGTAAGAATCAGCGCCCCCTGTCCGCATGCGGCATGGATTCCTTCCTTATCTGTCAGAAATACCGTTCCCGGTGCAGCATCTGTTTCTTCTGCACTGACTTTACATTTCCATACTTTCAGAGTTTTTCCATTAATAAAAGTATAAGCACTCGGCCATGGATTCAGCCCGCGTACAAGACGTTCCAGCTCTTCTGCCGATCTGTTAAAGTCCATAAGTCCCATCTGCTTGGTGATCATGGATGCGTATGGTGTCGGACTCTCCTGTGGCTGTTTCTTAAATTCTGCTGTTCCCTGCTCAATGGATGGCAAAGTTTTGATAAGCAGCTCTGCTCCCGCCTGTGCAAGTTTTCCAAACAGACTTCCGCCTGTTTCTTCCGGTGATAACGGAATCACGATCTTTGAGATCATATCTCCGGTATCAAGGCCTTCTCCCATCTGCATGATCGTAACACCGGATTCTTTTTCTCCGTCAATTACTGCCTGCTGAATCGGGGCTGCACCTCTGTATTTCGGAAGAAGTGATGCATGAATATTAATGCATCCAAACTTCGGAAGTTCCAGAACTTCTTTTGGAATAATCTGTCCAAAAGCAGCAACAATAATGATATCCGGATTGATTTCCTTCAAAGTCTCCAGAAATTCCGGATTATTTCTTACCTTCTGCGGCTGATATACAGGAATCTCATGCATAAGAGCCTCTTCTTTTACAGGTGTCGGCAGTAATGTCTTGCCTCTTCCTTTTGGTTTATCAGGCTGGGTTACTACTGCTGCAACCTCATATCCGGCTTCCACCAGTGCACGTAACGGCGGCACTGCAAAATCCGGAGTTCCCATAAATACTGTTTTCATAATTATATGTCACCTTTTCTTTCTGCTGTGTATTCATACTGACGTATATTTGCATTATTATTCACACACTGCTATTCTATGGAAGCGTTTCAGAATGAATATATCAAAAGCCCTAGAGATCCGATGCGAATTTATGCAATCAGAATATTATTCCTCTTCTTCATCATAAGAAACATGGTGAAGTTCTCCCTCTACCAGCTCTGTATACATATGTCCATCCAGGTGATCCAGTTCATGACAGAATGCACGTGCAAGAAGGCCTTCTCCTTCGTATTCTACCTCATTCATATCCTCATCCTGTGCTTTTACCTTTACATAATTCGGACGTGTTACCTGTCCTGCCATTCCAGGAACGCTTAAGCATCCCTCGTCACCAGTCTGCTCTCCGGATTTCTCAATGATTTCAGGATTAATCAGCACGATCGGACCTTCTCCTATATCAATTACAACGATACGCTTGAGAATTCCCACCTGCGGTGCAGCGAGGCCAACACCCATCGCATCATACATGGTGTCAAGCATATCTGTAATCAGATCATGGATTCTTGGTGTCATTTTATCCACCGGTCTGCTGACCTTTGTAAGTACTTCGTCGCCTTCTACTCTGATTGTTCTAAGTGCCATTTCTTCATTCTCCTTTTCTTCTGCTTCGTTAATTAACTAAAATCAAACTGTATATATATATTCCGGAAACCGGAATTTATCTCTATATATTTTTCAAGCTGGTCTTTGATTCTGACCAATACCTGATAATCTTCGTGTTTTAAATAAATCACCTGTCTATAAATATCCTTTACTTTTCCAACTGCCGCATACGCCGGTCCTATTACATGAAGGTCGTTTTCTTTGTAAATCCTTTGTATGTACAGTTTCAGATAATGCATTGCCTGAACCAGAATCTCATCTGACGGACTCGATCCAAGAACTGCCATCATATGTGCAGCCGGCGGATAATCCATAAGCGTGCGATAACTCATTTCTTCCTCATAGAAAGCCTCATAATTCTGCACCGCTGCTGCCTGGATACTGTAATGATCCGGATGATACGTCTGTATCACTGCTTCTCCCGGTTTCTCACCACGGCCGCCACGTCCTGCTGCCTGACACAAGAGCTGGAATGTCCGCTCTGCACACCGATAATCCTCTGCATTCAATGACAAATCTGCCGCAACAACACCTACCAGTGTCACATCCGGAAAGTCATGACCTTTGACGATCATCTGCGTTCCAATCAGCACATCCGCCTCATGTCTGGCAAAAGATGCCAGAATCTTCTCATAACTACCCTTCGTTCTTGTTGTATCAAAGTCCATTCTAAGCGTACGGACTCCCACAAAAGTCTCTCTTACCACTTTCTCGATCTGCTGCGTTCCGGCCTTAAAGCCACCGATATAAGGTGATCCGCATACCGGACATGCCTGAGGTTTTCTGATCTCATATCCACAATAATGGCATAAAAGTCTTTCATTATTATGTTCTGATAACGAGACATCGCAATGCGGACATTTCATCACATGTCCACAGGAACGACAGGAAACAAACCCCGCATATCCCCTGCGGTTCAGAAAGAGTATCACCTGCTCTTTCTTCTCAAACCGGAGTTTCATCTTTTCCCTCAATTCTCTGCTGAGTACAGATCTGTTGCCGGCTTTTAATTCCTCTCGCAGATCTACGATCGATACCTGCGGCATAGGTCTGCTTCCATATCTGGCATTTAATCTGACAAGACCATAAACACCTTTCATTGCCTGACTGTAAGCTTCCACAGATGGTGTTGCCGAGCCCATTACGACTCTCGCATTCTCCAGACTGGCTCTCTTAATGGCTGTTTCCCTTGCATGGTAACGTGGACTGCTTTCACTCTTATAACTAGGCTCATGTTCTTCATCAATAACGATCAGCCCCAGATTTCCAAACGGCGTAAACAATGCTGATCTTGGCCCGATCATCACCTGAACTTCTCCCCTTTTTGCACGTTTAAACTGATCATAACGTTCTCCCTGGGATTGTCTGGAATTGATTACCGACACCTTATCGCCAAACCTCGCGTAAAATCTGCGCACAGTCTGATAAGTAAGCGCGATCTCAGGAATCAGGACGATTGTCTGTTTTCCCTGAGCGATTGTGCTCTCGATCAATTTCATATATACCTGGGTTTTCCCACTTCCAGTCACGCCCTCAATCAACATTGGACGGGGAAATGGCTTTTCCCACTCTTCCAGAATCTGTTTTACCGCTGTTTCCTGTTCATCCGTAAGAGGCAGTGAATCCTCAGCCACGATATCGCCGGTATTTAATGAATTTCGCATTATTTCATCATATTCTATGCGTATAACGCCCTGCTCCTGCATTTTTTTTACAACAGCAGATGTAGCCCCCAATTCCTTTGAAGCAAAAGCAAAATCCAGTCTCTTCTTCTCAAGAAGTTCCCTCAGAAGTCTTGTCCTTGCCCGGAATCTTGTCTTCTCAAGATCCGCAAGCAGTTTACGCCCCTCCTCTTCCGGAATGTCCAGGCAGATATATTTCTTCTCTTTTGCCTTTATCTTCTCCTGAATGGGAAGTACCGTTTTTAAAGCCTGGATCATAGTAGAACCATAGTTTTCCCGCATCCAGGCTGCCAATGCGATCAGACGGGATTCTGTCGTCTCTTCGCCACTGCAGATCTCACAGATATCTTTTATTTTTTCAGCGTCTATCTTAGGCTCTCTTGATAATCCTGTCACATATCCCTTACGTGGCTGGCTGGCGTTTCCAAAGGGGATGGATACTACCATCCCCACCTTTATCTCCTGCTCTAGTCTTTCCGGTACACGATATTGAAAGCTCCGGTCCAGTTTATCACTGGAAATATCAATTATTATATCAGCGTATATCATGAACTCTTTCCTGTTATTATTTTCCTGCAAGAATATCTGCGATCAGAACACGTTCATCCATCGGATATTTCTTTCCTTTAATTTCCTGATAATCCTCATGTCCCTTACCTGCCAGAACAATGATATCACCAGGTTCGCCATGATGGATGGCATAGGCGATTGCCTCTTTTCTGTCAGCGATCTCCACATATTTTCCATCTGTTTTTGCCATACCGACTTTGATATCATCAATGATTGCCTGAGGTTCTTCATCACGTGGATTATCAGAAGTGATAATCGTAAGGTCTGCAAGCTTTCCTGAAACTTCTCCCATTTCATAGCGGCGAAGCTTTGACCTGTTGCCTCCGCATCCAAACAGACACACCAGTCTGTGCGGATGATATTCTTTCAGCGTTGTCAGAAGACTCTCAAGTGCCATTGCATTGTGAGCATAATCAATCATCAGTGTAAAGTCATCAGAAACTTTCACCATCTCGATACGGCCTTTTACTTTCGCTACCTTTAAAGCTTTCAGGATATTCTCCTCTGAAACTTTGAAATGGCGGCAGATTGCAATTGCTGTCAGTGAATTATAAATACTGAACTTACCTGGAATATCAATTTCTACGTGGAAATCCAGAAGTCCCTTTAAATGGTAGGAAATTCCCAGATAACCTTTTCCTCCGACCAGTTTTGCATCTTCTGCGCGAAGGTCTGCTTCCGGCGAAAATCCATAAGTCTCCAGACTGCATGTATGACCTTCTATAATCTTCTCGAAATGTTCATCATCCCTGTTTACGATTCCAACTTTGCACTGTTTCAGCAATAAGGATTTGCATCTGAGATAATCATCAAAATCTTTGTGTTCATTCGGTCCGATATGATCCGGCTCAATATTTGTAAAGATACCGAAATCAAAGATAAATCCCTGCGTTCTGTGAAGCATCAGTCCCTGAGAAGAAACTTCCATAACAACACAGTCACATCCGGCTTCTACCATCTCATGGAAGTATTCCTGGATCATATAGGATTCAGGAGTTGTATTCTTCGCCGGAATCACTTTATCACCAATGATTGCCTCGATAGTTCCGATCAGACCTACTTTATATCCGGCATTTTCCAGAATGGATTTTACCATATAAGTAGTAGTCGTCTTTCCCTTAGTTCCTGTAATACCGATTGTTTTAAGTTTCTCCGCCGGATGGCCAAAATATGCAGCAGAAATAAATGCCATTGCATATCTTGTATCTTTCACAAGAATAACGGTTACATCTTCCGGTGCTTCTACAGCTTCCTCTACAACCAGTACCTTTGCTCCTTTTGCGATCACATCCGGAGCAAATTTATGACCGTCCACTACCGCACCTCTGATACAGATAAAAAGAGAACCTTCTTCGACTTTTCGGGAGTCGTAAATAACATTCTTCACTTCCTGGTCTGTACTGCCCTGAAGGCATGTATATTCCAGTCTTTCTAATAAGGATACTAATTTCATTTTAATCCTCCATATCATTTCCTGCCAACCCGAAATCTCAGAAGGATTCGGGCGAAGTTTTTTATGATACCAGGGTCAAAAGGTCAAAAAGCTGTTCGTGCTTGCACGATAAAGCTTTTGAACCTGGGGCCCGCCAAATATGAGGAAGTAGCGATTTACGCAGTAAATCAGCGAATTCCGAATATTTGAAGGATTGCGGGAGCAGCACAGCTGCGGAGCAATCCGTGATATCAAGTTAGGGTCAAAAAACCTTTTGACCCTAACATCATTCTATATAAGAATAGCACACCTCCTCACCCGTTTCAATGTCGTTTTTGGCTTCTCAGATAATAAAACGCACTGATTCCTGACATCACTGCAAAAATCCCCAATACGATATACAATGCTATTTCCGTCTCATCTCCTGTCTTTGGTTTACTTGCAGCGGAATATGCACCGGCAGACTTTGACGCATAGCCATATCCATCGCTGTAAGTCTGCACTGTTACAGGTGTAGGCTCCGGTGTAACGGTCGCTGTATTTGTATTCGTTGTCAGAGTAACATTTGACTGCGATTTCATGATCTGGCTGCCTGTCTCATCAGAAATTACCGTCACCTCATTGACAAGTTCCTGGCTTGTAAAATACTGTGGAATCGTCACTGTCGCATAAAGTGCAAAAGCTTCTCCCGGTGCAATCTGTGGAATCAAGGCCTGTGTTCCATTATTGCTTAATGTTACCCCTTCCTTCTGCACAAATTTCGCCAGAATTCCGGCATTTTGAAATCTCTCTGTGCTAAGAACCGAATGCAGCGTCCGCTCTCCTGTATTTCTGATACAAATCTGATAAGTAATCATATCTCCAGGATATGCCTGTGTTCTGTCCGCTGTCTTGTCCACTTCAAATGCAGCTTTTAATTCCTCTACTGCCACTTGCGCATCTGTCTGACAACTGATCTCCTCATCTTTGCCCGGATATCCGGTTTTCAAAGTCACGGTATGGATCAGTTCTCCTGACTGATTCTCTGTAAGTTGCAAGTTCATGCGAAGTTTCTTTGTCTCACCAGGCTGTAAAGCAGTAATTACTCCCTGTGCGCTATCTGCCACAAATCCATCCATCTGTTCCCAGGAGGCCTTTATATTCTCCATAGAAAAAGAGCTGCGTACCTCAATATTTTCCAGAGAAAGTTCTCCTGTGTTACTTACTGTTAATGCATAAGAAATCTTCTGTCCAGATCGTGTTTTATCCACTTCCGGCTGCAATTCTGCCTCAATCCCTGCCTTTGCCTCTGCCACCTGTAGAGAAGCTGCGTCACTTACTGCAAGCACCTGAGCCTTATCCTCTGCCTTTTTCCAAAAATAAGCACCTGGTGCTTCCTGTGTCTGTTCTTTCAAAGACAGTTTATCCTGGCACACCGGATAGGATACCGAAACAGGAGAAATCCGATATTCCTCCCTCAGTGAAACCGGTATTTTAAGACCGAATGTATCTGCTTGTGCATCTTTAACCGGTACTTCGCAGGTAAGTTTCGTAATTTCTGTTTCCTGACCTTTCTGATTCTGAATTTTCACAGATTCCGCCTGCATATCATGCTTCAATCCTGTTTCATCCACCTGAAAATACTCGGACATGTATGCTGTAAGAAAGTATCTGACATCCGAAGCCTGCTGGCTGTTTTCAGGGTTCTGACCGTCACTTGTTCCCTGCCCTTCCTCTGCCGGCTGTTTATTTTCTTCTGCCTGTCCGTTTTCTCCGGCCTGATTATTTTCCTCCAAAAAAATATCTTCATCCTGAGCATCTTCGTCATAAACATCTTCGTCATCTGACAGGGTATTTTTCTCCAACTGCATTTCTTCTGCCGCCTGGGCATTTTCATTTATATAGTCCTCTTCATCAGGCTGTTCTGTTTCAACTGCCTGTTCATTCTGTCCGGTCTGCACATTTTGCTGTTCCAAAATAGCATTTCCATTTTCGGACATCTCTGTGCACAGTTCTTTTAACCCACTTAATTCCAGACAAACTTCTGCCTGGAAATTCTTCTCATCTGTCCATTGAGCACTCTGTTTTAACAGAACTTTCTGCTCCTCCTGTGCACTAAATTCCGACGCCGAAGCCACACAATTTCCCACTATTCCTGCCAGAGCAGCGAGTACAGCTACTTTTTTTAACTGATTCCATATTCTTTTTTTCATAGTCTCAATCTCCTGAAATTCTGTCTCATTTTTTATTTTTATCCAGCGGATAATCACACAAAAATTTCCGCCAATACATTCCTTATAACATCATTTCATCTTTTGAGTGGTATTATAGTTTACTGTTCACGCGCTTTAATCCTGCAAAGTGCATTACATAAAACAGCGTAAACAGTAACATATTATGGGTACAGACATACACATTCCCCCTCTCCCAATTGCACAAATAAGAAATCATTTGAAGTCATCGCACCGACCTGATGCCTGGAAATATTGCTGTTCCTTTAAACAGCCGTAAGAATGTCACTGTTTACACTGTAAATCAGCAACGTAAGAATATCGGTTCTGCGGAATGCAGAAACAGATTTCACACTACATTCAGTAATGTAACTCTACTTTAGCATGTATCTGACCGGAAAACAAGATACCACTTTTTCTTTTTCGTTTTTGTTTATAATTCTTTTAGAAATTTACCGTTTCTTTCAGAAATTCGACATACTTTGAACATATTTTACCCATATAATAGATCTTGGATAGATGAAAAACCACTCTCTATCTCCCCCCTCAAAAAGAACAACAGCCCTCGCAGAAATGCGGGGGCTGTTTGTATGTTTGTAGTTACTGTTCACACGCCACTATCCCGCGAGGTGTTTTGGCATGAGAATGCCAAAATCCCGAGACATACCGCGCGAATTTATGCGAATAGCATAAATTAAGTTTGCGAAGCAAACGATACTCCTTGGGCTTTGCACAAGGAGGTTTATATTTTTTGCATCGCGAAGCGTGTTACTGGGCACAGAGTGAACAGTAACTGTTTGTATTCAATAGCACTTTTCTATTGCAATTCTTCTGCCAGTCTTTTATAATGTATTTTATCAATGTGATTGAATATTTAGACAACACGTTACTGTTTACTCCATTCTCAGTAACGCACAAAAATTTCACAATATTAAAGAATCGAGGTATTTCCCATGAGCGAGAAAATTACAGTAGTTGCACTGGGCCACAGAGCATTAGGAACCACCTTGCCAGAGCAGAAAATTGCTGCAAAGAAAGCAGCCAAAGCGATTGCAGACCTTGTAGAAGCAGGAAACCGAGTTGTGATCTCACACAGCAACGGTCCACAGGTCGGAATGATTCATACAGCTATGAATGAATTCGGAAAGGCACATCCGGATTATACATTTGCACCTATGTCCGTATGTTCAGCTATGAGTCAGGGTTATATCGGATATGACCTTCAGACTGCTATTCGCGCAGAGCTGATCTCACGTGGTATCTACAAACCTGTTGCAACTATTCTTACACAGGTTGTAATTGATCCATATGATGATGCTTTCGCAGAACCAGAGAAGATCATCGGACGTGTACTCACCGAGGACGAAGCAGAAGCAGAAGAGAATAAAGGAAATTTCGTCACCAAACTTGAAGACGGAACTTATAAGAGAATCGTAGCAGCTCCGAAGCCGCAGAAGATTATAGAACTTGAAACAATCCGTACTCTTGTAGATGCAGGACAGATAGTAATCGCTGCAGGCGGTGGCGGTATCCCGGTTATGGAACAGGGAATCGACCTTCATGGTGCAAGTGCGATCATCGAGAAAGACCTTTCCAGCGGACTTCTTGCAGAGGAATTAAACGCAGATACCCTGTTGATTCTCACAAGTGTAGAGAAAGTCAGCTTAAACCTTGGTCAGGACAATGAAGAATATCTTGACACCATCACCGTAGATGAAGCAAAGAAATACATGGATGAGAACCAGTTCGCACCAGGTTCCATGCTCCCTAAATTTGAAGCAGGGATTGCCTTCATTGAAAAGGGTGATGGCAGAAGAACTATTATCACAGATATCTCTCATGCAAAAGACGGATATTATGAAAAGACCGGAACTATCATTAAATAATAAAATATAAAATCTATCATATAAAAAACCAGGGAGTCTTGCAGATAATTTCATTTGCAAAACTCCCTGGTTTTTACTTTCATATTTTTTATATTTACATAGATTTACGTTCCGCAATCTCTGCCATCTTAGCTTCATTCAGACGTGTATCACCATGCACACGGCTGTAAGAGAGGTATCCATTCATACGGTCAATCTTAGTCAGGTTCTTGGAACCGCAAACCGGACACACATCCATCTCAAGCTCCTCATGTCCACAGTCGTCACAGTAAGCAAGAGAAAGGTTAACTCCTTCATAATATCCCAGAGACATCGCTCTGCGGATCAGTGTACGGATTGCTTCACGATTATAATCGATTGGATAACGTACATACTGAATCTTACCGCCATTACACAGTTCCCAGAAACGTCCCTCCAGATCCTGTTTCTCGATCGGAGTTACATCCTCTGTCACATGACAATGGAAGCTGTTGCTCACATACGGACGGTCAGAAACACCTTTGACAATACCGTACATCTTACGGAACTGCTCAACCTGCAGACCACACAAACTCTCTGCCGGTGTTCCATAAATTGCATAAAGGTAACCATCCTGCTCTTTAAACTCATTTACCTTCTTATTGATATATTTCAGAACATCCAGTGCAAACTGTCCGTCCTCAGCGATAGATTTACCATTATAAAGCTCCTGAAGCTCATTTAACGCTGTGATACCAAAGGAGGCTGTCATCGGCTTCAGAATCTTTCCAATCTTCTCATTCGGTTTCAGATGTCCGCCATAAAAACCACCCTCGCAATATGCCAGCGGGTTGGTAGAAGCTCGCATCTGTCCAAGATAATCATACGTACGGATATGAAGATTACGGATCATCTCAAGATAGAAATCCAGTACCTCATAGAAATCTCTGCTCTCTGCTCTCGCTTTCGCAAGAATCATCGGAAGATGAAGACTTACCGCACCAATGTTAAATCTGCCTACAAATACAGGCACATCCTTGTCATCTGCCGGGTGCATTCCGCCACGTTCATACCATGGGCTTAAGAAAGCACGGCATCCCATCGGGCTGATAACCTTTCCATACTGCTTGTACATACTGGAAATATATCCTTTTCCGGACATAGAAAGCCAGTCCGGATACATTGTCTTGGCAGAGCAGTCAACGCCTGCTTCGAATACATCCTCACTGATCTTGCCTTTTCCATGAATGTTCTCGTCATACAGAAATACGATCTTCGGGAAAAGCACCGGTTTCTTACGTCCTGTTTTACCCTGTCCGCCTTTGTGCACTTCAAGAAGAGATACACTTGCCATCTTCTCAAACTGCTTAGTTCCCAGTCCAAGAGTTACTGTCACAAACGGATAATCTCCTCTGGAAGATCCCACTGTGTTCAGCTTGTACTCGATTCCCTGCCATCCCTGGTCAAAGTCTCTGCGGACCTTATCAAGTGCATACTCGATTGCACGCTCCTCACGTCCGGTCCAGCTCGCATCAGAGTACTTCATAAATTCCTGAATGTATTTATCATAGCTCTTCTGTGCATACGGAGCAAGAATCTTATCCACTTCAGGTACCGTAAATCCGCCATACTGCTGTGCAGCGGTGCTCAGGATGATATCCCCCATAACGTCAAACGCTGTATCCAATGTCTTCGGCTCGTTATACCATACATTTCCCATCTCAAATCCGCCGCTTAACACGGATGCGACATCAAAGAGACAGCAGTTCATAGTATCAAGACGTGCTGACTGGTCATGGATATAAATGTAACCATCTTTACAAGCCTGAAGTTCATTACGGTTCATGAAGAATTTACGATAAAGCTCTTTATTCAGTTCATTAAAAATCAGGCTTCGCTTCGTAGCAACCAGTGCGCTGTCTGTATTTGCATTACTCTTATCACCGATATAACGGATTGCCTGACTCTTCGTATATACATCATCCATCATATGGATAAAGTCAAGTTTGTAATTTCTGTAGTCACGATAACTCTTGGCTACAGCCGGGTTCACTCTCTCAAGTGCTCCTTCCACAATATTATGCATCTCCTGGATCTGTATCTCATTCTTGCCCAGTGCTTCTGCATGTTCTTCCGCAAAATGGCAGATAAATTCTTTCTCTTTGTCAGAAAATGTATATAAGATTCTGGCCGCCGACTTATTTACTGCCGCTACGATTTTCTGTGAATTAAACTCTTCTCTTGTGCCATCTTTCTTTATTACATATATCATACTTTCCGCTCCCATATACAAGATATAGTATTATTTTCTTTCGTTGTCCACAATTTATTCTATATGTGGTACGTTTATCAAGTATAGCACAGACTATGATAAAAGGGAAGAGCAAAAAAATTATTCGTCATATTGCTGAATTTTATATAATGCAAGATAATTCTCTTGACCGTCCAGAGATACCGCAGAAACCTCATCCCCTGCATGTAATTCCATTCTCTCCTGCTGTCCTGCTTCGTCAAATTTTACAGTTTTCTTCTTTCCTGTAGTGTACTTAATCTCCAGTGCCACCTCTTCCCAGCCAGATTTAATCTTATATTCTCCCGGCTCAATTAAAAATTCATACTCTATATCCTCTAAACCATAGATGCCTTCTTGTGTCTTTATATAATTCTCTCCAACCACATAACTTTCTCCTGCGAAAATATAAGTATCCGGTTCGGTGTCCTGAATATTCTCGGTTGATTCCGCAACCTTACTGACTTTATTATCCCAGTCTTTTGTCTCTGTTTCCCCATCATCGCTGTCTGAAAAAACACTGCCGGGATTTATTCCAAACTCATCATTGATAAACGACTCAATTCTATATCCAATACTATCCCAGTACTCTTCGGTCTGTGCTGCAACACTCAGTAAAATTACAACAATGATCCAGAATACAGTTGCTCCCTTTTTGCTCTTTTTCTTCTCTTTCCGCTTCTGTACGGGATTTCGATTCGTGGTATATGTACGAGTGCCGACATTCTGTCCTGCCGACGCTTTTTTTACTGAAGTCTGCACTTTTTCTGTTTTTGCCTTCGGCACTGTCTTTTTTACCGTACTGGTTTTCGAAGACTTATTTGCCGTTTTATTTCTGTCCGGCAGTGGTATCTCGCTCTCGGCCATAACCTTTCTCACTTTCGCCGACGCATGACGGTAATGCTCTGACCGATCCTCGTTCAGATGATACAGTTCTAAATCATTTCTATATGGCATTCCACAATATTTACATCTTCCATTTACGATCGGCCCGTCACAAACCTGGCATCTCTTTCCCATATATCTTCCCCCTATATTCTATAATTATCCGTAATCCGTTTCATAATCCGATTTTCTGTTATTTTTATTGTAACATTTTACACTAATCTTGCAAGGTGGAAATTGTCAAACAGATATTTTCCTGTTATAATAGCGAAGTGAAAGATTGTGTTACTGAGAACTGAATGAACCGTAACAGGATTGTTGCCATTCACTTAGTAATCTGTAACAAATGATTAATGGATATTCCTCAATAGCTGAACAATAAAATAATGCAGAACATCTATAATATTTTATTATTTTGCTATGGAATATGCAAATACAGAATTGTAGGAGGATTCCAATAATGGATCAGATTAAAATTCCTGACGGGTATCAGTCAGCTTTAAATCTCCACGATACCCAGATTGCCATTAAGACTGTGAAAGATTTCTTCCAGCAGACGCTCTCCCAGAAGCTCAATCTGCTGCGAGTTTCCGCTCCGGTATTCGTAAATCCGTCATCCGGTCTGAACGACAACTTAAACGGTGTAGAACGCCCGGTAAGCTTTGATATCAAAGGACAGAAAGAGAATGCCGAGATCGTACACTCTCTTGCCAAATGGAAAAGATACGCATTACAGAAATATGGTTTCGCTCATGGTGAAGGTCTTTACACAGACATGATTGCCATCAGAAGAGACGAAGACCTGGATAACATCCACTCTGTATATGTAGACCAGTGGGACTGGGAAAAGATCATCAGCAAAGAAGAGCGCAACATGGACACACTTGTATCCACCGTACGCGCGATCTACAGCGTTCTTCGTAAAACAGAGAAATATATGGCTGTTCAGTACGATTATATCGAAGAAATCCTTCCAAGAGAGATCGCATTTGTCAGCACACAGGAACTGGTTGACATGTATCCGGATCTTACTCCTAAGGAACGTGAATACAAAGTCGTTAAAGAAAAAGGCGCTGTATTCCTTATGCAGGTTGGTAAGACATTAACTAACGGAGAACGCCACGACGGACGTGCGCCGGACTATGATGACTGGGAATTAAACGGTGATATCCTCGTTTATTATCCGGTTCTTGACATCGCACTGGAGCTCTCTTCCATGGGTATCCGTGTTGATGAAGACGCCCTTGACAAACAGCTGACTATCGCAGGCTGCGACGACAGACGTGAGCTTCCTTTCCAGAAAGCAATCCTGAACAAAGAACTTCCATACACCATCGGCGGTGGTATCGGCCAGTCCCGTATCTGTATGTTCTTCCTCAGAAAAGCCCATATCGGTGAAGTACACGCTTCCCTGTGGCCGGAAGAAGTTATGAAAGAGGCTGAAGCCAAGGGTGTACAGCTTCTGTAAGAAATAGCTGTATCATCCGAAGCATAATCATGCTGACCGACAATTTCAGATATTGATTCGTCAGTACATCTATATCAGATAATCACATATGCCCAGATATATCTGCGCATATCGCAATGAATGTAGCGGGGTAAATACACAAGTGAATATTTTGTTTTTCTTAACACCAAAAAGCGACGTAGCATATATATTTGAAGATGAAACACTCCGCCAGACACTTGAGAAAATGGAGCACAGGAAATTCTCTTGTATTCCACTTCTGAGTCTGGATGGAAAATATAAAGGAACCATTTCTGAAGGCGATCTGCTCTGGGGAATGAAAACCTTAAATGTCCCAAATCTGAAAGCAGCCGAGGGCATTTCAATCATGGCTATCCCACGCAGGGCAACCTACAAAGCAGTTCACGCAGACTCCGATATGGAGGATCTGCTTGATAAGGCCATTAACCAGAATTATGTTCCGGTTGTCGATGATCAGGGATACTTTATCGGTATCATTACCCGTAAAGAGATCATCAAATATTGCTACAAAGAACTTAAGAAATACGTAGAAGCTTCGAATGCAGAGAAGACTGAATCGCAGATTGATTCTCCTGAGAATTGAGAAGCAGATACCTGTCTCTTCTTTCGCAAAAAACATATTCCAATGCTGATAATATAAACAGGGACTATACGCTGATTGATATTTTATATCAATTTCTGCTTACAGTCCCTGTTTTACATAATATGAACGCAACTCATTCTATAGCAAGCTTCTAAAATAATGCATCTTAATCCAGCCCATCAGAGTGTGAAATCCTGCGTCAGATATCTTTGCCGTGCGTTAGCACGCCTGCAGATATCTTCCTTGTCTTTCGCACTCTGCTGAACTGTCTTAAATGCATTATTTACGAGGATTGCTATAATCGAAATGGATTACACTCCACTGCCTTATTGCGTTGATAAATCCAACACTTCGCTTTGCCAAATTGATTTGCGTTCTATACTAATTACTTATCAGTTTTCATGTCCTTCTGTGCCAGCAGTTTTCCAAACAGTGCCGCCAGCACCTGCTGAAACAACGTCCCGATCATAACCGGAAACATCACCTCTCCCGGAAAATATGCAGCCGCTATCACTGCTCCTGCGCTGATATTTCTCATTCCTGTTCCATACATCATCGAAACCGCTATACTTCGGTCACGTCTGAACACATGAGCCACCAGCCAGCCAAGCGCATATCCTGACGCAGCCAGCACCAGAATTGCCAATGCCACTTTCACCCTCTGCATATTCATATCCCTGATATACGGCGCCACTTTAGATGAATTAGAGGTCACCACAAACATCAATGCCAGCTTGGAAAAAGGTGCCAGTTTTCCCGGCCATGTCTTCATCACTTTTCCATCTGTAACCTGGTTCAAAGTCATCGCAGCGATAGCCGGAAGTGCCACCATAAATACCAGCTCCCGCATCATTTTCGTCGGATCCATCGTCACTGCGGAACCCAGCAGAATCCGCAAAGTAGCCGGAATCAGAAACGGTGCCAGCACCGTATCCATAACCACAAGTGACAACGATAACGGGCTGTTTCCCTCATAAATTGTCACCCACATCAGGCTTACTACTGCCGTAGGAACTGCAAATTCCAGCACCATTCCTGTGATCAGATCCATATTATCGCCAAAGAAAATATGCCCTGCGCCACAAGCCGCTGCCGGCATCACAACATGAAGCAAAAGCATAATGATAAGCAGAGCCCCCGGATGGCGAAACACATTCGCCACGTCACGGAAACGCGATTTCAGCGCCCCCGCAAATGTTATAAATGCAAATACGGCCGGCACATAAGGCAGACCGCATTTGGCAATATCAGGAAAACACACGCCCATCAACAGGCATGTCGGTGTTACCAGTGCCATCCATTTCTCTATAAAACTGTTAAATTTTTTCAGCATTATGATTCCCTGTTATAAAACTTTTGAAAGGAAGTCTCTCAGTCTCGGATTCTTCGGATTCTCAAAGAATTCTTTCGGTGTATTCTCCTCCTGAATCTTACCATCGTCGATGAAAAGAACTCTTGTCGCTACTTCTCTGGCAAATCCCATCTCATGAGTAACAACAACCATGGTCATACCGGACTGTGCAAGCTCCTTCATCAGCTCCAGAACCTCACCAACCATCTCAGGGTCGAGTGCGGAAGTCGGCTCGTCAAAGAGCATTACATCCGGGTTCATAGCCAGAGAACGGGCAATAGCAATACGCTGTTTCTGTCCACCGGAAAGCATATCCGGATATGCATTGGCTTTGTCCGGAAGTCCTACACGCGCCAGAAGCTCATCCGCTTTCTTAGACGCTTCTTCCTTTGTCATCAGTTTCAGTTCTACCGGCGCCAGCATAATGTTCTGTTTTACCGTTTTATGCGGAAAAAGATTAAACTGCTGGAACACCATTCCGATTTTCTGACGGTGTCTGTTGATATCAACCTTCGGATCTGTGATATCTGCTCCCTCAAAGAGAATCTGTCCGCCTGTCGGAACCTCCAGAAGATTTAAAGATCTCAGGAAAGTAGATTTACCGGAACCGGAAGGACCGATGATCGCTACTACTTCTCCCTGACAGATATCCGTTGTAATTCCGTCAAGAACCTGATTACTGCCAAAAGCTTTTTTCAGTTCTTTCACCTGGATCAGTACATTCTTATCGCTCACTGGTTCTCAATCTCCTTTCCAGTTTATTCATACCCCATGTAAGGATTCCAACGATCACAAGATAGATCGCTGCTGCTGCCATCAATGGCCAGAACGCATTATAGGTACGGCTCTGAATCAGCATAGCACCCTTTGTCAGGTCCATCATACCGATATAACCGATGATGGATGTCTCTTTGATCAGCACGATAAATTCATTTACCAGTGCCGGAAGTACATTCTTAAATGCCTGTGGGATAATGATCAGGCGCATCGTCTGGCTGAAATTCAGTCCCAGGCTTCGTCCTGCCTCTGTCTGTCCCTGATCAATAGACATGATACCGGAACGGACGATTTCAGCTACATAAGCACCAGAGTTGATACCAAAGGCAAGTCCGCCCACGATAATCTTATTGATACTTACAGAGCCAAAAATTACAAAGTTCATGATCAGCAGCTGGATCATGGTTGGTGTTCCGCGGATCACAGTCAGATAAACTCTGCAGATTGCATTGAGAATCTTAAAAGAACCTGACTTATCATGTGCGGAACGGATGATAGCTACCAGAAAGCCGATGATCAGCCCCACGATTACCGCAAACACTGTGATAATAAGGGTTGTTTTCAGACCATCTACCAACCAGAGATAACGATCATCTTTAATAAAGTTCAGATAAAAATCTTCTTTTATACTTGCTAATATCATAGGATTATTCATAAAAACCTCTGTCCCGAAAAGAGAGCTGTTGGCAGATCGTCAACAGCTCTGTTGTTTTGTTCCAATATTTATTTCTTTACAATGATAACCTGGCTTGCATCTGCATATGTATCTGTAAAATCAACGCTGGATTTACGGTCTTCTGTTACAGTCATACCTGCTGCACCGAAGTCTGCCTTACCGGACTGTACTGCCGGAAGGATGGAGTCGAATTCCATATCTTCGATCTTCAGTTCATATCCAAGTTTATCGCAGATTGCCTGAGCAATATCTGCATCGATACCAACAATGTCATCACCTTCGTGATATTCATATGGCTCGAACTCAGCGTTAGTAGCCATTACCAGTGTTCCGTTAGAACGGTCAACATCTTCCGGTGATTCATATGGAGTCTTACCGGCATCCTCACCAATGTAATTATTCATGATGCTGTCGATAGTTCCATCATCTTTGAGTTCTTTCAGAGCCCCGTTGATCTTGTCAAGAAGTTCATCATTACCCTTCTTTAAGCAGATTGCGTATTCTTCTTCTTCAAATGGCTCATCCAGGATCTTAAGGTCATCATTATTCTCTACGAATTTCTGAGCTGGCTGTGAATCAATAATCACACAGTCGATCTGACCTGCTTTTAATGCCTGAACAGCTTCGCTTCCTTTGCTGTAACGTTCTACTGTAGAACCGTCTTTCTCATAATCAGATGCATCAAGGTCACCTGTTGTACCAAGCTGAACACCGATTGTTGCTCCTGCAAGGTCATCTTTTGATTCAACTTTCTGAGCTGCGGATACGCTTCCTGCCATAGAAACTACCATAATCGCACTAAGTGCAAGAGTTGCAAATCTCTTCTGATCTTTCATCTTTCTTCCTCCTCGCATCCGAAAGTATAGATACTGTTGCTGCCTTCTCTCTTCATACAGCAACGTATAATTATGCGTTTCGGTTGTATATTTTTGTTTTTAATTTTAACATACTTTCTATAAAATGCAAGGTAAAACTTGAATGACAGAACCATTTTCCATATAATGTATAATATGATTTCGTTAGAACCATTGCGTTTTTCACTTTTTCATAACGTTTTTCCTTTATAGTAACAGATATCGGAAAATAAGAGGTGTATAAATAATTATCATTTTATTTTAAATAAGAGGAGGATTTGTCGATGAAATTTACTAAAATGCACGGAATTGGAAATGATTATGTATATGTAAACTGTTTTGAGGAAACTGTGGAGAATCCATCCGCGGTAGCCAGATATATCAGTGACCGCCACTTTGGTATCGGTTCTGACGGACTGATTCTGATCAAACCGTCAGATGTAGCCGACTGTGAGATGGACATGTACAATCTGGATGGTTCTCAGGGCGCTATGTGTGGAAACGGTATCCGCTGCGTTGCCAAATATGCTTATGACTACGGCATCGTAAATAAAAAACGTATCTCTGTCGCAACCAAAAGCGGCATCAAATATCTGGATCTCACTGTCAAAGATGGTAAAGTATCTCTGGTAAAAGTAAATATGGGTTCTCCGATTCTGACAGCAAAACAGATTCCTGTCGTATCCGAGAAGGAAGAAGTTATCAATGAGCCGCTTGTCGTAGACGGAGAAACTTATTACATAACAGCTGTTTCCATGGGAAATCCTCATGCGATCGTCTATATGGCGGATATCGACCATCTTGATATCGAAAAAATCGGTCCATCTTTCGAAAATCACGTAGCATTCCCGGATCGTGTAAATACAGAGTTTGTAGAAGTGATTGATGAACACACACTCAAGATGCGTGTATGGGAACGTGGTTCAGGTGAAACACTTGCCTGCGGTACAGGAGCATGTGCAGTTGCTGTTGCTTCTATTTTAAATGGTCACGTAGACGGAGACAAACCTGTTACTGTGAAACTGCTCGGCGGCGACCTGCAGATTTTCTGGAACAGACAGGAGAACCTGGTTTACATGACCGGTCCTGCAACTACTGTTTTTGATGGTGAGATTGATGTAAGCTTCCTGAAATAATATGGTTTTCTATCTATCCATACGTCCTACACAGACATGACACTTTCATATTACTGTTTAGGACTTTCACAAAAAACGGATGTGTGTCATATTCCATTCACATGACACATATCCGTTTTTTAACCAAATCAAATAAGTAACATCAACTTTGCTGATAGCTCACACTAAAGTTGATTCGGATTATCCACATCTACATCGAAAATTCCAGAACTCTTTCCACAATAAAGACCGCCGCGCATGCGAATAACGCAACCGTAAGGAGGCTTCTCTCTTTATATGCCGCAATCAGCGCCACAATAAATCCAACTGCCGCAGAAATCACACTATCTGTTGCAAAAAGAATTGCCGGGAAAGTCATCGCTGCCAGACACGCATAAGGCACGTAATACAGAAATGACTTAATAAACGGACTGGTAATTTCTTTTCTCGAAAGTGCCAGAGGAAGCATACGGATCAGATATGTAACTGCCGCCATTACCAGAATATAAATATAAATGTTATGATTCATGAGCCTTGTCCTCCTCTTTCTCTCCCTCGATCGGACAGAAATATGCCGCCGCGCCTGCCACGATCAACGTTGTGATAATAATTACAAATCCCGAGGAAACCTTTGATAACAACGGAGTCACTTTAAACAGTGTGCTCATCACCATCGCAGCCACAACAACTGCCAGCACTGCTTTATTCTGCTTCGCAGGTGGAATAATGATTGCAAGGAACATTCCATAAATGGCCACACTGAGTGCACTCATCATAAAGTCCGGAAGAAGATTTCCTGAAATCGCACCTGCCAGCGTTCCAAGTACCCAGCCAGGAATCGCTACACACATTGCTCCATAATTGTAAAAGGTGCTTACTTTTCCCGGCTGACTTGCACTGATTCCAAAAATTTCATCTGTCACGCCAAATGCCGCAATATAACGATGAACCGGTGATTCATCCCTTCTGAATTTCTGTGCAAGGGAAAATGACATCAGACAATATCTCAGATTAATGATCAACTGTGTCAGCGCCATTTCCCAATAAGAGCCACTCATTACCATAATGTCAAGTCCCGCAAACTGCCCCGCGGATGTTACATTTGTCAACGAAATCAATACCGCCTGCCAGATACTCAGCCCGTCAGCAACCGCCATCATACCAAACGTAAATGATACGGCAAAATATCCCAGTCCTATGGGGACACCGTCTTTTAAACCCTTTCTGAAGCTTTCACTTCTCATATTGTCCTCCTCCTGTCATAGTTTTACGCCAGACCTTTTATCATCTTTTTGTATATATCCTGAAATGTCATATACAAAACGCAGATAACCCGGAGGACACATCTTCGGCCTCCGGGCTTTATAATATCTTGAAAATGCTCATTTCACAAGTTTACATCATCTGATAAAAACAGTCAACCTTCAATCTTTATCCATAAATACTCACTGCTTATCGCTCGTTACTGTTCACTCTGTTCCCAGCAACACGCTTCGCGATGCAAAAAATATGAACCTCCTTGTGCAAAGCCCAAGGAGTATCGTTTGCTTCGCAAACTTAATTTATGCTAATCGCATAAATTCGCGCGGTATGTCTCGGGTTTTCTGTGACCTTCGCTCACAAAAAACACCTCGCGGGATATTATCAGTGAACAGTAACTATCGCTCTTCTCAATTGAAGCAGGTGACTTACTTGATTTGGTTAAAAACAAACTTTTAATGTATTGAATAATAGCATACGCTTTACCTACTCAGCATTTTCGTGATCGCCAGGTTTACACTCTTTACATATTCCATACAGAATAGAATTCTTGCACTGCAATGTAAATCCATGACTTTCTTCGATATGATGAGAAATCTCTTCCATAAAGTGACATTCCAGATGAATAATCTTTCCACATTTCACACATTTCAGATGCAGATGCTGTTCGCATCCACGTCCCGGCTCTACATACTGATAGGCCGCCTGACATCCTTTCTCAGCCACGTATTTAATCACTGTGCCATCCTTCGCAAGTTTATCCAGGTAACGGTAAATCGTTGTGATATTTACCTCGCTGTCATGCTGTTTCAGATATTCGTCCACATCCGCTGCTGTCACCGTATGATCATTGCTGTTCTTCAGATATTCAAGTATTTTCCTGCGGCTTGCCGTCGCATAACTGCTTCCCGCCATAATTCCTCCTAAAATACGATTCCTGCAAATTCAATAATAATTCCCCAGAATACACTCAGTCCGTAAAGAGTTCCGATAATTTTCAGATTCTGAGCTCTGTCGTGATTTAAACGGAACAGGATCAGAAGTCCGACTCCTGCATTTGCCAGAAGTCCCGCCATCATCGCACCCGCTCCGATAATGTGATCCAGGTATAACTGAGTAATCACTACAGAAGAAGCACAGTTCGGAATCAGACCTACAAGAGCCGCCATCATCTCACCCACGATCGGTGTCCCTGTAAAAAATCCTGCCAGTGTTTCTTCTCCTGCCAGTCCAATGATAATATTTAAAGCCAGAGAAATCAAGAAAATATATACAAAAACTTTCAATGTGTGGGATGCTGCTGAGGAAAGCAGTCCATGCTCACAATGACAGCGCTCCTCCTCGCAGATCTCATGAATATCCATATCCTTCTCCTGCTTCTTCAAAATATGCGTATAAACATATTCCACAACCAGACCGGAAAAGATTCCAATTGCCGCCTTGCAGGACAGTATTTTCACAATCGTAACAGCCGGCACAGCATTAGAAATCATGATCGGAAACATCTCATCTGAAGTAGACAGATACACTGCGATCAGTGTTCCCACAGTAATCACACGACCTGAAAAAAGACTGGATGCCGCAGCCGAGAAGCCACACTGTGGAATCACACCCAGAAGCCCTCCCCATACCGGTCCAAGCTTCCCTGCTGTGCGGATTCTGTTGCGTGCCGCTGAACCTGTCTTATGTTCCAGCCATTCCATAAATAAATAAGTAAGAAACAGGAATGGAAGCAGCTTAATACTGTCTATTGCTGAATCTAATATAATCTCTGACATATACCCTCCTGATATCACACAAAATTATTTCTATAGAAATTTCGCAGATACAACCAAATTATCTGCCTCGTATCTTCTATCTTCTCCTATCTGATCAATGTTGTGATATTTGCAACTTGTTCGTATTTGCAATCTGTTTGTATTTGCAACTTATTTGCATTTTTGTATTATATCGCATTTTCATCATTTGTCAAGTCCCCACCCACTGCCTATTGCTCTTAGCAATTGAAGCAGGGGACTTGCTTGATTCGGTTAAAGAATAGAATCACATAAAAAAGACCATCTTACGGATATCGGGGGATAAACTCCGGAAAATGGTCTTCTTATCACGTTATTCTATTCTTGCAATAATTAAGGAGGCATATGCAATGATAATCGAAAATACTACTTATTTACTTCTAAAAATCATCGTAACTGTTCAGCACCTCGCGGGATAGCAGACTGCTGAACAGCTACAAACCATTCATTATTCAGCAACAGCTTTGAATGCTTCGTCAAGGTCCTGAATAATATCGTCAACGTTCTCTGTACCGATAGAAAGACGGATTGTGTTTGGTTTGATACCCTGATCGAGAAGCTCTTCTTCTGTGCACTGGCTGTGTGTTGTTGTAGCCGGATGGATAACAAGAGATTTAACATCAGCTACATTGGCAAGCAGTGAGAACAGTTCAAGGTTATCAATGAAGTCTTTTGCTTTCTGTGCATCACCTTTAATCTCAAATGTAAAGATAGAACCGCCGCCGTTCGGGAAGTATTTCTTGTAAAGTTTCTGCTGGCTTGGATCTGTGGATACAGATGGATGATGAACTTTCTCTACCTGTGGGTGATTGTTCAGATACTGAACAACTTTCAGTGCGTTCTCTACATGACGCTCTACACGAAGAGACAGTGTCTCAAGTCCCTGAAGGAAGATGAAAGAGCTTACCGGAGAGATTGTAGCACCTGTGTCACGAAGAAGGATTGCACGGATTTTTGTAACAAATGCTGCAGGTCCGCATGCTTTTGTAAAGCTTACACCATGGTAGCTTGGGTTTGGCTCTGTAAGAGATGCGAATTTACCTGATGCTTCCCAGTCAAATTTACCACCTTCTACGATGACACCACCGATTGTTGTTCCATGTCCACCGATGAATTTAGTTGCGGAATGAACAACGATATCTGCACCATATTCGATTGGTCTTACAAGGTAAGGTGTTGCAAATGTGTTATCTACAACAAGCGGAATCTTGTGTGCATGAGCAATCTTTGCGATAGCTTCAATATCAACTACATCAGAGTTCGGGTTTCCAAGAGTCTCGATATAAACAGCTTTTGTGTTATCCTGGATTGCATTCTCTACTTCTTCAAGGTTAAATACATCAACAAATGTTGTCTTGATTCCGTAAGCCGGAAGTGTATGTTCCAGAAGGTTTGTTGTTCCACCGTAGATATTCTTAGCTGCTACGATGTGGTCACCCTGCTGTGCAAGGTTCTCGATTGTATATGTAATAGCTGCTGCACCGGATGCTACAGCAAGTGCTGCGGAACCACCTTCAAGTGCTGCGATTCTCTTCTCAAATACATCTTCTGTCGGGTTTGTAAGACGTCCGTAGATGTTACCTGCATCTGCAAGTCCGAAACGAGCTGCTGCGTGATCGCAGTTTCTGAATACATAAGAGGATGTCTGATAGATTGGTACTGCTCTTGCATCTGTAACCGGATCCGGACTCTCCTGTCCTACGTGAAGCTGTAATGTTTCAAACTTGAAATTTCTGTCTTTTCTTGCGATTTTCTTGCTCATGTGTTTGTCCTCATCTTTCTCTATAATTATAATTCGTTATGGTCTTTATTATCAGATTCACTCTGATCATATAACTCTATGATATGTATCCCGGAACTTCAACTTCTTATATCCGGAAAATTCTCAGGATTTCTATTTTAATATGTTCTGTTTTCTCTTAGATCAACAACACAGACACATTCGTTTCTCTTCTATACAAATTCGATTCTGGCTTTTTAATACTCTCATTTTCTAAGCCTCTTCTCTTTCTACGTATTTCATATCTGTTTGATATGATTTAGCATAGCTGTATATTATCACCCTATTCCTAGTATGTCAATAGGAAAAAGAAAGTTTTTTCCTGATAACCTTATCTTAGAATTTTATAGCTTTTAATAGTTAATAGCTATATGTCTATCATTCAGATTACAAAAACATTTCAAAGCAAAGCAATTCGCAAATATAAGACAAACAAGTGTACCGACAAGTTGATTCTTGAAACAATCTTGTCGGTACACTTGCATTCCTGATTTTCAACTTTCTGTTTATTTAATGCAGCTCTCGATCACGCCGCCGCCGACAACGATATCTCCGTCATAAAGAACAACTGCCTGTCCTTTTGTGATAGCCCTCTGTGGTTTGTCGAAACGCACATGAAGAACTCCATCCTCTGTCTGCCATGCCACTGCATCCTGCTCCGGATGACGGTAGCGGATCTTCGCTTTCAGCCTCATCGGCTCTTTCAGGGATTCGCAGGAAATCAGATTTACCTTTGCAGCTGTCAGTTCCGAATGAAAAAGATCCTCGTTACTTCCAAGAACTACCTGATTCAGCTTAGGTGAAATCTCACATACATACAGTCTGGAAGCAGCCGGAATACCAAGTCCTCTTCTCTGTCCAAGTGTATAATGAATGATTCCTTTATGCTTACCGAGAACATTTCCCGCTGTATCCACGAATTCTCCCGGCTTTGATTTACGTCCGGTGTACTGTTCGATAAACTTCGCATAATCTCCGTCCGGCACGAAACAGATATCCTGGCTGTCATGCTTTCTCGCATTAACAAATCCATTCTTCTCTGCGATTTCACGAACTTCTGTCTTGCGCAGTCCGCCAAGTGGCAGGGAAATGTGCGCCAGCTGCTCCTGTGTCAGCATGTACAGCACGTAACTCTGGTCTTTCGTATCATCTACCGCTTTCTTTAATAAATAACGGCCTTTCTCCTCATCATACTCTATGCGGGCATAATGACCTGTTACGATATAATCGTACTCCAGTTCACGCATTCTCTGAAACATCTTGTCAAATTTCAGATAGCGGTTGCAGTCGATACATGGATTCGGCGTGCATCCATGTTCATACGCATCCACGAATCGATCCATGACATCTTCTTTAAATCTCTCTGAAAAGTTAAAGACATAAAATTTAATTCCCATTCTGTAGCAGACACTTCTCGCATCCTCCACGTCATCCAGAGAACAGCAGGTATTTTCTCTCTTAACTCCTATGTCTTCATTGTGATACAATTTCATAGTAGCACCGATACACTCGTCGCCCGATTCCTTTGTCAGCAGAGCTGCCACAGAGCTATCCACTCCGCCGCTCATTGCGATAATTGCTTTTCTCATTTTTATTCCATCCTGTTCTATGATCCGATTACCCGGAATATTATTGTTTATGATAATTTTATTTATAGATGTCAGGGGCAAAAGGTATTTTGCCCCTGATATTTATTCTAACACATTTGTGTAAAATAAAAAAAGCCCTAAAAAGGGCTTTTTTCATTTTACACAAATAATGGAGTAGAATAGTAACGGTCACCGGAATCCGGAAGAAGTGCTACGATTGTCTTTCCTTTGTTCTCCGGTCTCTTAGCCAGTTCGATTGCTGCATAGAGAGCTGCACCAGAGGAAATACCAACCAGGATTCCTTCATGTTTAGCGATCAGTTTGCCTGTTGCAAACGCATCTTCGTTCTCTACCGGAATAATTTCATTATATACATCTGTGTTTAATGCTTTCGGAACAAATCCTGCACCAATACCCTGAATCTTATGCGGGCCGCTCTTTCCCTGGGAAAGTACCGGAGAAGTTGCAGGCTCTACTGCTACTACTTTTACATCTGGGTTCTGGGATTTGAGATATTCACCAACACCAGTAATAGTTCCGCCTGTACCAACACCTGCTACAAAGATATCAACCTGTCCATCTGTATCTCTCCAGATCTCCGGTCCTGTAGTTTTTCTGTGGATTGCCGGGTTTGCCGGGTTCTCGAACTGTCCCGGGATGAAACTGTTCTCATATTCAGCTGCCAGTTCATTTGCTTTCGCGATTGCACCGTTCATACCTTTTGTTCCGTCTGTTAAAACGATCTCTGCACCGTATGCTTTCAGAATGTTTCTTCTCTCAACACTCATTGTCTCCGGCATGGTAAGGATTACTCTGTATCCTTTGATTGTTGCAAGAGAGGCAAGGCCAATTCCTGTGTTTCCTGATGTAGGCTCAATGATTACTGCGCCAGGTTTCAGAATACCTTTCTCTTCTGCATCTTCGATCATGCTCAGTGCGATACGGTCCTTAGCACTTCCTGCCGGGTTAAAGTACTCAAGTTTAACAAGAATCTTAGCTTCCAGACCAAGATCTTTCTCAATATTTCCAACCTCAAGGAGAGGTGTATTTCCAACCAGTTCTGCTGCGTTCTTATAAATTTTGCCCATGAGTTCGTCCTCCCTGTTTTATATTTCATAGTAAATATATATGAATTATATGTTATATACATAATATGCTAAAAAGCCGTTATTGTCAAGGGGTAAATTCAAAAAATTCCCGGTGCATATCCTTAGAACATGTTTGATATCAAAACAGCCCCGCGATTGCACTTTCAAATCGCAGGGCTGTTGATAATCTGTTTTATACATCTATCGGTGTAATAACTCAGATCCGTTATTTATTTTTTCTCTTTCTTACCACTACCGTCGTGATAACCAATGCAGATGCTGCAAGAAGCAGAAATCAGATCACGTAGTCATTTCCCATCTGTTCATACCAGTCTTTGAGATCCTGGAGTGTTACTTTATCCAGTACACTCTCCATTGCCTCATCCAGCATCTTCCATAAGCGGAGTGTTACACACTCTCCGGCTTTGCTGCACTGGTTTGGTTCATCTTCCAGACAGGCTACCGGTTTCATGCTGCCCTCTGTCAGGCGCAGGATAGTGCCTACAGTGTAAGTCTTAGGCTCTCTGGCGAGCATATAACCGCCCTGGGCTCCTCTTAAGCTCTTAACGTATCCTGCTTTCTTTAATGATGAAATAATCTGCTCCAGATATTTCTCGGAAATATCCTGTCTCGCAGCAATGTCTTTAATCTTGACCAGCTCACCTGTGTTATGCACAGCAAGGTCCAGCATCAGTCTTAACGCATATCTTCCTTTAGTAGATATCTGCATATTCCAAAACCCTCCTGATTTTATATTTCCCGGGTATCTGAAATCTTACTTCAACCCGGCATTATATTTATAGAAACTTTTATCTATTATTATCTTCTTCCTATTATATAGTATTCCTAGCTATTTAGTCAAGATATATTTTTATTCCCTATATGAATATAGTGAAATATAGCTACTGTTCACATGCTGCTATTTTACGATACTTTTTGTCATAATAATATGCCAAAACCCCATGACATTGTTATTATTTATTCTTTACAGTCAAAAAATCACAGGACTCAACAACAAGCCCTGTGATTCTCATCCTTCTCTATAATTATAGTAAATCCATAAATAATGCAGTATTTTATTGACTTGCCATAATATCTGCTGTCTCTTACTTCTCCAGTTCGTCTGCTGCTGAGAATAACTTAAATCCATTATTCTTAAGTACGCCCTCTGTCACTGTGATATCCTCGGAATGAAGAATCACTACAGGTCTGAGGTCTTTTCTGTGGAAAGAAGTGTAGATGTAGTCAAGGCTTACATTGCTGTCTGCCATAATTTTCAGAAGTTCATCCAGACCGCCTACCTGATCCTTCATATCTACTACGATTGCCTGTGTGATACGGTTCATGTATCCGCTCTGATTTAAAATAATCTCTGCCTTATCCGGATCGTCACAGATCATACGGAAGATTGCAAATTCCGGTGCATCGAAGCATGCAAAACCATAAATGTTAATGTTATTATTGGCAAGCAGGCCCGTCACTCTCTTAAGACTTCCCGCTTTATTTTCCACGAATACTATGTTCTGTTTTATCATATTGATTTCTTCCTCTCATTCTTACTCTACTTACCCTGCATAAGGCATCAATACTGGTATTAGTGTGCCGACAAGTTGATTCTTGAAACAATCTTGCAGGACAAATTTTCTTATTTCAAGGCGGGGCGTGCAGATTGCCGGAATGATTTTTTCAAACACACTCTGGTGTTTACATCTCTTCATCCACATATCTCTGAATATTAGACGCATTTACATACTTCGTCATATGCTCACCATCCGTGATAACCAGCGTCGGTGCCTGCATGATTCCGAATTCCTTTGCCATCTCCGGATTCTTCTCCGCGTCGATGATCTCCAGTTCTTCGCCCTCGAGCATCTTCTTTGCCATCTTGCAGTTCGGGCAGGTGCTTGTTGTAAACAAATATTTATGTGATGTCACCGGCTCAATCTTCACATCATCTTTTGTCATGGTAACCATGCTTGTGTGTACCGGCTGCATTTTCTTGATATCGGAATGCATCACATCATAGAGTGTACGGTTCTTATATTCCTGGGCCTTACCGTCATTCCAGTTCTGTACCGGTCTGTAATATCCGGTGATACGGCTGTAAACTTCTGCCTTCTTGCCACATTTCGGACAGGTGAAATGCTCACCGCTGATATATCCATGTTCCTTACATACCGAGTATGTCGGGGAAATGGTGTAATACGGCAGTTTATAATTCTCTGCAATCTTACGCACCAGTGCGGCTGCTGCCTTCCAGTCAGGAAGCTTCTCACCGATAAATGCATGGAATACAGTTCCTGATGTATACAATGTCTGCAGTTCATCCTGAATATCCAGTGCATCAAAGATATCTGTCGTATACTCAACCGGAAGATGAGAACTGTTTGTATAGTAAGGAGTATCTCCTTTCTTTCCGGCAGTTTTGATATCCGGCCAGCGCTTTCTGTCGTGTTTTGCCAGACGATATGCAGTAGATTCCGCAGGTGTTGCCTCCAGGTTGAAAAGCTCGCCCTCGTATTTCTCCTGATAGTCGGAGAGACGTTCTCTCATATGAAGCAGAACTTCTTTTGTAAATTTCCGGGTGTTCTCGTCGGACATATCTCCGCCTAACCAACGTGCATTCAGTCCAACTTCATTCATTCCTACCAGACCAATCGTTGAGAAATGATTGGAAAAGCTTCCCAGGTATCTCTTTGTGTATGGATATAATCCCTCATCCAGCAGTTTACCAATGACTTCTCTCTTGATATGAAGAGAACGTGCGGAAATATCCATCAGACGATCCAGACGGTTATAAAATTCCTCAGGTGTCTTGGAAAGGTATGCGATACGCGGCATATTGATTGTTACAACGCCGACAGATCCGGTACTCTCTCCTGATCCAAAGAATCCGCCGCTCTTCTTACGCAGTTCTCTTAAGTCCAGACGCAGACGGCAGCACATGCTTCGGATATCGCTTGGTTTCATATCACTGTTGATATAGTTTGAGAAATATGGTGTTCCATATTTGGATGTCATCTCAAAGAGCAGACGGTTATTCTCTGTATCAGACCAGTCAAACTCTTTCGTAATGGAATAAGTCGGAATCGGATACTGGAATCCGCGTCCGTTGGCATCACCCTCGATCATTGTCTCGATAAATGCCTTATTGATCATATCCATCTCTTTCTTACAGTCTTTGTACTTGAAGTCCATATTCTTACCGCCCACGATAGCAGGAAGCTCTGCAAGGTCATCCGGTACGGTCCAGTCCAGTGTGATATTGGAAAACGGTGCCTGTGTTCCCCATCTGCTTGGAGTATTTACTCCATAAATAAAGGATTCAATGCACTTCTTCACTTCCGGATAGCTTAAATTGTCTGCTTTAACAAACGGTGCAAGATACGTATCAAAAGAAGAGAATGCCTGTGCACCGGCCCACTCATTCTGCATGATTCCAAGGAAGTTGACCATCTGGTTACAAAGAACGCTTAAATGCTTCGCCGGTGAAGACGTGATCTTACCTTCGATTCCGCCAAGTCCCTCCTGAATCAGCTGCTTCAGTGACCATCCTGCACAATATCCGGTCAGCATGGACAGATCGTGGATATGAATATCTGCATTTCTGTGCGCCTCTGCAATCTCATTGTCATAAATCTCAGACAGCCAGTAGTTGGCAGTAACTGCACCAGAGTTGCTTAAGATCAGACCACCGACAGAATAAGTAACGGTAGAGTTCTCTTTTACACGCCAGTCCTCAACTTTAACATAGCTGTTTACGATTTCTTTGTAGTCAAGAATCGTTGACTTCATATTGCGGACTTTCTCTCTCTGCTTACGATAAAGAATATATGCCTTGGCCACATCTGAATAACCTGCCTGGATCAGTACATTCTCTACGCTGTCCTGAATCTCCTCTACTGTAATCTTATTATCTGTGATTTTGTCCTGAAAATCAGAAGTAACACGCAGCCCTAAGAGATCGATCATCTCTTCGCTATAATTTTTCTCTTTCGCATCAAAGGCTTTATGGATTGCGGCTGTAATCTTGCCAATTTTAAATTCGTCCATCTCGCCGTCACGTTTTACTACCTGAAACATAACTATTGCCCCCATTTTCTCTTGTTCATATGTCCTGTTACGGACACTTGCCGTTTACCGCTCACTCCGTTACCGGCAAACGCTGTAGGTCTATTGTATCAGAGTATCTATCTTTCGTCAACACGCAAAAACACCACATAATGTTCCCCGTCTCTTAGAAAGGTACAATATATGGTGTTTTTCAGGTTTTAAAATTTTTTATTCTATTGAAGCGCATCCGTCGGTTTATTGCTTTTATGCCAAATAATCCGTTAAAATAACTATAAATATACTAACGATTTCCATAAATCAGTATAACATATATCCAGCCCAAAATAAACATACGTTCCCATTAATCTACATTCTGAATTTACTTTCATTTCAGAAAGTAGATTTCCGAAAGTTCATTCTGAAAAGTTTATTACAAAAACTTCATTATCAAAAGTTTCATCCCGAAAAGCTCATTCCAGAATATATTTACACAACTTTAGGATAAATTTCCTTCGGCACTCTGGCCTTCACAGCGATTCCCTCATCTGTGTATTCTTCCGAAATCAGCTGGCCATACTCACGTATAAGCTGAATCTTTCCTGCTTCGCTGTATGGGAAAAGGCGCTCTACATAAATCTGTTCTTCTGCCAGAAGCTTCTCCAGCAGGTCATTGAGATCATCCAGTCCCTCTCCTGTCTTTGCAGAAATCTTCTGCGTATAATCAGACTTAAAATCTCTCAGCACAGAAGCGCCAGGCGCATCCTGCTTGTTAAAGAGTGTGATGATCTTCTTTCCCATCACGCCAAGTTCGCGCAGTGTCTCATATACAACATGCATCTGCATCTCAGCCTGCGGATTCGAGGAATCCACAACGTGGATAATGTAATCCGCATATTTCGCCTCTTCCAGTGTACTCTTGAATGCCTCTACCAGATGATGCGGCAGTTTATGAATAAATCCTACCGTATCCGTCAGCAGAATCTGCTGCCCATCTTTCAGATTGAGCAGTCTGGTCGTCGGGTCCAGTGTTGCAAACAATTTATCTTCAGACAGGACATCAGAACCTGTCAGTTTATTTAACAGTGTAGACTTTCCTGCATTCGTATATCCCACGATTGCAGCAGTCTTCATATTGCCTCTCGCACGACTGGAACGAATCAGCTCTCTGTGCTTCTCTACCTGAGACAGTTCCTGTTTCAGTGCAGAAATTCTGGTACGGATCAGACGTCGGTCTGTCTCCAGTTTCTTCTCACCAGGACCTCTCGTTCCGATTCCACCGCCCAGACGGGAAAGAGATTCTCTCAAACCAACCAAACGTGCCGCTCTGTAGCGGAGCTGTGCAAGCTCTACCTGAATCTTGCCTTCACTGGTGATAGCGCGTGCCGCAAAGATATCCAGAATCAGCAATGTTCTGTCCATTACCTTGCAGTCGAGCTCACGCTCCAGGTTATTTAACTGTGCAGGAGAAAGTTCATCATCACAGATAATACCTGTCGCATCCATGGCATACACCAGCGCACGCACTTCCTCGATCTTACCTTTACCGATATAGGTTCCCGGATGCACTGCTTCGCGATTTTGTATGATCTTACCTACTGTGACAGCTCCTGCAGTTGAGGCAAGCTCTTCTAGCTCATCCAGTGATTCCTCTACGTTGTCGTTATCACCTGTCTGAACCCCTACAAGAACTACCCGTTCCTCCAGCTTTCCAAATTCTTCCATAATATCTCCTTAATCAGACAATTGTGAATCAGTGCTGCTATCTCCTCCACTTACACGGGTCTTCAGAAAAGCCAGCTCCTTTTTCACTGTCTTATCATCCGGATACAGTTCCAGATATTCGTTCGCTTTCTGCAGCGCAGTCTGGAAGTCCAGCTTCTTCTCATATACAGCAATCTCATTAAACAGCAGACTCTGCATATCTTCTGCATCTGCCACATGGATTCCACTTGATATATTAGAAAGAGCACTGTCGTAATCTCCGTCCTCTATATCGCATAATGCAAGCCCGTTGAATCCTTTTGCCCCATTCTCAGCCTGTGATACATACTGCTGGAACATTGTCCTCGCATTCGCGCTGTCTCCCTGATCCATGTATACCATTCCAAGAAGCGCCAGAGCTTCTGTATTATCGCCGTCTATGGCCTGTTTCAGCTCAGCTGTCGCGTTTTCATAATCATCCATGTAATAATAAACACGGCCTCTGTCACAGTGATCCTGCGCATTCTTCGCATTTCCGGATAATGCCGCTTCCAGATAACGGGTTCCGTCTGCCTCCATATCCTTGTCCAGATATGCTCCATAAATCTGGAGTGCTCTGTCATAGGTCGCATCCTCGCCATATGCCTGCTCGAAATTAGAGGAAGCTTCTTCATAAGAATCCATAGCCAATGCAGTCTCGCCTGTCAGAAAATACAGATTAGCATCCATATTGTAAGATTCCGCCAGCGCCTGACAATCTGCCATTGCCTCTTCATATTCTTTCAGTTTCAGATAAGCCGCCGCCCTGTAAGAAAGGATATCTTTCTTTAATGCCTTGCCAACTTTATCACAATCAAGGGCATTGCTAAAATATGTTACCGCCTCATCATAATTCCCCAGTTTCAGCTGAGCCACTCCTGCTCCCCTGTATGACTGGGCAGGCTTCACACCTGCAGATATCGCAGCCTCATATTCTTCCAGTGCAACCTCATAATTTCCATTTTCCAGATCCTGGGCTGCCTGCTTATAATTCTTCGTACCTTCTGCACTGCAGCCTGTCAAGAGTGTAAGACTCAGACAGGCTGCAGCCAGAAACATTCCTGTTTTTCTGTTATTCATGCAATTCCTTTGCCTGCAGATCAGTCAACGATCAGACCTTCTGCTTCCATTACTTTCACTACTCGCTCAACATTCTCGCGGCAGATCTCATCAGTTCCGGCTTCCACCATAACACGGATCAGTGGCTCTGTACCACTCTCACGTACAAGGATACGTCCATCGCTGCCAAGACTCTTGGCAACTTCATTTACAACTTTAACCACATTTTGATTCTCTCTTGCCGTCTTTTTATCTGCTACGCGCACATTTCTCAGAAGCTGTGGATAAACTTTCATCTCTTTTGCGAGATCACACAGAGTTGCTTTCTTCTCTACACATGCCTCCATCACCATCAGAGAAGTAAGGATTCCGTCACCCGTTGCGGCATAACGGCTGAAAATGATATGTCCGGACTGCTCACCGCCAAGACTGTAATCATTCTCCATCATATTCTCGGCAACATATTTATCACCTACGGCAGTCTGCTCATACTTCATGCCTTCTCTTTCCAGAGATTTATACAGACCAAGGTTTGACATAACAGTTGTTACTACCGTGTTGCCATTTAGTCTTCCCTGCTCTTTGAGATATTTTCCACATACATACATGATCTTATCACCATCAATCACATTTCCTTTGTGATCGACTGCGATACAGCGGTCAGCATCACCATCATAGGCAAAACCGATATCCAGGCCATTATCCACCACATATTTCTGAAGTACTTCAATATGAGTAGAACCGCAGTTCGTATTGATATTTGTACCATCCGGCTGATTATTGATCACATAAGTCTTTGCCTGAAGTGCATCAAATACACTCTTTGCGATAGCGGAAGAACTTCCGTTTGCACAGTCAAGACCTACCTTGATTCCCTTAAAATCACGGCTTGGAATAGAAATCAGATGTCCGATATAACGGTTTCTTCCGGAAGCAAAGTCTACGGTACGTCCGATATCCTCTTTCGTTGCCAGAGGGAGATCCTCGATCAGACCATCAAGATATGCCTCGATTCTTGCCTCTACCTCTGCTTCAATCTTCTGTCCATTGCCGTTAAGGAGCTTGATTCCATTATCATAAAATGGATTGTGGCTTGCAGAGATCATGATTCCACAGTCAAAATCCTCTGTACGTACTGCATAGGAAACACTCGGAGTAGTCGTTACATGAAGAAGATATGCATCTGCACCGGATGCAGTCAGACCTGCAACAAGTGCATACTCGAACATATAGCTGCTTCTTCTTGTATCTTTACCGATTACGATCTTGGCCTTATGGTCTCTTCCGTAATACCAGCCTACATAACGTCCTACTTTAAACGCATGGTCTACTGTCAGTTTGACATTAGCTTCTCCTCGAAATCCATCTGTTCCAAAATATTTTCCCATAATATAACTCTCCTTTTACTCACACAGTTGTATACATTTATCTTTTTTACAACTATTCAGCCCTCTGCCATTGCAGTTACTTTTTTATTTATAAAGTCCCTGCGGATATACACCTGCATCTGTGAGGTTTTTAAATGCTTCCATCACTGCTTCTTTATCTTCCTGATAAGTTACGCCAAACCAGGTATCCTTTGTCTCCAGGACATCCACGCTGGCGCTGCCGTTCTTGATCAGCTGGTCTACCAGGATTGGAAGCAGATATTCTTTCTTAATATCATCCGGAGCCAGTCTGCTTAAAAATTCTACAAAACCTTTCTCAAGGATTTCCATAAAGTCCGGGGTCAGACCCCACATGTTCATGGAAACCAGATTCTTTACATCAAGTTTTCGTACGCTTCCGTCTGTGTTTCTTGCCTCAGCGCCACCAGCAGTCTTAAATATATCATGTGTTTCATCCACACCTGTAAGCTGTCCATTCTCAATGTTGCAGATTCCTCTTGTAACACTTCCGTTATCACTTAATGTGTTGCCAAGTCTGAAACCAGCCATGCAGATATGAATCCTGCCGTCTTTTGGCTGTTCCTGAATAAGATAATCATGAACTTTTACATAGGCTTCTTTTCCATAGTAGTCATCTGCATTGATTACGATAAATGGCTCATCCAGTACTTTCTTTGCAGCAAGTACGGCCTGGCCGGTTCCCCATGGTTTCGTACGGTCAGCCGGTTTGGTGAATCCTTCCGGCAGATCATCAAGTTCCTGGAATACATATTCTACTTCTACAATCTTCTCGATACGCTCACCGATTACTTTGCGGAATTCCTCTTCGAGATCCCTGCGGATAATAAATACTACTTTGTTAAATCCAGCTTCCAGTGCATCATGGATAGAATAGTCCATGATAATCTCTCCGCACGGTCCTACCGGTGCAAGCTGTTTGATTCCCTTTCCAAAACGACTTCCGATTCCTGCCGCCATAATTACAAGTGCTGTTTTCTGCATAAATATTTTCCTCCTGTTTACCTTCTCCCCAAAATCTATTCTTCATCCTGCAGGTTACTTAACTTAGCTGCCTGGTCTGCTGCGATCAGACTGTCAATAATCTCATCCAGATCACCATTTAAAATATTCTCAAGTCTGTGCAGTGTCAGTTTGATTCTATGATCAGTCACACGTCCCTGTGGGAAGTTATAAGTTCTGATTTTCTCAGAACGGTCACCTGTTCCGATCTGGCTTCTTCTTGCCTCAGCCTCAGCGTCATGCTGTTTTGCAAGCTCCATCTCATACAGACGGGAACGCAGGACTTTCAGCGCCTTATCCTTGTTCTTAAGCTGTGACTTCTCATCCTGACAAGAGATAACGATTCCTGTCGGGATATGAGTCAGACGTACCGCAGAGTCTGTAGTATTGACACACTGTCCACCATTTCCTGATGCACGGAATACATCAAATTTACAGTCATTCATATCCAGATGGAAGTCGATTTCCTCCGCTTCCGGCATGATCGCAACTGTACATGTAGAGGTATGGATACGTCCGCCGGATTCTGTCTCCGGAACTCGCTGTACACGATGCACACCGCTCTCATATTTCAGTCTGGAATATGCGCCCGCACCTGTGATCATGAATGTTACTTCCTTGAAACCACCGATTCCGTTCTCATTAAGACTCATCATCTCTGTTTTCCAGCGGCGGGATTCTGCGTATTTTACATACATACGGTAAATCTCCGCTGCAAAAAGAGCTGCCTCGTCTCCACCGGCACCTGCACGAATCTCAACGATAACGTTCTTGTTATCATTCGGGTCCTTCGGCAGAAGCAGGATCTTAAGTTCATGCTCCAGTTCCTCTACATTCTTCTTCGCATCAGATAACTCTTCCTTGAGCATCTCACGCATATCTTCGTCCTTCTCCTCCTCAAGCATGGAAAGACTATCCTGAATCGTCTCTTTATTCTTCTTATACTCGCGGTAAGCATCTACGATTGGCTGCAGGTCACTCTGTTCCTTCATCAGCTTCTGAAAATGCTCCTGATTATCTGTAACACCAGGCTCTCCAAGCTCATTAAGCACTTCTTCAAAGCGAATGAGCAGATCGTCTAATTTATCAAACATATTTCTCCTCCTGTAGTTTCTTTCGTCCAAGAACCACGCGGTCCAACCTGCAAAGGTCCTGCCTTATCTCAATATCTTCATAGCCTTCTTTTTGTAAAAGGTCAGCCACATCTTCTCCCTGGCTGCATCCGATCTCATATAAGAGCCAGCCACCCGGGGCAAGATAATTCTTTGCCTGTCTGGTGATGGTCCTGTAGAAATAAAGACCATCCTCCATGCCATCCAGAGCCATTCGCGGATCATGAAGCCTCACTTCTTCCATCAGCCCTTCAATCTCTGCGGTAGGAATATATGGCGGATTTGATATAATCATATCATAAGCTATGCTATGATTTCCATTGCTATTTTTATGTTCAGCATATTTTATTATATCTTTTGCCGAAACGCCCGCTTCATGTACTATGTTTTGCATTCCAGAATTCACCGTCTGCACTTTATCTGTATCTGAACCATTTTGTATACATTCCTGCCTCTCCTTAAAAAAAGCAGAAGAAAACAGATCACTCTGTATAAACTCAGCTCTGTCAGCCACCTCCAGTGTCCGGGCATTTCGCTCTGCCACTTCCAGTGCCAGTTCTGACAGATCCACGCCTGTTCCACAGGCCTTTGGCATTTCTTTCAGAATGCTTATCAGGATACAGCCTGATCCTGTACACATGTCCAGTATATGCAGCTCTTTGTCGGCTTCTGCTGTCTTCGCACATTCAAGTGCCGCTTCCACCAGAGTTTCCGTGTCCTGTCTCGGCACCAGCACGTTTTCATTTACATAAAATTCATATCCCATAAAAAAAGCCTGATGCGTCAGATGCTGCAGCGGTATGTGCTCAGCACGTCTGCCAATCAGTTTCAGATATTGATCAGCAGTCTCTTCTGAGACATTCTCTTCTCCGTGTGCAAAATAATACGCCCGGCTTTTTCCTGTGGTATATTCCAGAAGGAGCCAGGCATCCAGCCCGGCTTCCCCAATCCCTGCCTTCGCAAGGATATTCTGTCCTTTTTTTAATAACCCTGTCAGAGTTTCACTGCTCATGGAGTCATACCTTTCTCTTTATTGTTCAAATATTTCAATCATTATTGGCACTGTTCCTTATAATATACAAAATTTATATTATTTCTCACTCTGCTTTTTTCTGAGCAGCATTTTCTGAAACTTTATTCCCAGATACATTTTCAGGTTCAACCTCAACGCCAAACTCTTCTTTCAGATATGCTCTCCAGTCAAAGACTGCCTCAACAGCCTTGATTGCAACTTCTGCCATATCTGCTGTCGGTTCCTTAGTTGTCAGTTTCTGCATTGCCAGACCTGGTTTGCTGAAGAAATCAGCAATCTTGCTGTCTGATCTGCCTGCCCACTGGATGATCTCAAATGAAATTCCGGCAACGACCGGCACCATGAGTAGTCTTCCAAAGAGTCTCACCCAGTAAACCGGAACCAGTACAAAAATAAAATGCAGGAAAATGCTGACAAGCATAACCAGAAACAGAAAGCTTGTTCCGCAGCGTTTATGCTGTCTGGAACTTGCCATGACATTCTCTACGGTAAGCGGCAGTCCATGTTCCACGCAGTTAATACATTTGTGTTCTGCGCCGTGATACATGAAAGTTCTCTGAATATCCTTCATTCTGGAAATCAGAAGCATGTATCCCATAAATAATGCCAGTTTCACAAATGCCTCCACTACGGTAACTACGAACTCTGAAGCACCGACTTTCCTGCAAAGACTTGCAAGCGCATATGGCAGTAACATAAATGCCGCAATCGATACTATGATTGAAATCGCGACTGTCACATATAACAGCCATTTAAACTGCTTATCTTCCTTGGCTTTCTTCGCCTCACGCTCTTCATCGGAAAGTGCTGCGTTTGCTTTTGCATCTTCTTCATCCTCTTCATCTCCCGCAATCTCGGCAGAGTACATCAGGCACTTCGTGCCGACTACAAGGGAATCAATGAAGCTGACCACGCCACGAATCAACGGGTACTTGAGAAATTTCGCATTTCCCAGTACAGATCTGTAGTCTTCTACTTTTAATTCAATCTCATTGTCTGGTCTTCGGACAGCAATGGAATATTTGTCTTTATGACGCATCATAATACCTTCCATTACAGCCTGACCACCGATATTTGATGATCTCATTCTTTTCTCCCGAAAGAAATTTAAGAAGGTTTTTCTTATTTCAGAGAAACTTTCGCGCTACCAGACTTCTAAATGAAGCGTAACTCTTTTACAACTTCTCCAGAAAACAAGAAAGGTTGAGATTTCCCAACCTCAACCTTCTCAATTTCTACTATATTCTGATTATTTGTTCAGGCCGTATTTCTTATTGAACTTATCGATACGTCCACGAGCCTGAGCTGCTTTCTGCTGACCTGTATAGAATGGATGACATTTAGAGCAGATTTCTACGTGGATGTCCTGTTTTGTAGATCCTGTTACAAATGTGTTTCCACAGTTGCAGGTTACAGTTGCCTGATAATAATTAGGATGGATTCCTTCTCTCATGATTTTCACCTCTCTGTAAAGATTCTATTTTCTATTCGTATTCATTTGACGAATTTACTATTAAACAGCTTTATGAGTATAACATATTGTCCTGTAGAATGCAAGATATTTTAAAATTTATTTAATATATTTTTTAGAGATTTTGTAATTACTGTTCATTGGTTATCCCGTGAAGTGTTTTTGCACGAAACTGGTCAATCGAATAAAATCATCCGCTTTCGCCGCGTGGCTCTACACCGAATAACTGCTCCGCAGTTTATCAGGAGGGGGGGTATCTTTAAGAATACGGCGAAAATTTTCTAAATAAATTTCTGCTTCTTGACTGTCTGTACAAACTCTTCATTATTTTTGGTGCGTGCAAACATATTCAGAATCTGCTCGACTGCATCTTCAGACTTCATACCGTTGAGAGCTTTTCGCATAATGTATACGGCTTCCTGCTCTTCTCTGGACAGAAGCAAGTCTTCCCTTCTCGTACCGGATTTCTGAATGTCAATAGCCGGGAATACTCGTTTTTCCTGTAATTTACGGTCGAGAACGAGTTCCATATTACCGGTTCCCTTGAATTCTTCATAGATTACATCATCCATCTTACTTCCTGTATCTACCAGCGCTGTCGCAAGAATCGTAAGACTTCCGCCCTCTCTCATATTTCTCGCAGCGCCAAAAAATCTCTTAGGCATATGAAGTGCCGCCGGGTCAAGACCACCGGAAAGGGTTCTTCCGCTTGGCGGGATGATCAGGTTGTATGCTCTTGCAAGTCTTGTGATAGAGTCAAGCAGGATCGTAACATCCTTTTTGTGCTCTACCAGACGGCGCGCACGCTCTACAACCATCTCAGATACACGTTTGTGATGTTCTGGCAGTTCATCAAATGTAGAATAAATAACTTCTACATTATCACCACGAATCGCCTCTTTGATATCCGTAACCTCTTCAGGACGTTCATCGATCAGAAGAATGATCAGGTGCATGTCCGGATTATTTCGCAGAATCGATTTGGCAACGTCTTTTAAAAGAGTTGTCTTACCTGCTTTCGGAGGAGATACGATCATACCTCTCTGGCCTTTACCGATAGGGCTGATCAGATCCACGATTCTCATCGCAACTGTTCCACCCGGTCTTTCCATTTTAAGTCTCTCGTTTGGAAAAATCGGCGTCATGTCCTCAAAATTATATCGCTTCTGACCTTCACTTGGATGGAATCCATTGATGGAAGTGACATATAAAAGAGCGCTGAACTTCTCACCCTGTGTCTTAATACGGATATTTCCTTTGATAATGTCTCCTGTTTTCAGGTTAAATCTGCGGATCTGAGAAGGTGATACATAAATATCATTTTCTCCCGGCATATAATTCTCACAACGGATAAACCCATATCCGTCCGGAAGTACCTCCAGGATTCCATCTGCGCGTTCTCCGCTGTCAAGCTGCGCTGTCTCTGATGGAGCATGATACTGCGGTCTTTCCGGCTGACGATCCTGACGTTCCTGATTTCTATCCTGCATGCTCTCCGGCTGGCGGTCTTGCTGTCTGATATACGTCTGCGGTCTGATGTGCTGCTGCGGTCTGGCATACTGCTGTGGTTCTTCATTTACGCCCGCACTGTCGGCAATATCTTCTTCCTGCGGCTTTTCCTGCATTGTTTCCTGTAATTTTGAAGTATTCTCCAGTTCATCTTCGTGAAGCATTCTCTCGATCAACTCTGGTTTTCTTAATGCAGAAACCCCTTTTAACCCTCTGACCTTTGCCAATTCTTTTAAAGTTACCAGTGATAATGATTCATACTTTTCTCTCATAAAATAATCCTCTGCCTTTTTATCCAAAAATTAATAGTCACAATTATTTTGATTGGTTTTTTCAAATTCTTATGTATCTTAATGGTCTTTCTTAACAATGTTACTTATTAATGTTTCTCCGCAATTTTTCTTAATAGTGTTTCTTATGGATGTTGTTCTACATTCTTTTTCTATAACAGTTAATGGGATAATCTGTCCGAAACGACATGAATATCAGATTATGTTACTGTTCACTCTGTGCACAGTAATCAGATTATGGCAGCGTCCAAAGCCACAATGTTCACATTTATCTTAGCACATCTTCTACGGTTCTGACAATACTATATTATTCCAAAACGTATTTCCTGGCAAGACAATTTTAACGTCAAAAAAGTTCCTGTTTCGATATAAAAGTAAAACCAAAAATCCAGCGGCACCTCGATGCCTCTGGATTCTGGAATAATATCAGGTATAAAGTTTATTAAGGAAATGCTTATTTATTTCCAGACAACACTATATATCTTCTGTACTTTTGAAATACGGTCATCTGTAAACTTATCTACTGCATTCTTTACTGCTTCATAAGTCTTAGGTCTTGCAGATTTCAATGCAACCGGGTTCAGTGTATATTCCTTGAATGACTCTGCGAAATATTCTGAACTGTTCTGTGTAACATAAGATTTGTTGTATGCTGTGTATAAAGCCTTCTCCTGACTGTAGATTGCTTTAAATTCAGCTGTCTGATCGGTATTACCGGAAATAAATGCTATAAAATGTCCTAACTCATGATAAATTGTGTCATCTAATTTTCTGAGAGTGATCTTTCTGTTACGTGTGTCATAATATCCGGAATAAGAAACAGACGGATTTACCTCTGCTGTGAATCCAAGAGTTCTGTATGCTGTAAGTACACGGCTGTCAGCCTTTGATGCATACTGACCTACATCGATGCTGCCCTTTACAGAATTGTTGCTGCTGCCTGATGAAGCAACTGTTGCTCCTGAACTTGCAGCTCCTTTTTCAGTTGTGGTAGTAGTAACTGTTGTAGTTGCTGCTGTGGTAACAACTTTAACTTTGGATTTCTTTGTGTATTTCTCTGTAACACGCTTTACAACTGTTGTCTGAGTTACAACTGTTGCATTTGAAGTCTCAGATGTCTTCTTTGCTGTTGTTGATGTTGCCGGAAGAGCTTTTGTATAAGACTTCGTTGCAGCTTTCTTCATTTTTACTTTCTTGGTAGAAGTACTCTTGCTTGTCTTGGTGTTTACTTTCGGCTGAGAAGCAAGTGGTGTTTCTTCCTCATCAATATTTGTCTCCATGATCGGGTCTGTATAGGACGGCAGTTCCGGAATCTGATTCTGCTGTACGACAGCCACCCCGCCTACTGCAACTGCGAGCACTACCGCGGTAAGCCCTGCTGCTATTTTTTTCTTCTTTAATAATTCAACTATTTTCTTCTTCATAATCTTTACACATCCTTTCTGATTATGCACCTATGTGAATGTACCTCTGAAAATATAAGAAAGAATCCTGCCCGGAAAGCTTTTTATATAGAAACATTACAAAATAATTTTCTGCAATATAAAAGCCGTTCATATTCTGATAATATAAACGGTCACCACACAATCAGCTGTCACTGTTCACTCTGTTCCCAACAACAACCAGCCAACATATCGTCAGCTTCTCTCTTATTCTCTGAAATCACATCACAAAATCTGAATTTAATGCGGCAACCGGCTATCATAGTCAATTTAAGACCTTAGACCCCTGGCTTTGCGTCCCTGCCTTTCAACAGGTTTGCCTTTTATACGATAAGTATATTACCTTTTTCCGTATTTTGTCAACCTTTATGAATAAAATATTAAATATTTTCACCATTTTTTTTATTATTTTCTCGTTTTCTTTTTTCGCAAATCTGATATACTGTTGATATCAAGGTCAAATGGGGCATTCCTGTCTGTATGAGTACCCCTTTGTTCCTGTCTTCATAACATATGAGACAAAAACTGATATACAATCATAACCAAAAAAGGAGAATGCAAATGCGGATTTCTCATATCCGCCCCTTTATTGCACTGATGCTTATCTTTCTTCTGATTCTGACCGGATGTGGTTCTTCCGGAAATTCCGATGAACCACCTGTTTATTCTCCGCTTCAGGTTCTCGTACCGGAGGCTCCCGGGAAGAAGACTCTGGGTGCATCACCATTGATTCTGGATATTTCGAATACCGGGCAGGGATACCTCACTGCCATCTCAGATTCCAATGATCAGAAAATGAATGTGCAGCTCACCACCGAAGAAGGTGTCGTTTATTCCTACTTTATAAGTCCGGGAGAAAGCGCTGTTATCCCTTTTTCCGCCGGAAGCGGCACTTACCAGGTATGCTGTTATCAGCAGATTGACGGTTCCCAATACGCCGCTCTCTTCGCAGATACACTGGAAGTCAGCCTGAAGAATGAATTTCTTCCATTCCTTTATCCGAATCAATACGTAAATTTCACTCCGGATTCCGAGTTCAGCAAACTGGCTCTCTCCATTGTCTCTGAGGATACTTCCGATGTGGATGCCCTCGCAGCCATTTACAACTATGTAGTCCGGAATCTTACCTACGATTATGATCTGGCCGACAATGTCGAGGCCGGTTACCTGCCCGATGTGGATGCAACCCTGAAATCCAAAAAAGGAATCTGTTTTGACTATGCTGCCCTGACCACAGCCATGCTCAGAGCACGTGACATTCCCTGCAAACTACAGATTGGATATGCAGGCACCGTTAAGCATGCCTGGATCAATGTCTATATCCGCTCCAAAGGATGGGTTGATAAAGCTGTTGAATTCAGCGGTGACTCCTGGTCGCGCATGGATCCGACTTTCGATTCCAACAGTCAGGATGAAGAAACTATTCAGCAATACATAGGGGACGATGATAATTACAGCGTTCAGTTTACACGTTAACAGGAGGCATTTTATGCGTCAAAAAAACAACAAATTAACCAACCGGGAACTGTTTCATTTCTGCGAACAGTTTTCCATCCTTCTGCACTCCGGTATTTCCTGTGCAGAGGGACTCTCACTGATGCTTGAGGACAGTCGTGTTCAGCGAAGCAAAGATTTCTTCCAACTATTATTAAATGATTTCGAGCAGAATGGTTCCTTCGCACAGACATTACAGAATTCCGGATACTTCCCTGATTCTATGATTTCCTATATAAAAATCGGCGAAGAAACCGGATGCCTGGATGAAGTTCTGAAAAGTCTTGCCGATCATTACGAGCAGGAAATAGAAATATCCGAGAACATCAAAAGTGCCATCACCTATCCTCTGCTCATGCTTGCCATGATGGGCGCAGTTATCGTAATCCTTCTGGTGAAAGTACTTCCGGTCTTTCAACAGGTTTTCCAACAGATGGGTCTGGAGATGAACCGCTTTTCCAATGGTCTTTTAAATGCCGGAAATGTGATCAGCCGGTACTCTGCCGTCCTTCTCATTCTCGTACTTCTCATATTAGCCGGATTTGCCGCTCTCTTTTTCACTGAAAAAGGACGTATATGGCTGCGCCAGATTTCCGGCAGACTGCCTTACATAAAAGAAATCGCCAACGCTACAGACTATGCACGTCTGACTCAGGCCATCGCCATGGGAATCCACAGCGGTCTTGATCATATCATCACTCTGGAAATGGCACAGGATCTTCTCTCACAGCCGGCAATCAGAAAAAAGACTGCTAAGGCATGTAAACTCCTCGAAGATGGCATGCTTTTCGAGGATGCTCTTTCTGAATCAGGACTCTTTGAGGGATTGAATGCCCGCCTGATCATCGTGGGACTTCGTGCCGGTGAGGCTGATGAAGTAATGAACAGACTTGCCAGACGATACCGCGAGGCATCACTTACTACGACCGGAAATATTATCTCCGTTGTAGAGCCTACCATCGTTATCGTGTTCTCACTTCTGGTAGGGCTGGTTCTTTTTTCCGTAATGATGCCTTTACTTGGAATTCTTTCAGAGATCGTTGTGTGAGGTGATTGCTATGGATTTATTCGAAACAGGACGTACAAGGGCCGGCAGGAAGCTGCGTGGTCTCCTCCCTGTCATTGTATTAGCTGTTCTTTGCCTTATTTTTTATCTGGGAATCTCCTATGCAGGCAGGGAAACGATCTCCCGGGAGCAGACTTCTCTGCGCCAGGCTCTGGAACAGGGTGCCATTCATACTTATGCTCTGACCGGACATTATCCACAGAGTCTTGATGAATTGCTCCGGGATTACCACATTTCCTATGACACTGACAAATTTGTAGTGGAATATATGCCAAATGGTTCCAATCTTCTGCCATCTGTCAGTGTGATGGTTCTCTCTTCCGGGAAAGGAGGAATCTCATGAATCAGTCTGACCGCCGCAGACACCCGATAGATAATCTTTTTACAATTGCATTGCTGGGATTATTTCTGATCTTTCTGCTGATGATGCTTCTTTTTTCCGCTCAGGCTTACCGTACCGCAGTGGCCGGAACTCAGGTAAATAACAACCTCTATACTGCCTCTGCCTATATTACGGCAAAATTCCGCCAGCATGACAGTTCTGAAACTATCAGCATTGACACACTTGACGGATCTCCTGCATTGTGCATGACCGATACAGTGAATGACACGCCATATGTTACCTATATTTATCTGAAAGATCAGCACCTCAAAGAGCTCTTCACTGCTGCCGGCAACACTCCTTCTGCCCAGATGGGGACTGATATCGCAAGTCTTAATGATTTTCAGATAGAGCAGGAATCCGGGGACTTTTACCGTATTACTTTAGAAGATTCTGACGGAAACAGAAGTTCTCTGCTTCTTCATTCCGGTGCACCTTCAGGCTTCAACTAAAGGAGGATTTTATCGTATGCAAAAATTAACTTCGCATTCCAGATCCAGCCTGTTTCTGATGGAAATGATCCTTTCCATTTTGATTCTGGCACTTACCTGTACTGCCTGCGTCAGAATCTTTGCGGCAGCAAAAACACAACGTCAGGAGGCCAGAGAGCTCAACCATACCCAGGAGCTTGCCACTTGTGCCGGAGAGGCTTTAGAAGGATGGGACGGAGAACTTTCTTCTTTTTCACAGATTTTTGAAACAGCTGCAAATGTCTCTGATTCTGAAATCTCAGATTCTGACGGCACAATCAGCTCTGATTCTGACAGTTCAATTTCTTCAGCGACAGACGCTTCTGTCGGCAAAACAAAAAATGCCTCAAAAAATTCCAGGATAAATTCACCTGTGGAATCTTATCTGTTAAATTATTACTATGACAGAGAATGGAACTCCTGCGATAAAACTTCTGCCGAATATAACATGAGCATACAGCTTATAGTTGCTGATTACACTAAAACAGCTGATCTGAATTTTTATAACTCGGCAAACAAAAATCTGTATCATCTTTCCATATCATTTCCTCTTATCGCAAGAAAGGATAATCCGTCATGAGCAAAAAAAGAAGTTCTTTTCTCTCCATGGGAATTCCATCCATGTGCATTATTTTCTCTGTTCTTTGTCTGGTGATCCTGTCTCTCCTGACTCTTGGCACTTCCAGGCAGGACCTGCAGACAAGCCAGCTTACGCTAGATCAGACTACCGCCTACTATGAAGCCTGCTCGTCTGCAACGCAAAAATATCAGGAAATCGCTGACTACGCAAAAAAGGCCTTTAAAGACAGCCAGACATCACAGGATTATGATTCAAAAATGGCCTCCATTGTTGAACAGTATCCTGATGTCACCTGGGATTCCCAGATACAGATTTTATCATTTACGGCAGATTTTTCGGATGAACAGGCTATTTATATAGAAATTAAATTCCCATACAAGGCAGCTTTCCTCGATATGTCCGGGACTTCAACGTCTTCCCCAAAATCAGATTCCGATACTTCTTCAAAATCTGCCCCCGATACTTCTTCAGATTCGGATTCTGACAACCTCACACCGGAGCTTCTTACCTGGAAGACTATCAGCACAGCCAACTGGAATCCGGATACGAAACAGCCAGTTTACAAAGGAGATACTAAATGACAGAACAAACCATACCAGAATATTTATCTTACGCAACTACGAATCATGCGTCTGACATTTTTATCATTGCAGGCCGTCCGCTTTCTTTTAAGATTGACGGAAAACTGACTTCGCATGGCGAACGCCTGATGCCTGATGATACCGAAAATTTATTACGCCATATCTATCAGATGGCAAATGGCAGGAATTTCGACCATTTTCTGGATACAGGAGATGACGATTTCTCCTTCTCCATCCCAGGTCTTTCCCGTTTCCGTGTCAATACCTATCGTCAGCGTGACTCTCTGGCGGCAGTGATCCGTGTAATCGCATTTGAACTGCCTGATCCGGATGTTCTCAATATTCCGGAAGATGTCATGTCGGCTGCTGATTTTTCCAAGGGAATGGTGCTTGTCACCGGTCCTGCCGGAAGTGGTAAATCCACCACTCTCGCATGTATCATTGACCGTATCAATCACTCTCGTGAAGGACATATCATTACGTTGGAAGATCCGCTTGAGTACCTGCACCGGCATGACAAATGCATCGTCAGTCAGCGAGAAATCTGCACCGATACGGAGAGTTATCTGGTTTCCCTGCGTGCTACCCTGCGCCAGAGCCCGGATGTGATTCTCCTTGGGGAAATGCGTGATTACGAGACGATCCAGACTGCCATGACTGCTGCCGAGACAGGACATCTCGTTCTCTCCAGTCTTCACACCACCGGAGCAGCAAACACGATCGGTCGTATCGTAGATGTATTCGAGCCAGCCCAGCAGAGACAGATTTCCATCCAGCTGTCCATGGTACTGCAGGCTGTTATTTCCCAGCAGCTTGTCCCGGATGTGAATGGACATACGATTCCTGTCTTCGAGGTTATGCGCCTCAATCCGGCGATCAGAAATATGATCCGCGATAACAAAGTACATCAAATTGATGGGGTTATCGCCTCCTCGGCGCATGAGCATATGCGCTCCATGGACCAGAGCCTTCTGGAACTTTACAAACAGAAAAAAATAACAAAAGAAACCGCATTGAATTTTGCTTCCAATGCGGATATGCTGAAACGTAAATTACTGTAAAAAAACCAAAAGTAGTTCTTCTGTTAAACTAAACAGTTGAACTACTTTTTTAATCAAGCAGATAAAATCATCCGCTACGTGACTCTATATCGAATAACTGCTTTGCGGTTTATCAGAAAGGGCTTAGCGACGGACTTGCCTGATTCGGTTAATGTACCAGATTTCCCACCAAGCCGTAAGAAACGATATACATAATCACCGTTGCCATAATGATTCCACAAAGAATCGCCAGAGATGATTTCTTAATATCAATCTCCAGAAGTGACGCGATCAGTGATCCGGTCCATGCTCCTGTTCCCGGAAGAGGGATTCCCACAAACAGCATCAGGCCCCAGAATTCGTATTTCTTCACCTGATCACTTTTTCTCATCGCACGGTCTTCCAATTTTATGATCAATCCTCTGAAAATCTTTGTCTTTTTCAGCACTTTGAAAATCTGCTTGATAAATAACAAGATAAACGGAATCGGAATGATATTTCCCACAATACATAATGGAATCGCCTTTACCGCAGAAATCTTCAGAAGAGACGCTGCCAAAAGCCCTCCCCTGAGTTCCAGAAGCGGAATCATGGAAATAAGAAAAACCGCTCCCTCCGGCGAAATATATTGTGACAGATTCTGCGAGAACCAATGTACCAGTGCTTCCATTAAAACCTCCTAAATTTTATTTCAGATAATCCTTCAGAAAATCAATAAACTTCTGCATTTCTTCCTTTGTTCCAATCGTGATACGAAGGAAGTTATCAGTTCTGTCCTTCGGGAAATAGCGGACATAAATATGCCGCTCTCTCAGTGCTTCGAAAAGCTCCGCTGCCGGACAGGTTGCATGAGTGGCAAAGATAAAGTTAGACTTGGAATCCTGGAAGGAGAATCCCAGCGCCTTTAATTCTTTCTTTGTCCATTCTCTCGTCTCTATGATTTTATTACATGTTTTCTCAAAGTATTCCTTGTCCTCCACTGCTGCCACACCCGCTGCAAGTGCTGTACGGTCCATCGTGTAGGAATTGAAAGAATACTTCACATCGTTCAGGAATTTGATCAGTTTCTCATTTCCGCATGCAAAGCCAATTCTCATACCTGCCATGGAACGTGATTTGGAGAATGTCTGCACAACCAGAAGGTTGTCGTACTTCTCAATCAATGGAAGTGCTGACTGACCGCCGAAATCCACATATGCTTCATCCACAATAACAATGACATCCGGATTATGACGGATGATATCTTCCACATCCTCTAATGGCATTTCCACACCTGTCGGCGCGTTTGGGTTCGGGAAAACGATTCCGCCGTTTTCTTTGAAATAGTCTTCCTTCTTTATATGAAAGTTCTCATCCAGAGCCGGTCTTTCATATGGAATACGGAACAGATCTGCCCATACGTCATAGAAAGAATAGGTAATATCAGGAAAAAGAACCGGCTTCTCTGAGTTAAAGAATGTCAGAAAACTCATGGCAAGAACATCATCAGATCCTACTCCCACAAAAACCTGCTCATCTTTTAAATGATAATTCTGTGCGATCGCATGTACCAGATCTCCCGCTGTCGGATCCGGATAAAGTCTCATGGTATCGGTATCCATACCTTTAAGTGCTTTCTCCACTCCAGGTGCCGGAGGATATGGGTTCTCATTTGTATTTAATTTGATCATATCCGGTTGGTTTGGCTGCTCACCTGGTGTATATGGTATTACTTTACGGACGTTTGCTTCCCAATTGCTCATTTGTCTAATTCCTTTCCTGTTTGATTCACTCTGCTCTCATTAAGTCAACTTCTGTTTATTCACTACTGCAATCCGGCAGAGACCACTTATCTGCTATTGTAAGCATCCTCAAACTATTTGTCAATTATATTTGATGTAAAGCCGTACCGAATATCTTGTTACTGTTCACTCCGTGCCCAGTAACACGCTACGCGATGCACAGAATTTATGCCTGAGGCATAAATTCGCGCGGTATGTCTCGGGTTTTCTGTTGCCAGGCATCCGTAAGAAGCTGCCGGTGGCAGGTTCTGTAGGTGACCTTCGCTCACAAAAAACACCTCGCGGGATATTACCAGTGAACAGTAACAATATCTTGTCTTTTAAGCATATTCACGCTCAATAACGTCACGTTTACGCTGGCATTTTACACCATCTAATGAGTATGCCCCGATACTTGAAATTAACAATAATAAGAAAAAGCAGGGGCTGTTTTTAGTCCCTGCTTTCCTCTTCGTAACAATACAATACTTGTAGTTACAAATTATTTATTCTCTTCCTGAACTTCAATCTTACGGATAGTCTTATTCTTGATTTCTTCTTTGATTGCTGCGAGGAAGTCGTCAAGTTCTTTCGTTCCTTCATCGCCAAGGTAACGGCTTCTTACAGAAACTTTGCCTTCTTCTTCCTCTTTAGCACCAACGATGAGCATATATGGAACTCTTGCAAGACGTGCTTCACGGATCTTGTAGCCCATCTTTTCGGAACGCTGGTCAACGGAGCAGCGGATTCCGTTTTCTTTTAACTGTGCTTCAACTTTGGCAGCATAGTCGTGGAATTTCTCGGAAATCGGAATGACACGAACCTGTTCCGGGCAAAGCCATGTTGGGAACATACCTGCATATTTCTCAATCAGCCATGCCAGTGTTCTCTCATAGCATCCCATGGATGTACGATGGATGATGTATGGACGCTGTTTTTCGCCGTTTTCGTCGATATAGTACATATCGAACTGTTCAGCAAGAAGAGCATCCCACTGGATTGTGATCATTGTGTCTTCTTTTCCGTATACGTTCTTGGCGTTGATATCAACCTTAGGTCCGTAGAATGCAGCTTCTCCGACATCCTCTGTAAATGGAATATTCAGCTCTTCAAGCATCTGGCGGATATGGCCTTCTGTCTCTTCCCATACTTCCGGTGCACCAATATATTTTTCTCTGTTATTCGGATCCCATTTGGAAAGATGGTAAGTTACATCTTCTTCTACGCCGAGAACCTGCAGACAGTACTGAGCAAGTGCGATACAGTCTTTGAACTCTTTCACCATCTGGTCTGGTCTTACAATCAGATGTCCTTCAGAAATCGTAAACTGACGTACACGTGTCAGACCATGCATTTCGCCGGAATCCTCGTTACGGAACAGAGTAGATGTTTCACCGTAACGAAGTGGCAGGTCACGGTAGCTGTGCTGTTCAGCTTTGTATACATAGTACTGGAATGGGCATGTCATTGGACGAAGTGCAAATACTTCTTTATCTGTTTCTTCATCTCCGAGGACGAACATACCGTCTTTGTAATGATCCCAGTGACCGGAAATCTTGTAAAGATCACTCTTAGCCATTAATGGAGTTTTAGTTCTTACATAGCCACGTTTTGTCTCTTCGTCTTCAATCCAACGCTGAAGTTCCTGCATGATGATGACACCGTTTGGCATGATAAGCGGAAGTCCCTGTCCGATTACATCTACAGTTGTAAAGATTTTCATCTCACGGCCAAGTTTGTTGTGGTCACGTCTCTTTGCTTCTTCCATCTGCTCAAGATGCTCTTTCAGTTCATCTTTGGAAGCATAAGCTGTTCCGTAGATACGTGTCAGCATTGCGTTCTTTTCGCTGCCTCTCCAGTAAGCACTGGAAGAAGAGAGAAGCTTGAATGCTTTCACACCTTTTACGCTCATAAGGTGAGGTCCTGCACAGAGATCTGTCCAGTCTCCCTGAGAATAGAAGGAGATTTCTGCTCCATCCGGAAGGTCTTCTACGAGTTCTACTTTATATGGCTCGTTTTTCTCTTTAAAGTATGCAATAGCGTCTTCTCTTGATTTTGCGAAACGCTCGATTTTTGCGCCTTTTTTGATGATCTTCTTCATTTCTTTTTCGATTGCATCCAGGTCATCACGGGAAAATGGAGGACAGTCGAAATCATAGTAGAATCCGGTATCGATAGAAGGTCCGATAGCAACCTTTGCATCCGGATATAAGGTCTGTACTGCCTGAGCAAGTACGTGGGATGCTGTATGACGAAGAACTGCAAGTCCTTTCTCATCTTTGGCTGTGAGGATGTTTAATTCGCAGTCACTGTCAAGAACTGTTCTTAAGTCAACAACTTCTCCGTTTACTTCTCCTGCACAGGCTGCACGTGCAAGTCCCTCGCTGATGTCGTAAGCGATGTCGATTACTGATTTAGCTTCGGCGTATTCTTTTTTTGAGCCGTCTTTTAATGTTACGATCATGGTCATTATCTCCTTTTTATAATTTGTTTTTATATTTTTCAGATGCACACTGACTTATAGTACAGCATGCCAATCCAAAATATATAGCAGAATTCCTTAAAAAAATTCTGCCGGTGCTTTTGTACTGCAAAGGGGCAAAAGAAAGAAATAAAAAAATCCCCTACAGTACGGTTAAATACTGTAGGGGACGAGATATCATATACTCGCGGTTCCACCCCGATTGTTCTGTTTTATCAGAACCACTTCATTTGATGGTAACGGAATCACCGGACTGTATTAAAGTCACTCAGAGGTGGTCTTCGGCTGGTTCGCGATAAAATGCTTGCACCAAAATGCATTTCTCTCTGTAACGTTTCTCAGCGTACTCTTCTCTTCAGCGTGTTGGTCTTTCTTATCTTTTCTGCCGCCTATTATAAACTTGAAGAATAAATTTGTCAATCATCAAAATGCTAAAAATTACTGTTCTCACGATTCCGTGATATACAATACTCCTTAGGTTTTGCACAAAGAGATTCATATTTTTACATTACAAAGTGTCTTGCTGCAAACAGAGTGAACAATAAAGATATAATACAAAAAGCTGCCCGTCCACATACATTTTCATATGTGAACAGGGCAGCTCCTCATGTACTTTTTATGATATATCTCAGTTCATTACCTTATAATCTCAATGTCTGGCGGATATTTGTAATCCGCTTTCTCTATCTGGTCCTATACCAGATAACAGATTCGGCTAATTTCCTCGTAAAAATCAGATCTCAGCCAGTTTCAGCAGATCCGGGATCTTGGATTCCCAGCCAAGTGCCATGATATGTACACCCTGACAGTATGGCTTGCACTCTTTGATGATACGTGCAGCGATCTCAACACCTGTGATACCTGCTTTTGTCTTTTCTTTGTCAGCTTTGAGTTCCTCGATCATCTCATCCGGAACGTGGATACCGGCAACGTTGTTGTTCATGAATTTAGCCATTCCAGCGGATTTCGGAATGATGATACCAACCTGTACCGGTTTTCCGAACTGTTTTGCTTTCTCCATGAATTTGATGAATTTCTCCGGCTCAAATACAGCCTGTGTCTGGAAGTAATCTGCACCTGCTGCAACTTTTCTTTCCATCTTTGCAAGCTGTGCATCAACGGAATCGCTGCATGGAGATACAACAGCACCTTTGGAGAATTTAGGCGGCTCACCAACCAATTCATTTCCCCCAAGGTCTACACCGGATTCCAGAAGCTTCACTGTGTGAAGAAGGGATACGGAATCAAGGTCAAATACCGGTTTTGCCTGTGGGTGGTCACCCATCTTTGTATGGTCACCTGTCAGACAGAGAATATTCTCGATACCAAGCATTGCTGCACTTAAAAGGTCAGATTCCAGAGCGATACGGTTTCTGTCACGGCATGCAAGCTGGAAAATCGGATCCATACCGGCATCCTTAAGAACCTTACACATAGCAAGAGATCCAAGACGCATAACAGAAGACTGGTTATCTGTTACGTTAACTGCATGAACATCTTTGAGATAAGTTTTGGCTTCTTCTACCAGCTCATCTACATGGATTCCTTTTGGCGGTCCCACCTCTGCAGAAACTACAAATTCACCACGATCGAATAATTCTTTCATTTTCATTGTACATTACTCCAATCAATATAATTAATCTTGAATACTGTCCACTCCATTTATATACATTCCACAAAACATAGCTACAAAGCATATCTGCAATACTCATACAATGCTCAAATATTCTGGTCTTATGCCCTGTATATAAATCCGCGCTGCAATTCTAAGTGGACAGTATCGTAACTTATGCTTCTATATTATTTCACATCATCATCTGTTGCGAAATTATGAATCTGTGTCGGGCATTTCAGCAGATCAAGGCGTCCGATCTCTTTCAGACGTCTGTAGATGCGCTCCCATCCACATTCCATATCGCTGTCCACTTCGCATTTGCCATTCTTGGAACCGCCGCACTGGCCGTTTACAAGACTCTTGGAACATGCTGTGATCGGGCAGATTCCGCCGGTAAGGTTCAGATAACACTCACCACACTGATCACATTTATATTCTAACGGTGTCACGCCCTGGAAACCAGGTACCGGATATGTATCGCAGGCTGCGCATACTTTCTTGTCATCCAGATATTCTGAAATGGTCTGTACACCAACACCACAGGAGAATACTAAAACAAGATCAGACTCTTTGATCTTATCCATATGTTTCTTAAGACGTAACTGCATATTTTCCGGATTACAGATATAATCCGTTGTCATAATTCCTGTCACATTTCCTTCAGCGGAGAGCTCCTTCTGAAGTTCAACAGCTTCTTTTTCCGGAAAACGAACTTCTTTACATCCATGGCAGTTAATGATGAAAACTTTCTTTCCAGCTGTCAGTGATGTGATAGTTTCTTTTGCTTTTAACTGGGTTATTAACATATTACTTCATCCCCCTTACTGCATTTTTTCCGGCTTTGATACTGTTAATGATCGGAATCTTGGAAGAACAGATATACTGACAGCATCTGCACTCAACACAATCCATAACGCTCATGTCTTTCATAGCCTGCCAGTTCTCTTCCTTCGCATATTTCACGAAATACAGTGGAGAAAGTTCCATCGGACATACATCCACACAACGTCCACACTTGATACATGGCTGCTCTTTCGTCTCGTCTGTATCGATCGCGATAATACCGTTGGAGCCCTTCATCATAGGAACTTCCAGAGTACTCAGAGGGAATCCCATCATAGGTCCACCCATCTTAACAAGTACATCATCATCTGTAAATCCACCACAGTAATCGATCAGCTCTTTTACGCTGGTACCGATCTTGATGATAAAGTTGCCCGGGTTCTTAATCTTCTCGCCTGTTACAGTTGCAACACGCTCAACCAGAGGCATACCTTTCTGGATCGCATCGGAGATTGCTTTTACGGTACTGATATTATCTACTACAACACCAACATCTGCCGGAAGACCACCGCTTGGAACCTTTCTGCCCATAACGCGCTTGATGAGAGTTTTCTCAGCGCCCTGCGGGTATTTGGTTCTTGCAACAAATACTTCCATATTTCCGATATTGGCAACTTTTTCCTGCATTAATTCGATGGCATCCGGCTTGTTATCCTCGATAACGATGATACCCTTCTCGGCACCTGTTGTCTTAAGGATTGCTTTCAGACCAAAGATGATGTCATCTGCAAACTCAAGAAGAACTCTGTGGTCAGCTGTAAGAAGCGGCTCACACTCACATCCGTTGAGGAGAATGGTATCAACCGGTTTCGCCGGTTTCAGTTTGACACATGTCGGGAAACCTGCGCCACCCATACCAACGATTCCTGCTTCACGGATGATGTCGATAATCTCATCCGGAGTCAGGCTGTCGAGATCACCATGTGGCTGTACGGATTCGTGCAGAGTATCTTTTCCATCCGATTCAATAACAACAGCCATCACTTCACTGCCTCTTGTGCCATGCATACGAGGCTCAACAGCAACTACGGTTCCGCTTACGCTGGAATGTACCGGAGCACTGATAAATCCGGCAGCTTCACCAATCTTCTGTCCGACTTTGACAGTGTCACCTACCTGAACGATCGGGTTCGCCGGTGCGCCCAGATGCTGTGACATGGAGATTACGAGTGTCTTCGGCTCAGGGAATCTCTTAAGTGCGATATGCTCGCTTAATTCCTTGCGCTCTGACGGATGAACACCACCATAATATCCATTCAGTCTGTCATCTCTGATTGATTTCACATAATCGTTGATAACTTTGAAATTAACTTTAGAGAAATCGCGAACCTGTACCGGCTGATTGAGGAATTCCTCGAGACGACCCTGTTTTGCCAGTCTCTGATAAATCTTCTCCCATGCACAGTCTTTATTCGGATCTACTTCACATTTGCCATTCTTAGCTCCGCCGCACTGTCCGTTGACAAGACTCTTAGAACAGTCAACGATAGGACAGACACCTCCGGTAATATTCAGATAGCACTGTGCACATGCGTCACAGCTCTTCTTTGTAAGTGCCATGCCATGATGTCCTCTGTAATTCAGAGTATTGCTTGCTGCAACAACCGGCTTACCAGCCAGATCTGCAACTGTCTGAATACCAAGACCACAGGAGATCACTACTACATTCTCTGTACCTTCCGGTATCAGATCCTGTAATTTTCTCTCTGTGTGCATCTTGTTACATAAGAAATCAACTTTCGCACTACCTGTGACAGTTTTTCCCTCTGCTGCGGCAAATTTCAGGAACTCATCGCAATCCGGTTCGTCAACTGTCTCAAATTCCTTGAAACACTTATTACAGGCAATTACAAACAAATTGTCCTTACCGCTCAGCACTGATGAAAGTTCATCACTGCTTTTCAGCTTGTACTTAGTATAGTTTTCCAATTGCTCACCTTCCTTATGATTAAGATTATATCCTTATGATTATCCGCTCTTATCCGTTCCCTCCTTCTCTGCACTCAAAAAAAGAACCAATAAAACCAGATAAATAAGTTCGTAAGTATTACTTATTAAATGTACCACAAAATGGGTAGATTATCCAGTTTTATTGGCTGTTTTTATAAAATTATTTTATAATTTTTCAATAATTCATCTATCAATCAGTAATTTACCCTTTTGGAGAACATATTTTTTATGATAATCCAATTTCACCCTTCTTTTATGGCATTTTTTCATTCATGGAAACTCTTGCATTTTTATAAATCTTTTAGCTCTGCTTTATCCCTTTTGATTGTACTTCACGCGATCAGACTTCTACATTTTCTAGACCCCTACATTTTCTCAGCAGAAAAAGAATCCTGTATTTTTCAGTAAGAATATTGATCTGAAGCAAAAAACAGATTACTGAAATGAAAATACTAACCATTAGTTAATAGAAATTTCCTCTTTCCTATTATATGGTAACTATAGAATAAACTTGGGCAAAGCGTTACGTGTACCAAAAGTCATAATATTTGCCTGAAACTATTATTATCATGTAAGGAGGAGATTTTATGAGTATGAAGGATCGCTTTATAAAAAAACGCAGAAGCTATCTGGTATTTTTCTTTCTGACAGCATTTGCCGTACTTTCATTTTTTCCAAGGCTGACACTGGCTGCTTCCAAGCCAACTGCCAAACAGCTTAAAGTAAGCTGCAGAGGATTCCAATATGACAACGATACCGCAAAGTTATATCTGAAGCTGAATCTGAAAAATACTTCCAGTTACACAATTACAAAAGTAAGGATGGAATATGAGCTCCCAATCATGGAGGATGGAACCATAACCCAGACCTTCAGTGTAACAATCAATCCCGGAAAAACAGTAAACAAGACTGTTTATGTTGGAAAAATGACTCAGCAGCCATATAAATCACCTAAGGTAAAATGCTTATCGTTCTGGTACCGGTCAGCCACCCCTAAGCTAAGCCAGCTCAAGGTCAGCTACAAGGGATATGATTATAATCCCAACACCGGAGAGCTGTATATAACTGCCCGTATGCAAAACACTTCAAGTTATACCATTACAAAGGTAACAATGTATTTTGAGATACCGCTGGATGAAACTGCAACGCCCACCAAAACCTACAATGTAAACATTCCAGCCGGAAAGACCAAAAATTACAGATTCAAAATCGGAAGGATGGCGGATGCCCCAGATGGAAAAACGAAAGTGCAATGTAAGAAATTCTGGTATAAGAAGTAGCATCCCACTGCTTCAGTAAGATCACTGCAATACAAAAGCAATACCTGCGAAATAAGTATTCCGCTCACTTGTTTCTCGCCAAAGTCAATCTATATGATACGCCCACATGCACATTCTCCTGACAGATCCGCACCATTTTAAATGGGCTGAAAAACAAATCAAGCATCAGCATATCCGGTGATCTTTCTCCTGGATATATCTGATGCTTTTTTTCTTCTCTCTTTCCACTCTATTTCCGATTTTATAATTCTTTTATAGATCTTTTAGCGCTGCTTTATCCTTTTTAGGTGTACTTCACAGGGTCAGACCCTGACATTTTAATGTGAACTTCCAGTTTTTTTCCGCCTAAATCAAGTGTCGCTATATCTGCGACTCAAAATAATTCTATTTTTCCGTCTTTTCTCCATCTGAT
>NZ_JBQHVP010000008.1:0-181959 GCF_052064435.1 Blautia sp. HCP3S3_B11
CAGTAATCTCAGGTTTAATCTGCTCGCCTGTTACATAGTATGCTTTGTCTACACCTTTGATAGTAGCGTCAGCAAGGTCTGCACGGTCATAGTCTTTAATCTGGAAAGTTACTGTCTGGCTTCCTGTGAATTTTTTGCTTCCTTCAACTGCTGTGATAGTAACAGTACCTTCACCGATTTCTGTGTTCTCGCCGTAGGTTACTGTATAGTCTTCATTCTCTTTGAGGATTTCGTTTTCGCTTACAACAGTAATCTCAGGTTTAATCTGCTCGCCTGTTACATAGTATGCTTTGTCTACACCTTTGATAGTAGCGTCAGCAAGGTCTGCACGGTCATAATCTTTAATCTGGAAAGTTACTGTCTGTGTTCCCTTATAATCAACGCTTCCTTCTACAGCAGTAATGGTAACAGTACCTTCACCGATTGCTGTATTTTCACCATAAGTTACTGTGTAGTCTGTTCCCTCTGTAAGAATCTTCTTGCCATATACAACAGTAATTTCCGGTTTGATCTGTTCACCTGTTACATATACATCTTCTACGCCTTTGATTGTAGCATCTGCAAGATCGGAACGTGCAGCTACTTCATACTTAACTTCTTTTGTTCCTGTGTAGTTCTTGCCTGCACCTGTAATGGTCAGTACACCGTTTTCCATATCTGTGTAAGCTACGCTATACTCGTCTGCATCAAGGATTGTCTTTCCGTCTGCTACAGTTACTTCCGGCTTCTCATTAACTTTGTATGATTTCTTGTCAAGGGTTACTTTTACGGAGTCAGATGCGATGTCTTTGGCATCGATTCCCCACTTAACTGTCTTGGAAGATGCTACATATCCGTTGATACCTTTTACAGTAACAAGTTTGGAAGCTTCTTTTGTTGCATTGTATGTTTCATCTTTATCGTATACTAATACGTAATCTGTACCTTCAACTAACTCTTTACCATCTACAGTAACCTTAACTGTTGGAGCTACTTTGTTTCCGCCATCGTATACTGGGTTTGTTACGGATACAGCTGCGTTTTCTACGGATGCCTTTGCAATACGATAGCTTTCGCTTCTAAGTACATCTTTGATAACTGTGCCATCCTGAGTTGTGATGGATGTTCCTTCAACAGCTTTGTCGATAGTAAAATTCTGGCTTAATTTTACATAAACACGAGCAGTCTTTCCATCTTTTCCACTCTGGTCTGGATTAACGTTATCAGCATATTCGATAGTATAATCTTTACCGTTAACAAGGTTATATGCTTTATTGTTTAATTTGATTGTAGAGTTTTCATAATCAGCATCTTTGAATGTTTTAGCTGTTCCATCATACTGGAATCCTTCAAATGCCTGGAAGTTGAGGATGTGACCATTTTCAGCATATACAGTGAATTTACCAACGTTAACCTGATTCTCAGTAAGAACAACTGGTGTGATTGCAAATGCAATATCTGCTGAAGATGCAGTGAAGTCATTCTTCCATTCGTCATTTACAGTAAGAGCAACAGTAGCTGTTCCGGCATTAACATTGTTCTGATAGTCTTTTGCATAACCTGTTCCTTTAAAGTAGTTTGTTACATCAAATTTACCAAGTTTCAGTCCCAACTGAGCGACTGTAGGAGTCTGAGCTTCTCCTTTATATACAAAAGAATTAGTAGCTTTTACATCATTAATATCTGCAGGTTTAATTGTGAAGTAATTTCCACTATTTACAGTATTTGTTTCATATAATACTGTAGGATCTGCTTTTGCTCCAGAGCACTCTTTTACTGCTGTAATAACTACTTCAGCTGTTCCTGCATGAAGACCATGTTTAACATCTAAACGATAATCAACACCTTCTTTAAGAACTGTTCCGTTTGATGCTGTAACAGTTACATCTGGAAGAATCTTCTCACCTGTGAATACATAGCTGTCTGGATTCTTAATCTCAACAGTTGCATCTGCAATGCTTGGATGAACGATTTCAACTACTTTAGTAATTGTAATTGTTCCATCTGTGTTTCTTTTTGCATCAGCTGTAGAGAATCCATCACCAAGGAAGTTATTGTTAGTAATAGTAGCTTCTACAGTGATTGTATTATGCGCGATATTCTTGTTTCCGTTTTTATCTGCTGTGTCGCCGAATGTGTATTCAACTTTCATATCCTTGTCTGTAAGGGTGAATGTTTTTGGAGTTGATTCTCCGTTTACAGCAGTAACAGTTAAACCGATTTCTTTTGCATAGTCTTCAGCTTTTGTATAAGCTTCGTTTACAACTACTGTATCATTGCATGTAGTTTTGGAATATTTAGCCTGTTTTACGTGATAGTAAGCAGTTAAAGTACTTCCGGCATAGCTTCCCTGTCCAACGATTTTAATCCGATGTTCTCCGGCATCTGTAGAAGAATCGCACTCAACTTTAAAGAGTTTGGAATCTCCAGTTAACTGACGGTCAGCTTTCTGATCCCAGAGGATGATGTCTTTTTCTGTAAAGTTAACCGGTACTTCTGTGTATTCATAATTATTGTTTGTTACATTGATTTCTGGGCCACGTTTACCGTTAACATTTAAGTATACTTTATAATCTCTGAGTGTTAAATCAGGAGAAGAAATATTCTGAGTTAATGTATTGGCTACATTTTCAACTGCTCCGTAAGTACCAGTTGTACCGTTTCCAGAAACAACAACAGAATATGTATTGTTGCTGTTTTTAACAACTTTGTTGGATAATAAGCCTATAAGAACTGGCTTCTTTAATTCTTTTCCATCTGCATCATAGAGGAAAATCTGATTTCCCCATGTAAAGCTCTTGTTTTCAGCGATCATGTTATCAAGCTCGCCGGCCTGATAATCACCATCTAATTTAATAGAGCATTTGCTCAGGTCGCGTTTTACGACTTCAAAAGTATTATCAGCTTTGAATTTTTTTGCTGCCCTTCCTAATGTATAGTTTCCGATAACACCTTTTTTAGCTATATCTAATGTGATGTTAGCTGTTTTATTTTTACCAGTCCATCCGTCAGATGCATCAATTACTGATGCTACGAAAGAAGATAAATCATCATTTGTGTCTTTGTCAACCACACTGATCTCAGATGTTTTTGGATAAATTGTGTCTCCTGTAAACTCATAAGATGTTTTTGTGAAATTAACATTTAAAGACTCATCTGTTAATTCTTTCTGATTGATATCAAAGGTTTTGTTGTTGACACCATCAATTACAAATGAACCTGTATATCCTGGCTTTGTGACTTTGGCTGTTACAGATACTTTCTGACCACCTACATTTGCATCAGCGCTAATCAGGTCGTTTTTACCAGTTGCATCAATAGTACGTACATAATCCCATGCAAAATCATTTACACCTAACTCATCACCGTTACGTTGTACTTTATAAATATAGTTAACGCCGTTAAGTTCAGGAGCTGGTTTCTGCTCTTTTGCGTTGTATGTCTGATCTTCAAATTTTACTCTAGAAGCAGCGTCATTGTTTTTCAGTGTATTTGTAAGATCTACTGCACGTGCAGCACCGAAATCATATGTCTTGTCGAAGTTCTTTTCGCCATTTACAAGAAGCTGTATTCTTAATCCAAAAGATCCACCTTCAATGCACTGTTCTTTAGTAGGTTCAATTGTATTCTGCTGAAGATCTAAATTAATATCTTCCCATGTTTGTACTGTTGAAGTTCCCAATGAGTTTTTAATCTGTTTTCCATTATATGTCCAATAATAGTATAAAACAACATTATCTATAATTGTGTTGTCTTCTTTAAATGTAATTCCATCTTCTGGGAGTTTGATTTTCTTTCCCCACTCACCATTAGTAGAATCAACCGTACCATTCACATCCAGTTTAACCGTACCAGCAGTGGCAAGTTTGAAATTCTCAAGTTTAGAGTCATCATATACCAGAGAAGAAGCAGTAGCAACATCAGCCTCAGTTCCATCATCTACAACCGGAGCTTCTGCTGTGTCTGCAGTTGCAGCAGCGTCATCAGTGAATTCATCTGCTGATTCTGCAACAGGTGCTTCTGCTTCAGATGCAACATTTACGTCACTGCCATCACTGAACTCAGCAGCCCATACCGGCACATTAGAAGTAGCAAGCATTGCAACAACAAGTGACATACTTAATGTCTTCTTTGCCATGCCCTTCTTTGTGTTTTTAATCTTTGTCATGATTATAGTTCCCCTTTCCTTAATATAACTATTTCTTTTTGGGTAAAGATTCCTAGACATAATCTGTCTGTTATGGTTAATAATAGTGCTTTAGCCAGTTTTTGTCAAGTGTAATGCTCAAGAATTTTACGATTTTTTTAAATTTCACGCACTTCAAAAGCATTTATTTTCCTTGATTTTTCATGTTTGAATTCTATAATTTGTTACAAATATGGTGAGTTTTTCTTCTATATCACAAGATGATGTATTATCTGTCTTATCATCCAAAAATAGCAGAGAACCTTATCTGATTCTCTGCCATTTATTCATTTTACAACTACAGTTCTTCTTTTATCTTTTTTATCTGTTCCAACGATAACTGTGTATCGTTCGCAATTTCTTCCAAACTACAATTACCTCTCTTAAGCATACGAATTGCTACTTCTGTTTTTACCTCATCTTTTGCTTCTGCTTCTAGCTCATCTTTATACTTATCTCTTATTTTCTTTATAAATTTATCCGTTTCCAATTCCAATACTTTTCCGCCCATAACTTGATCAACCCCTTTCTTTGTATCTCTGAATTTTTCATTTTCCGTAAAAGAACTATTTGTTCTACATTCTTTTATAAAAAAGCCTCTGCCTATACATTTTACAACTGTATTGCCAGAGGCTTCCCTAACTTACATAGAATCTATTTCTTCTATTATAATATAGAATCCTGTCTTCTAATTAAGCATATTATTTCTTTCTAACAATAACCTTATCCAGATGCCAGATATCGTCCACATATTCCTGGATAGTTCTGTCGGATGTGAATTTACCGCTGCATGCTGTGTTGAGGAGTGCTTTCTTAGCCCAGCCTTTTTCATCTCTGTATGCTGCTTCTACGCGTTTCTGTGCGTCTGCATAGGAGCGGAAGTCTGCGAGGATGAAGTAGCGGTCTGCTCTGTCTGTGTTCTTTGTGTTGAGAAGTGAATCGTACAGGTCACGGAAGAGTTCTGTATCATTGGAGAAGGTTCCGTTGATGAGCTGCATCAGTACCTGACGGATTTCTTCGTCTGTGTTGTAGATTACGTTTGGATCGTATCCGCCGTTGTTTTCGTAGTTGATGACTTCGTCGGAGCTTAAACCGAAGATGAATGCGTTTTCTGCGCCAACTTCTTCTACGATCTCTACGTTAGCACCATCCATGGTTCCAAGTGTAGGAGCACCGTTGAGCATGAATTTCATGTTACCTGTTCCGGATGCTTCTTTACTTGCTGTGGAGATCTGCTCGGATACGTCTGCTGCTGCGAAGATCCACTCAGCGTTGGATACTCTGTAGTTTTCGATGAATACAACTTTGATCTTGCCGTTGATGGAAGCGTCGTTGTTTACTACATCTGCTACGGAGTTGATGAGTTTGATGATCTTCTTGGCTGTTGCATAACCTGCGGATGCTTTGGCACCGAAGATGAATGTTCTTGGGTAGAATTCCATTTCCGGATGCATCTTGATCTGGTTGTACAGATAGATAACATGCAGGATATTCAGGAGCTGACGTTTGTACTCGTGAAGTCTCTTAACCTGTACATCGAAGATGGAGTGCGGATCTACTTCTACGCCGTTGTGCTCGAGGATGTATTTTGCAAGACGCTCTTTGTTCTTAAACTTGATGTTCATGAATTCCTGGAGTGCTTTGTCATCATCTGCGTAAACTGCCAGTTTCTTTAACTGCGGAAGGTCTGTGATCCAGTCCGGTCCGATATGCTCTGTGATCCAGTCTGCAAGGAGTGGATTTGCGTGAAGCAGGAAACGTCTCTGAGTGATACCGTTGGTCTTGTTGTTGAATTTCTGTGGCATCATTTCATAGAAGTCTTTTAATTCCTGGTTCTTCAGGATCTCTGTATGAAGGCGTGCAACACCGTTTACAGAGTAGCCTGCTGCGATTGCAAGGTGAGCCATCTTAACCTGTCCGTCGTAGATGATTGCCATCTTTTTGATCTTCTCGTAGTTTCCCGGGTATTTTGCCTGGATTTCGAGAATGAAACGACGGTTGATTTCTTCGATGATCTGGTATACACGTGGAAGCAGTCTGGAGAAGAGCTCGATCGGCCATTTCTCAAGTGCTTCAGACATGATGGTATGATTTGTGTAAGCAACGGATTTGGTTGTTACTTCCCATGCTTCGTCCCAGCCAAGTCCTTCTTCGTCCATGAGGATACGCATTAACTCTGCTACTGCTACAGTTGGATGGGTATCGTTCATCTGGAAGGTTACTTTCTCATATAATTTCTTAATGTCGCTGTGTTTCTTCTTATATTTATCGATTGCTGCCTGTAAACTTGCAGATACGAAGAAGTACTGCTGTTTCAGTCTCAGCTCTTTACCGGCATAGTGGTTGTCGTTCGGGTAAAGGACCTCTACGATGTTGCGGGCAAGGTTCTCCTGCTCTACTGCTTTCTTGTAATCACCTTTGTCAAAGGAATCAAGCTCGAAGTCTACGATTGGTTCTGCATCCCAGATACGAAGTGTGTTTACTACATCATTGTCATAGCCTGTGATCGGCATATCATAAGGGATAGCTTTTACTGCCTGATATCCTTCATGAATGAATTTGTTTCCGCCCTTTTCAGGATCGTATTCTACTCTTACATATCCGCCGAAGTGTACTTCTTTGGCATATTCCGGACGGCGAAGTTCGAATGGGTAGCCGTTCTTTAACCAGTTATCCGGTACTTCGATCTGGTAACCGTTCTCGATTTTCTGTTTGAACATTCCGTAGTGATAACGGATTCCGCATCCATATGCAGAGTAGTTTAATGTTGCGAGAGAATCAAGGAAGCATGCAGCAAGTCTTCCCAGACCACCGTTTCCAAGAGCCGGGTCTGGTTCCTGGTCTTCGATGCAGTTGATGTCGAATCCCAGCTCATCAAGAGCTTCTTTTACTTCGCCATATGCACAAAGGTTGATCAGGTTGTTTCCAAGGGCACGTCCCATCAGGAATTCCATGGACATGTAGTATACAGTCTTTGGATCCTGTTCGTCGTATGCTTTCTGTGTTTCAAGCCAGTTATCGATGATAACGTCTTTTACTGTGTAGCTTACTGCCTGGAAAATCTGCTCCTGTGTAGCTTCTTCAATTGTTTTTCGATAGAGGAATTTTACGTTGTCTTTTACGCTTTTCTTGAATGCCTCTTTCTTGAACATTTCGTTTGTCATTTCATACCTCCCATAATGGTTTCACTGTTCACTTTATTCTCAGCAATACACCTTGCGGATATTGCCGGTGAACCTCTTCATTCCGTCAACTCTTCTGTTTTCTCATATCAGAGAAATTGGGGGCAAAGAATCTCCGCCTCCAATTTCCTCTCTGAAATCAGACTGTCAAGACTAATGATACTCTTTTTTCGACAGTCTGTCATGTGTATAATTGCCGAAATTTGTAATATTTTTTTGTTACTGTGCATTGTGAAAGTACTAAATTACAGTTTCTTAACACCCATAGTTACTGCTTCTTTGTTGATGTTCCACTCTTTCACATAACCATCGGTCTCGCCAAGCACCATTTCGTCTGCAAGTACTTCTGACTTGATCTCATCTTCGTGTGCTTTCATGACATCCTGGATCTTGTCGTTTCCGTGAGCGTATACTACGATCTTGTCCATAACTTCGAAGCCGGCTTCCTTACGCATGGTCTGGATCTTGCTGATGATCTCACGTACGAATCCCTCTTCGATCAGTTCAGGTGTCAGGTTTGTATCGAGAACTACGGATGTTTCGCCGTCGGATTCGGATACATAGCCTTCTGTCTGTGCTGTTTCAATAATAAGGTCTTCTTCTGTGAGTTCTACATCGTTTCCGTTGATATCCAGTTTCAGAACACCGTTGGTTCTCAGCTCGTTCATTGCTGCTGTTCCATTGATGTCTGTGAGAGCCTGTCTGATTCCTCCAAGGAGTTTACCGTATTTCGGTCCTACTGTACGAAGCTGTGGTTTGAAGCTGTAGGAGATAAAGGATTCTACATCATCTGCGAATTTTACTTCTTTGACATTCAGCTCGTCTGCGATAATGTCTGTGTAAAACTCACCCATCTTCTTCTCAGCTTTTACATACATGGTTCCGATCGGCTGACGGTTCTTGATGTTTGCTGTATTTCTGCATGCACGTCCGAGAACTACGATCTCGAGAAGCTCTTTCATGTCTGCTTCGAGGTCTTTGTCGATCCATGCTTCGTTTACAGTCGGGAAGTCGCAGAGGTGGATACTTTCCGGAGCATCTTTGTCTACGTTTCTTACAAGGTTCTGATACATATCTTCTGTCATGAACGGAATCATCGGAGCTGCTGTCTTGGCGATTGTTACCAGTGCGTTGTACAGAGTCATGTAAGCATTAATCTTATCCTGCTCCATTCCTTTTGCCCAGAAACGTTCACGGCTTCTTCTTACATACCAGTTACTCATCTCATCTACGAATTCCTGGAGTGCTCTTGCTGCTTCCGGAATCTTGTAGTTTGCCAGGTCATTGTCTACTGCCTGTACAGTTGTGTTTAATCTGCTGAGCAGCCATTTATCCATTACAGGGAGCTGATCATATTCCAGATTGTATTTAGTTGGATCGAAGTTGTCGATGTTTGCATATAATACGAAGAACGCGTATGTGTTCCAGAGTGTGCTCATGAATTTACGCTGTCCTTCTACAACGGCTTTGCCATGGAAACGGTTTGGAAGCCATGGTGCACTGTTGATGTAGAAATACCAGCGGATCGCATCTGCGCCGTATTTGTTCAGTGCGTCAAATGGGTCAACTGCATTTCCCTTGGACTTACTCATCTTCTGTCCGTTCTCATCCTGGACATGTCCCAGAACGATTACGTTCTTATATGGTGCTTTGTTGAAGAGCAGTGTGGATTCTGCAAGGAGTGAGTAGAACCATCCACGAGTCTGGTCTACTGCCTCGGAGATAAAGTTTGCAGGGAACTGCTGCTCAAATAATTCTTTGTTTTCAAATGGATAGTGGTGCTGTGCGAAAGGCATTGCTCCTGAGTCGAACCAGCAGTCGATAACTTCCGGTACACGGTGCATTTCTCCACCACATTCCGGACACTTCAGTGTGATCTCATCAATGTATGGACGATGAAGCTCTACTGTCTTGGCTCTCTCATCACCGCTCATCTCAAATAATTCCTGACGGCTTCCAACGGAATGCATATGTCCGCATTCGCACTGCCAGATGTTCAGCGGTGTTCCCCAGTAACGGTTACGGCTGATACCCCAGTCCTGAACATTCTCCAGCCAGTCGCCGAAACGTCCTTTACCGATGCTCTCCGGAATCCAGTTGATTGTGTTGTTATTTCTGATCAGGTCATCTTTGACTGCTGTCATCTTGATAAACCAGGATTCTCTTGCATAGTAGATCAGTGGTGTGTCGCATCTCCAGCAGTGTGGATATTCATGCTCGAATTTCGGAGCATCGAAGAGTTTGCCTTCTTTGTCCAGGTCTGTGAGAACCATCGGGTCTGCTTTCTTTACGAAAACGCCAGCGTATGGAGTCTCTTTTGTCAGGTTACCCTGTCCGTCTACGAACTGTACGAATGGAAGGTCATAGTTACGTCCGATTCTGCTGTCGTCTTCACCAAATGCAGGTGCGATATGAACGATACCTGTACCATCGCTCATAGTAACGTATGTGTCACATGTTACGAAATGAGCTTTCTTTTTCTGTTTTGCTGCTGCTTCTCCTGCACATGCAAAAAGTGGCTCATACTCTTTGTGTTCCAGATCTGTTCCTTTGTAGGTTTCCAGAACTTCGTATGCTTTTTCACCTTCCTCTTTTGCAAGTTTGCCGAGGACTTTGTCCAGAAGTGCTTCTGCCATGTAATATGTGTATCCGTCTGCTGCTTTTACTTTGCAGTAAGTCTCATCCGGGTTTACGCAGAGTGCAACGTTGGACGGAAGTGTCCATGGTGTTGTTGTCCATGCAAGGAAGTATGCATCTTCACCGATAACTTTGAATCTTACAACTGCGGAACGTTCTTTGACGGTTTTATATCCCTGGGATACTTCCTGTGCGGAAAGCGGAGTACCACATCTCGGACAGTAAGGAACAATCTTGAAGCCTTTGTACAGAAGCTTCTTGTTCCAGATTTCTTTGAGTGCCCACCACTCGGATTCGATATAGTCATCATAGTAAGTTACATATGGATGCTCCATATCAGCCCAGAAACCAACTGTTGAGGAGAAATCCTCCCACATTCCTTTGTATTTCCAGACACTTTCTTTACACTGTTTGATGAATGGCTCCATACCGTATTCTTCAATCTGTTCTTTGCCATCCAGTCCCAGTTTCTTCTCTACTTCCAGCTCTACCGGAAGTCCGTGGGTATCCCATCCTGCTTTACGCGGAACCATGTAACCCTTCATTGTGCGGTATCTCGGAATCATATCCTTGATTACACGGGTAAGCACATGGCCAATGTGCGGTTTACCGTTGGCGGTTGGCGGTCCATCGTAGAAAGTATAGGTTTCTCCTTCTTTTCTGTTTTCCATACTTTTCTCAAAGATATGGTTTTCTTTCCAGAATTCTTCTACTTTTTTCTCACGGTCTACAAAATTTAAGTTCGTATCAACTTTCTGGTACACAGTAAATTACCTCCTGTTTTTATTATTGTATAAGATGCCACAAAAGTATGCCGGATAGTCCTGTCATCTCATTTGTCCGCATCTTTTAAGAACGAAAACAATCCTGTAATCTTTTTTGTTTTATAAGAAGTTTGTTATGATACATCAATGGTATCCTGGAACGAAATCAGATTCCCATAAATGAGAGTCTCATTTCATTCCAGGATAAAACAAAAAAATCGCCCTTTTTTGTAAAAGGACGAAGGTTTATTTACGTTCGTTATACCACCTGTTACATTGTACGGGCATCTTTGCCGATACATGAATCCTTTAACGGGGATTTCCGTCAGCTCCTATCTGCATATCGCCTTCAGAGTTGCAACTCCGGAGTGATTTTCACTGCATTTACTTGCCATCAGGCTCACACCCTCCCTGACTCGCTGTCTGCGTTCAACTGCAATTACTGTCTCCATCAACGTTTTTGTGGTTTATATTTAAAACACTATGCGGATTCATTATAAGGTCACGAAATTCCCTGTGTCAAGTATTTTTTGGATTATTTAAGGTTATGCTAACCTCAGGATAACGTTACTGTTCACTCCGTTCGCAGTAACGTTACCAAAATTCATTCCAGATTGCCTGCGGCAATGGAATTTTGGCTTGTATGTCTCGGGATTTTGGCATATTCATGCCAAAACACCTCGCGGAATAGTGGTGTGTGAACAGTAACAGGATAACTTTGTGAGAATATATAAGGATATAAATTTTACACAGCCATTGTAATTAATGATATAATAGGGTAGAATAAATCGTCGTCAGGAGTTATCTAAGCGTTACTGTTCTCTCCGTTCTCATTAACGCATGGACAGCAATATCTGAACAACTAATCTGCATAGTTAATAATTTTCTATGCGCATTTATTAATGAAGGGTAATTTTAAATGTTTAAGAGAAAATTTCATACAATGATAAAGCGTTCTCTTGCCGGAATGCTTTGTGCCGGGCTGCTGGTTACTCAGCCGGCTGCTATTTATGCTGCTGAGGCGAGTGCCACTGCAACTCCCGAAGCCGGTCATTCGGCGACTTATTCCCAGGCTGCTGATACTGACTCCATCAAAGGATGGCCTGCCGGGCCAAGTATTGAAGGACAGTCCGCTGTATTAATGGATGCGGTAACTGATACCGTTCTTTATTCCAAGAATCCTGATGACAGACTCTATCCAGCCAGTATCACTAAGATCATGACCGCACTCTTGGCATGTGAGAATCTCGACATGAATGATACGATCACGATGTCACAGGAGGCGGCTTACGGAATCGAGGCCGGAAGCTCCACGATCTACGCAGAAACCGGCGAAGTTTTTACTGTAGAGCAGGCGTTGATGGCGCTGATGCTGGAATCCGCCAATGAGATGGCTCTTGCCATTGCCGAAAAGACAAGCGGTTCTGTTAAGAAGTTTGTGGAACTGATGAATCAGAGGGCAGCACAGCTTGGATGTAAGAATACACATTTCAATAATCCAAACGGCCTGCCGGATGAGACTCACTACACCACTGCAAGTGATATGATGAAGATTGCAAAAGCTGCCTGGTATAATCCGGAGTTTCGTAAATTTGTCACTACGCAGACTTATGAGATTCCGCCGACAAACAAACAGTCAGAAACCCGTTACCTTCTCAATCACCACAGAATGATGTCCGGTCAGTCCTACGCTTACGACGGAGTTCTCGGAGGTAAGACCGGTTATACAAACGTGGCCGGAAATACCCTCGTAACTTATGCGAAGAGAGGCAATTCCATCCTGATTGCAGTTGTACTGAATTCTACAAACGGTGCTTTCCCGGATACAACCTCTCTGCTGGACTATGGCTTTGACAATTTTGAAAAAGTAGATATGAATATAGACACGAATCCGGTTCCGGCAACATTTCTTCCATGTGAGAAGCATCTCTTAAAAAATAGCGGAGATCTCTGTTCTTTCTATTATATGAGACATGTGTATGTGACAGTTCCCACAGGAACAGATGTGAGCCGGCTTGTCAGGAAACAGTGGCTTCTTAATAATTCTGTAGGACCGAAACGTATCAAGAGCAAATATTATTTTAATGATCATATGGTCGGATATGGAATACAATATGAAAAGGAGATCCTTTCAGACCTCCTTCTCAACACTTCTTTTTAGTTTTCGCCTGAGGCGGAGGACTTCTTTTCTTTCACGAAGTTCCTCCGCTTCTTCTGTATCTGTGAAACGCAATGTTTTCACTGCAAAATATTTCTCATCTTCTGTTTTCCGGATACGGATCTTTCCTTTTACCAGTCCGTGTTCCTCACATACAGAAACGCTGTAATAAACCTTCGGATTGTTCATAAACCAGCGAAGTTTCCGCTTGGCAGGCAAATGACAGATCGGACATCTGGTACTTGTTACTTCGCGGTCTTTCATAACACGCTCTCTCGTGCTGAATTCTCTGGATACGTATTTGTCATGATCCGGATAGGAAATGTGTATCTCTTCCTTTTTCTTCTTCGGATTCTGATATACGTCCAGTGACGGGTGATTCACGATTATGATGTTATTTATCTTCTTTAAAACCTCAGCAGTATACCAGGCATCCGCAAGTGCTCTGTGAAATCCCCGGGACTTCTCTATTTTCAGCTCATCGATTGCATGCTCCAGTGCACATCTGCGCGTACCGTCATCATAACTGATGCTGAACAGTTTCTGCACATCATAGTAAGTCACCGGTCCTGGGAGAAGGTCAAGTATTCCATAGAACTTCATATTTCTCTGAAGTTCCATCACATCCTGATTTCCCCAGGTAAAAAAATACCAGTCTTCTCCGCACCAGTCAAGAAATTCTCTGGCAGCCTGTTCAAACGGCACACCGCTCATAAGGTCTTTATAATCCACATGAATCACCTCATGAATGCTGTTATGGATCCAGTTATAAACCTGTGGTTTAATCAGTCTGTGAAAACTGTCCGTTATTTCTTTTTTGCTGTTTACTTTTACAGCTCCGATCTCGATAATCTCGAATGGAAGTTTGTCGTTGCGAGTTTTCTTTCCCGCTGGATTCTGATTCCATTCCAAGTCAAAAACTATATAGTTCATTTATCCATTCCTTTTTTTGCCTGCCTCTATACGAGTTTCTCTATAATAAATTTCTTTATAAAAACAATTCTGCAATAGCTATTGCTATCCTGTTGTAACGTTCCTCGATGCAGGCTACAATGAAATTCTGCGATTACCGATCACAAAGCAGTGTGAACAGTAATGATTCTATTTTACTTTCTCTCCCAGTTCATAGATTGCCTCTATGAGGTATTCCTGGAATTTGGAAGCGTCTGCATCCATAACTGCAGTGTTCTCTTCCTCTTCTTCATGCATCCACCAGCGGAAATCTGCGATGGTTCTTCCTGCAGATTCACCATCAGAGCAGTCTACGTCCAGTACCACCTTCTGGACTTTGAAGATTTCCGGATGTGTCAGATACATATATGGAACCGCATCATGGATACTTACCTGTCCCCTGAATTTATTTCCGTTTGCCAGGCTGTAGCCCGCCATATCTCCACAAATCTTCGCAATCTGATTATTCTGAGACTGGCTGAGTTTCTGGATCTGGGAACGTGTCAGGGCACATTTCTCCGTAACGTCCAGGCCGCACATTACAATTGGAAGGCCTGATTTAAATACGATTTTTGCAGCTTCCGGATCTACATAAATATTAAACTCTGCGGATGCGGTTACATTTCCACCTGCCACTGCGCCACCCATGAGAATGATCTCCTGGATTTTTGATTTTACTTCCGGATAAATTTTAAGAAGTAAACCGATATTTGTCAACGGTGCTGTACAGATCAGAGTTACTTTCTCTCCTTCCGGGAGTTCGGTGAGAAGTCTCTTAATGTAAAAGACTGCCATCTCTTTTTCCGGTTCTGCATCGGCTCTCGGAATCGTGCAGTCACCAAGTCCGTTTTTTCCATGAAATTCAGATGCTGTGTGATGTTCTCTGATGATTGGTTCTACCATTCCGGCAGCTACCGGCACATTCAATTTATAAAGCGCTGACAGGTCCAGAGCATTTCTTGTTACGATGTCAATGGTCTGGTTCCCGGCTACGGTTGTCACTGCCAGAAGTTCAAATGCTTCCGGGTGAGCTGCTGCGTAAGCAAGTGCGATAGCGTCATCAATTCCAGGATCGCAGTCCATAATAATTTTTCTTTTTTCCATAGTTTTTTGTCCCCTTTTCATTATAATTTGTAAATACCTTTATCCCTTTTGCCAGCACCCGGCATTTGATTTATAGTATAGCAGAGAGAAAATTTACTGTAAACATCTGAATACATCGTGTGAGTTACCCTTCACTTGAGAAATACAAACCCCCCGGAAGTGTTTTTTCGTACTTCCGAGGGGAAATGAAAGATTATCGCGTCGAAATTATTTCTTTGCAAAATATTGCTCTATGTAATCAAGAATTTCTTCCGGCTTGTCCATAAATTTACACATATCCAAAGTCGCCGGTTCCATGAACTTTTCTTTTGCAGTATGTTCCAGAAGCTGTCTCATCAGATCATAGTAGCCATTAATATTATAGAAAACAATCGCGCGATCCAGTCTGTTCAGACTCTTAAGTGTAAGAATCTCAAAAAATTCTTCGTAAGTTCCGATACCTCCCGGAACTACAATTGTCGCCTGTGACTTCTCTTCCAGGAGATGTTTTCTCTCCCGCATCGTCTCCGTCATGATAAATTCCGTACAATGCTGATACAAGATCCCCGGTTCATCAAAGAACCGTGGTGCAATTCCCAGGAGATAACCGCCTTCTGCGTCCACACCTCTGGCCACAGCTCCCATAAGTCCTGTCTCTCCACCTCCGAATACCAGTCCATGTCCACGTCTGGCCATCAGTCTGCCAAGTTCTTCGGTTTTCTCATAATAAATCTGATCCAGCTGTGGGCTGGCTGCGCCATAAATGCAAATATTCATCTTGCGAGTCTCCTTATACTCTATACTCTCATATAGCAATATTCTGTACATACAAATCACAGCTTCATGATTTCTTAACAAAGCGCCCTAGAGCGTGTTTGAAAAATCATTCCCGCAATCTGCACGCTATAGTCTAAGATCATCTCAGAAATGAACTGTTATTATTTTACAACCTTCAATTCATACTGTCTTGTACCCAATCCAATCTTCTCGGCCTGATCCAGTGTTGCCTGCCATTCAATATTCGGGTTGGAATCTTTGAAATGGTCGTGATGGCAGTGCCAGTCAGGCTGTGCAAGGTGTTCACCAAGCTGGCTGTTCTCGATTGGTGTCGCTTTCAGACAGGCATCTGCGCAGGCCTGATCCAGAGCAACCGGGTCAAAACTTGCGAACATTCCGATATCCGGAAGGATCGGTGCATCATTCTCTCCATGGCAGTCACAGTTCGGGCTGATGTCCTGAACCAGTGCTACATGGAAGTGTGGACGGCCATGACAGACAGCCTGTGCATACTCTGCCATCTTACGATCCAGAAGTTCGTTTGCGCTGCTGTTTGGATTGTATACAGCATCAAAACTACATGCTCCGATACAACGGCCGCAGCCTTTACATTTGTCATAATCGATGACTGCTTTTTTGTCTGGATATGTAATCGCGTCACTTCCGCATTCCTTCGCACAACGACGGCAGCCACGGCAAAGTTCTTCGTTTACTGCCGGTTTTCCACTGGCATGCTGTTTCATCTTACCTGCACGGCTTCCGCAGCCCATTCCGATATTCTTCAGCGCACCGCCAAAACCTGTTGCTTCGTGACCTTTGAAATGACTTAAGCTGATAAAGATATCGGCATCCATGATTGCATGGCCGATGAGTGCAGTCTTGCAGTACTCTCCGTTTACTACCGGTACTTCTACTTCGTCTGTACCACGAAGGCCATCACCGATAATAATCTGGCATCCTGTTGTGATGGTATTAAAGCCATTCGTATTTGCGCAGTCAAGATGTTCCAGTGCATTCTTACGGCTTCCCGGATAAAGAGTGTTACAGTCTGTGAGGAATGGAAGTCCACCCTGCTCCTTGCAAAGGTCAGCAACTACTTTTGCATAGTTCGGACGCAGGAACGCCATGTTTCCAAGCTCTCCAAAGTGCATCTTGATTGCTACGAATTTGCCATCCATATCAATGTCTTTGATTCCGGCTGCGATACAAAGTTTTTTCAGCTTATCAAGCTGGCTTGTTCCGACCGGGCATCGAAAATCTGTGAAATAAACTGTTGATTTTTCCATCTGTCGTTTCCTCCTTAATTATCAAATCTGAAAAACCAGGATTATCCTGTTTGTTTATAACCGAATCGCCATTTGATAATTCGGTTAAATTCAGAGAACTTACATACACTCATAGAATTTTGATACTTTTTTATATTCTGCAGGTGCTGTGATTTTCTCTACAATTACGTCTCCATCTTCCGCGTTCTGATAACGGTAAATGTAAACGCCTTCCTGTATCTCATCCTCTTCTATCAGCGATACGGCCATATAGTTCTGTCCTTCCACTTCGAAGGTATCCATGATTGCGAAGTCCCGCTCTGTACCATCGGAAATCGGAATGCTGACTACTTCGTATTCTCGCTCATATTTTCAAAACCTTTCTGGATAAAATCTCATTATCAATCATTGTAGCAAAGCATATCCATTTAGTCAAAATAAATATCAAAACATGCTACGTCTGTTTATGCTACGTCAACCGAATGAATGCAAAAGATACAACAAAACAGGGCGTGCAGATTGCACGAATAAATTTTCAAATGTACTCTGGAATGCACACACTACAATTTCGTGAATTCCCAAAATCTCCGGCATATAAAAAGGCCATGCTTTCATAAACACAGCCTTTTTGATTTTATTCATTTAGTTTTATTCATTTGTTTTTATCAAACCTGACAGGTTCTTCCGATTCATATCAACGCATTGATTCCAGGTAAAATCCTGTACTTATGCCATGATAGGTTTCAGTGCTTCAGCCAGTTTCTCTTTCTCAGCTTCTGCTTCTTCCAGATTCTTGCCAAGAGTTGTGTAATAGATTTTGATCTTAGGTTCTGTTCCGGATGGACGAACTACTACTGTCTCGCCATTGTCCAGTTTGTAGATGAGTACGTCTGCTGCCGGAAGTCCTGTTTCTTCTGGTTTCTGATAGTCTGTTACTTTGACAATCTGATGACCGGCGATCTCCGTGAGAGGTTTGTCGCGAAGTCCCTGCATCAGAGCTGCCATCTTGTCCATTCCGCTTAATCCCGGGAACTCGAAGCTGTCTACCTTGTTCAGATAACGTCCGTACTGTGCATAGATTTCTTCCATTCTCTGTTTCAGAGAACTTCCAATGCTTCTGTAGTATGCAGCCATTTCACAGATCAGCATAGATCCAATGACAGCATCTTTATCACGTACGTATGGTCCTGCGAGGTATCCATAGCTCTCTTCAAATCCGAAGATAAATCTGTCTACTTCACCTGCTGCCTCAAGCTGTGCGATCTGGTCTCCGATCCACTTGAATCCTGTAAGTACACTTCTGAGTTCTACACCATAATGCTCTGCTACTGCGTCTGCAAGCGGTGTGGAAACGATGGATTTCACTGCTACCGGGTTCTTTGGCATTGTGCCTTTTTCAATGCGGCCTGCACAGATATAATCAAGAAGGAGTACACCTACCTCATTACCTGTTACCAGTTCATAAGAACCATCCGGGCATTTCATTGCGATACCGACACGGTCTGCATCCGGGTCAGTTGCAAGCATTAAGTCTGCACCTGTTTCTTTTGCAAGATTTAATCCCAGTTCCAGAGCTGCAAAGATCTCCGGGTTCGGATAGCTGCAGGTTGTGAAGTATCCGTTCGGATATTCCTGTTCCGGAACGATAGTAATGTCTGTGATTCCGATATCTTTTAATACCTGAGTTACAGGTACAAGGCCGGAACCGTTTAATGGACTGTAAACCAGTTTCAGGCCTGCTGTTTTGCAAAGACCCGGACGAACCTGGCGGGATTCGATTGCTTCATAGAGAGCCTGTTTGCAGTCATCTCCTACGAAACGAATCAGACCTTCTTCTACACCTTCTGCGAAAGACATATATTTCGCACCGGTAAGTACGTCTGTTTTCTGAATTTCATCATATACGATTGCTGCTGCATCATCTGTCATCTGGCATCCGTCCGGACCGTATGCTTTATATCCATTGTACTTAGCCGGGTTGTGAGATGCTGTTACCATAATACCTGCGTTGCATTCATAGTAACGTGTTGCAAAAGAAAGTGCCGGTACAGGCATCAGTGCATCGTAAATTCTTACTTTGATTCCGTTTGCAGCCAGTACACCTGCTGCGTTCTTTGCAAATACATCGCTCTTAAGACGGCTGTCATAGCTGATCGCTACTGTCTGATTTCCGCCCTGTGTCTTTACCCAGTTGGCAAGTCCCTGTGTTGCCTGACGTACTACGTAAATATTCATACGGTTTGTTCCAACACCCAGAACCCCACGAAGTCCGGCTGTTCCAAACTTCAGAGCCACTGCGAAACGATCTTTGATTTCTTCATCGTTTCCTTCAATTCTGGATAATTCCGGGTTAAGATCTGCATCTTCCAGATCTGCTGCTAACCAACGTTTGTATTCTTCCTGATACATTTTGACCACTCCTGCCATATTTTTTTATATTTTTTTGTATATATTTGCTCAATATAGCTTTACTATACCATAATTTAAGTAAATCAGCAACAAAACAGGAAAATTTCACAAAAGTTTTATCTGAACCTGCCGTTATTTTCATTTCTTCTTTCCCTTTTCAATCTATACAGCTCCAGGCCGTTTCATGTAGCTCCATGTCAATCCGTGGAACCACTTTTCCTGATTGGACGTCTATGACTACCAAACCGAACTCTTTTTTCTGGATTAGTACAGCTTAGCACCTGCCGGAATATGGTTATCAACCATCAGAAGATGCAGTTCTTCATCCTCTGAATCCTTCAGGTTATTCACTGCTGAAAGCAGCATACCGCAAGACTCGATTCCCATCATCTTTCTTGGCGGAAGGTTGGTGATTGCGATCAGTGTCTTACCAACTAATTCTTCCGGCTCATAGTAAGAGTGGATTCCGCTTAAGATCGTGCGGTCTGTACCTGTTCCGTCATCCAGTGTGAACTGAAGGAGCTTCTTGCTCTTCGGAACTGCTACACACTCTTTAACCTTTACGGCACGGAAATCAGATTTGCTGAATGTATCGAAATCAACCTCTTCTTCAAATAAAGGCTCAACCTTTACGTTGGAGAAGTCAATCTTCGCGTTGTCTTTGAAGAATCCGTTGTTGTCGTTTGCAGTTGCTTCTTCTACTGCTCCGGATTTTCCTGCTTTTTTGTCAGAGTCAAGACTCTTCATTGTCGGGAATACCCAAGAAGAAGAGGTATTGTTCCCTATTATGAAGTATTACCACGTATTTGCTAACTCTCTGCAACGTATTATCATATATTATTCAGTACCATGCAAGCAAAATTCGTAGTAACTAAGTAGTAAATCAATGATTTTGTAGTTGTAATTCACACATTCAATTTTAAGGACTCTTCCCTAAAATATATCAAGATTGTGTGATAAGTTTTCTATTGCTTCTTTTTTCTTTGCGTCTGTGACCTCCGCATAAATATCCATCGTTGTTTCGATGTTAGCGTGTCCCATGACAGCCTGAATGACTTTTATGTTTGTTTCCTTTTCGCAGAACCTCGTACAAAAGGTATGCCGTAAATGGTGGCAGGAAAAATGTGGGATAATAACAGGCTGCCGTCTCTCCTTTTTGGCATTGACTACTTCCTCAGCATTATAGTTCTCCAAGATCCTCTTAATCGTCCGATTAACAGTCTGTGGATTATGAATATTACCGAAGCGGTTACAAAAAATGAAGCCTGTCATACCATCAATCACGGTACTGTTGAAACCATTTTCTTTCTGCACCTCATATTCCTCTTTGAATGCATTGTAAACCGCATCCATCATCGGAACAGTCCGGATACCCGCTTCTGTCTTTGGAAGTGACACCGCAAATTCTGACTTGCGTGTTTTACTGCCCTCTCTGGCATAATAGGTCACGCTATGATTGATATTGATAAGACGGTTTTCAAAGTCCAAATCTTCCCACCTTAAACCAATCACTTCTCCAATTCTGCATCCGGTTCCCAATAAAACTGTGAATAATGGATGCCAATGATAAAAGATTGGATTGTTTGCGGTATAATTCATAAAAGCCCTCTGCTGCTCTACCGTCAAAGCGTGTCTAATGCCTTTGTTCTTCCCTGCTTTTCTTTTGATTTCTGCCATGACACCATCAGAAGGATTTGTGCGGATTATTCCGTCACGCACTGCCAACTGAAATGTAGGGTGAAGCACCGTATGAATCGTATCGACTGTATTTGCCTGCAAGTCTTTCTCATTCAACAGATAGTAATAAAAATACATTACATCGGAATACTTTATCTCTCCGATTTTTCTCTGTCCAAATCCGTCCCTTACAAAATGGTCATACATATAATTGTAATTGGAACGTGTTGTCTTGCGTAAGTCATACTTCGTTGACATATACCTGTCAAATACAAAATTCAAAGTCGCACTACCAGCTACATAAACATCTAATCCATCAAGCTGATTTTTTATCAAATCTGCTTCTTTTTGTCTTAGTGTCTGCAAATCTTTGGCATATACAAATCTGCGTTTCTTGAACGGATCAGTGTAAGTATATACATATGTATTATCCGTTCTCTGGGATTCCCCCTTCCGTAATGCTCTGCCTTTGTTGTCTTTTCTTGCTTTTGCCATCTCTACTCCTTTCTTCAAGGAAAGAGATTTTGCACCTCTGCATCCGGTGTCCTAAGTAATAAATCAACACCTGTATGCAATAATTGAGTTATGGTCATTCCGTGACTGTCCGCATATTCCTTTAGCTTTTGCAGCTCGCTATCTGTTACCCTTACACTTAATGTATTCAGCTTTGGGGCATCAGATTTTGGTCTACCCATTTTAGCCATCCGTATGCACCTCCAATCACTTCTATATACCATTATACTTTTCGTATACGAAAAGTCAAGTGTTTTCTACTGCAAAATCTCTTGAATAAAAATCATCACACATACAATCTGAAGGTTTCCAAATATTCCTCAAAAATATCGCAGTTTACAAGCACCAGCTTGTCTACCTTATAGATTGCCTTTGCATCCTTTGCCATCTGCTCAAACTTGCTTTGGCACATACTATACATTTCTGCTCCCTCTTTGTAGCGAACAAACCTCTTTCCATTTTTCATTCGCTCCACAACTATCACCTCTTTCCTAATAAAATAGGCAGCACTTTATCTGCCCATGACAAACAGGAACCCATGCTCCTATCTCTCATCAACAGATAACAAAAAATCCATACAGGTGGCAGTTCATTACTCTGCCCACATCGGTATCGCACCGTCATCCAAATTGACCGGATTTCTCCGGAAGTATCATTATCAAAAATATGTATCTTTGCCCCGTGCAACTGCTACACATTTTGCCAGACATCCCTCGCTACTTACCTTAACTTCAATACCAGATTTCAGTATTCCTTCGTATGAACCTTCTCTATAAAAGAAAGCAGGTATCTCTTGGCGTGTCCGCATAGTGGCTCCACATATTCCACACGTCCTGTACGCATTTGTATATGAAATTGTCAAGGTACATTCACAGGCTTCTGCCTGCATTTGGGATAAAATCAACTCTGGACTTATCAGTCCAAAAAGCACATAAGCACACTTCCGTCTGCTATGAACGGTGTTGTAAAAATTATGTGCTTTAGCGGAATGACAAGATTAGAGTTCCAGCTTATCCGGTCCATACTTGCAGATAACCTGAAATAAAACTTTCTTATGTATCCCCTCTGCCAGTTCATACATTTCCTGTAAAACTTTCAGTTCAAGAGGAGTCAGCGTATTCATGTATGGCTTATAATTCTCTCCCACAAAAATTCCACCATCGCCTCCCTGTTTCGTATAGATTGGAAAACCAAGAGATAAAGCCTGAATATCATTTTGTATTGTGCGAACCGTAACACTAAATTCGTCTGCCAGTTCTTTCGCCGTAATGCGACGTCTGACAAGCAGAATATTTATTATTTCAGCTCTGCGATCTGCCGTATTCATGCTTTACCTCCTTTCTGTAAATTCTCCAATCTCATTGTAAAAAACGAACCGGAAAAAACCTTTCATATTAAAACAGGCTTTTTTCCACAACCGTTTTTGATACAATCAACTCAACTTATCCCAAAATAAATACTCTTTTCTCTCCTGCTTTCTCTTATTGACTTTGCAGCTTCTGGTTGCTAAAATCTTTTATGGATAAAATCACAAATTCATAAAAAGACACACAAACTGCTATGGAACTTCACAGGCATCTGATGCCTGCTGTGAACCGTGGCAGTTTTTTTATTACCTATGCCGTTCTCCGAAGCCGGACAGCCGGACGCTGTCCATAAATGGGCGGTATCGCCCGTATGAGTTTTGGACAGGCTGCCTATGCAGCCTAAAACTCGCAAATTCCCTGCGGGCAATTTGCCAAAGATAGCAAGCACTGCCTGTGTTCCCTCACAGGCACCATTTCCCCAAATTTCTTCCAAGTAGAAACTTGAGAAAATTGGCTTGCATGGGGCATATCCCCCTGACCCCCTTTGCACTCAAAAACTCAGTAATAACTCCACGGGAATTTCTGAATTTTTACGTTCAAAAAGCACACTGCCGGATACGGCATATTACAAAATCTTCTTCATAAATAAGGAAGGGAAAGGACAAAGCAATGGCAAAAAGAGAAAGACAAAATGAATTGAAAATATATCTTAGCGATGATGAACAGTACATCCTAGAACAGAAGTGGAAAGCCTCCAATATGAAAAGCAAATCCGTCTTTATCCGACATCTGATTTTGTACGGATATGTCTATGATGTAAACTATGAACACCTACGTGAATACAACACAATCCTCTCTCGCATCGGGAACAATTTAAACCAGATTGCCAAGCGTATGAACGCCACGGGCAACGTCTATGAAGCCGATGTAAAAGAAGTAAAGGAGCTGATGAAACAGGTATGGCAATCACAAAAATCCATGCTATCCAAGCAACCGTCAATAAAGCAGTAGATTACATCTGCAACCCTGCAAAGACAGATGAAAGCATTCTCATTTCTTCCTTTGGATGCAGTCCGGAAACTGCTGCTTTTGATTTCAAGTTTGCCCTGTCAAAAACCAATCAGGCAGACCCAAACAAAGCCTTTCATCTAATACAGTCATTTATGCCCGGAGAAGTATCTTATAAGGAAGCTCATCAAATCGGCATAGAGCTTGCCGACAAACTACTGGAAGGAAAATACTCTTACATTGTGGCTACCCACATTGACAAAGGACACGTTCATAACCACATCATTTTCTGTGCTGCAGATAACATCAATCATGAGAAATACCATGACTGTAAAAAGACCTACTATCACATCCGGCATCTGAATGATGAGCTGTGTTCCGAGCATCAGTTATCCGTCCTGCCACCATCTGACCAGCGTGGAAAAACATACAAGGAATGGCTCTCTAATAAAAACAATTCCTCATGGAAAACCAGGCTCAAAAATGACATTGACGAAGCCATCCAAACTGCTGATACTTATGAGGACTTTCTTGACCTTATCCGTGCCAAAGGATACGAGATAAAAGGCGAAACCTTTGATGAAAAATCTTTAAAATATATCTCATTCCGACCACTTGACTGTGAGCATTTTATCCGTGGCAGAGCCAACTCTTTAGGTTCGGAATACACCAAAGAACGAATTAAGGAACGGATCGAAGAAAAGGCATTGATACAGCCTAAAAAGCGTATTCCATTTCCTACAAGAAAGAAGCAACTTGTCAAAGATTATTCTTCCAAAAAGCTCATTGACACCTCGGAAGAAAAGTTTGAACAAAGTCCCGGTCTGAAGCACTGGGCGTACATCCAAAACCTTAAAATTGCTGCCAGCAGTTACAGTGAAACAGGCTCCATTGCCGAGTTGGAAAAACAGCTTGCAGCTAAGTCGGTTCTTGCCAAAACTGCACGAAACAGTCTTGTTGAAACCGAGCATCAGTTAAAGGATTTAGGACAGATTTTGAAATATGCTGAGCAATATCAGACCAATCATATCTATCATGTCCGATATCAAAAATCCAAAAATCCGGATGCTTACCTGCGAAGTCACGAAACAGAACTTATACTCCATGACGGTGCAGAAAATATGTTAAAACGCCTTGGAATGAACCCTAAAACTCTAGATATTGAAAAGCTCCGTAACGAATACAATTCTTTGTATTCCAAGAAAGAGACCTTACAGAAAACCTATAAATCTGCTGAGAAAGAAATCAATGCTCTCAACAGAAAATTAGATAATCTGAATCAATATCTTAACCGCAGTTCGTCAGTTCAGCGGACTAATGACAGAAAACCGGAAAAGAACCAAACTACTCTCTGATTTTGCCCATCAAAAAAGGTGTATCGAATTGAAGTTTTTAACTTCATTACGATACACCTTGATGTGTGTAGTAAGTTCTTGCTACTTTTTCTACTGATATTCTTTTTTCTCGTATTTTCCACTTATGTTTTATCATGTACTGTACTCCATATTCACTCTGTATTCCAATGCAATTCACTCATGCCGATGTGTAATGTAAACTACAATCGAGGTGAATTACAATGCAGGATATAAAACAAAATCTTGCCAACGCAGTACGTGAATACCGCACAGAACTCGGTCTTTCACAGGAAAAGCTGGCAGAAATTCTTAATCTGGATCAACGTACCATACTGAACATAGAAGCCGGACGTGGTAACCCAAAATTTGAGAAGCTGTATCCATTGATTACATATTTGAAGATACCAGCTGACAAGATTTTCTACCCGGATTGCAACGACCAGAAGCCAAATCTACAGAAGCTCCTTACCTTATTAAATGATTGCACGGAACAGGAAGCTAATGATTTATTACCTATGGTTCGCTATTTGCTTGAATTACTGCGAAAACAAGATAATCCTACTTATTGATAAACCCAATAGTAGCTGTGCGAAACTATTGGGTTTCTTATTTCCAATTTTTTGTACTTATTATCTCCTTTCAATAATCTTACTTATGTAATATTTTAATTATTACATAAGTAAGATTTAAAATCAACCTATTTATTTGAATTGACAGTATGAATACTAACATTTATAATAATTTTATTACATTCGTAAGATTTAAGGAGGGATATTAGATGGGCGATTTACCACAGATTTCCGAAGCAGAATTTGAAGTCATGAAAATCGTATGGAAACATGCTCCAATCAGTACCAACGAAATCACAGACAGACTACTACAGACCACAAATTGGAGTCCTAAAACGATACAGACACTCATTAAGCGTCTTGTTACCAAAGGTGTACTCACTTATGAAAAACAGAGTCGTGTTTTCGTTTACACCCCAGTAGTAAAAGAAAGTGAATACATTAGTCAGGAAAGTAATTCCTTCCTGAATCGCTATTATGATGGGGATATCACTGCTATGTTGTCTGCCTACATTGAAAATGACAAATTATCCGAAACAGAGATAGAAACGCTTCGCTCTCTTCTTTCCAAGAGAGGGAAAAAAGGAGGCGATTAACATGGCTAATTTCATGATACGCTTTTTATTATGCAATGTATTTATCAGCGGTATCGTTGGAATTCTTTTGATAGCCAAATGGGTATTTAGAAACAACCTGTCCAGCCGGATGCAGTATAATCTGTGGTTCCTGCTTCTTGGGTTGCTGGCAGTTCCCTTTATACCGTTCCGTCTCATCGGATTTCCACAAATCTTCTCGTGGCTTGGTAGCTTAAGAAGCTCTCCTGCTTCTAGTGCCGCAACTGCTATGGGAGAAGCTGTCGGAATTCATCCAATCGGAAATACAGACTGGATGAATGATTTCGCACTTTCTGTAAATAGCGAGACACCATCCATTGCCGGATACATATTATTGGGGATATGGATTGTAGGCATTTTTGCAATGATCATATTAGTAATCAAATCCTCACTCCGCCTACGCAATTTGGAGAAATCTGCACTTCCCCTTCAGAACCCAGAAGTACGCAGACTATATTATCGATGTTTGGAGGAAATGGGAATTCACAGAAATATCCCTATCTACAGTACTGCATTTTTGAAATCTCCGATTATTGTGGGACTTTTGAAACCATGTATTTATCTGCCGATTCATCTGATCTCTGATTACAACGAATCCGATATGCGGTACATACTGTTACACGAACTGCAGCACTATAAGCACAAAGATGCTATTGCCAATTATCTTATGAACTTTGCCGGAGTGCTTTATTGGTTTAACCCCTTTGTCTGGTTTGCACTAAGAGAAATGCGTAATGACAGAGAAGTTGCCTGTGACACTTCTGTTCTAAAAATGCTTGAAGAGGACGATTATGAGGATTACGGAAATACGCTGATCAACTTTATAGAAAAGGTCTCCTTTTCTCCTTTTCCATTTGCCGCCAACCTTAGCGGAAACATGAAACAAATAAAGCGTCGCATTATCAACATCGCTTCTTATGAGAAACCAACGTTTTACAAGAAGTTAAAAGGCATGACTGCTTTTATACTGACCACAGTTCTAATAATGGGACTTACACCTTTTATTTCTACATATGCAGCGGACGAAAGTCACTACCAATGGAAATCTTCCTCAGAAAATATTTCATATGTAGATTTTTCTAAATACTTTGGAAAATACGAAGGAAGCTTTGTTTTATACGATCTGGGAAATGATGCCTGGAGCATACATGATATAGAACATGCTACGCTACGAGTTGCGCCGGATTCCACTTACAAGATATATGATGCTTTATTTGGATTGGAAGAAGGTGTCATTACACCAGAAGATTCCTTTATTGCATGGAATGGAGAAAGCTATCCGTTTGAAGCATGGAACGCTGATCAGACCTTACAGTCTGCGATGACATCCTCTGTTAACTGGTATTTCCAATCAATAGACGAACAACTTGCATCCACTAACATTTACAACTATATTCAGCAAATCGGATATGGAAATGAAAATGTGAGTGGCGATCTCTCCACTTATTGGCTGGAATCCTCCTTAAAGATTTCCCCAGTGGAGCAAGTTGAACTTTTGATGAAACTGCAAAACAATAGCTTAGGTTTTTCTTCTGAAAATATCAATGCTGTAAAAGACTCCATCTGCCTTTCCTCTTCCAATACTGGAAAATTCTACGGAAAAACAGGAACCGGACGTGTAGGTGGACAAGATGTGAATGGCTGGTTTATCGGCTATATCGAAATCGTAAATAATACATACTTTTTTGCTACTAATATTGGAGCCGATAACAACGCTACCGGAAGTAATGCTGCTGAAATAACCATGTCTATATTATCTGACATGAATATCTGGACACAATAAAGTATCTCCTGTACAGCTAACTTTCTATTATCATGGAAAAAATTGGGTAAAGGCCAATACCACTGAACCTTTACCCAATTTATAATAATACTACTAATTTTGAGTTACCCCTCTATATTTCCATGTGTCTCCACCATCTTCTGATTCAAATACAATTCCATCGTTCTCCACTTTATCTGTTGTAACCATTATTATCAATGTTGTAGCACCTATTTGAGGCATATTTAAATAATCATAATCCTCTACTGTAAATCCATATTCTTTTGCAGATTCTGGTAATTCAGTAACCGTACTCATTGGCAATTTTATCTCACCAAATGATCTTCCTCCATCTTTTGTAATATATAGTGTAGAATCAGACTGAGATGCACCTGCAAGTCCTGCAATTCCAAAATTATCATCCAAAAACATCACCCCTTCAGCAACGCCTGCTTGATTATCAAAAGGATCTTCGTTAATTCGCTCCCAAGTATCACCGCCATCAGCAGTCCGTTCCATAACGTAAAATCTACTTCCAGCAGCCGCATCTACTACCACTAAACGCCATCCATTCTGTTCATCCAAAAAGAAATACATGGTTCCATTACTTTCATCCATTGTCCAGCTTTCTGCTTTTTTCGCTTTATCTACCTGCTCTGTAATATTTTTTTGATTTGATTCTCCCAGATCAATGCTATCAGGCTTCGTGGTATATTCAACAGATGTATCATTTTCTTGCTCTGCAACTTCTGTATTAGGCAACTGTTTCATATCTACCGTACCATCAAAATATAAAATGACTTGCTCATCAAATTGTTCTTCGCCTGACAGGATTACTTCTACATAGTCCTCATACCATGTAACTTTCCAACAACTACTGGTGATGCTTCCACCGTCATTGTCCAATTCAAAATCTGTTTGAGATATCTTATCTTTGCTTTCCATAAGGACTAATCGTCCACTTGCTGAACCAAAAGGCCAGTCTGGTTCTCCGACTGCCTGAAGTGTCAATTCGTATTTTCTATCTGGCGAATTCGAGGTATCAATAGTTATCTTCTTATAATTTGTAATATAAGAAAAGGATATCCCCAAAATTAAAATCATCGCACAAACTAAACCTATAAAACAAATAATAACTTTGAAATATTTCTTCATAATCAGTATCATCTCCAATCCATTTTAGTGTCCACGTATATCCAATTCCCTCAATAAAGAATTTCCACTTCCCCACGAATATACAATATAATAACTGTTGCCCTTTATTTCTTCTGAAAATTGTAGTCCACCGTGTTCAAGCATCTCAACAGACTGCCCTTCCTGAACTTCCACAAGATATTCCCATCCATTACTCCTGTACTCTGAATAGTAAGCATCCAATTCTTCCAAAGACAATTCACTCTTGATTAGAATTGCCCCGAAATATTGCATCCCATTTCCGTTTCCCGTCAGCTTTCCTGCCTTTGATATAGCTTCTATCAATTCTGTCTGTTCTGGCAAAGGTGTTTCACACAACATTTTCTCTACATTATATGCACAGTAATTATTGTAAACAGGAACCGATACAAATGCTGCAAGTATCAAAACAATCAAGCATATCCCCGCTATTTTTGTTTTTTTCATACTCTGCCTCCTTAATTCACATTGATACGATATTGATAATCTGGAATCTGCTTAATTCCATCATTCAGAATTTGATTCCCTAAATACTGAAAACTGCCATCCTCTGCAAACCTTACCGTAAGTTCATGGGTTATGACCGCATCATCGCAAATAACCATATCACAAACCGCCTCCACAGTTAACGTGACTGTCCCATCTTCGTTATCTTTGATATCGACAACCTCCGGAAGGGAAGTTCCAAAGAAAGTAGGTGCATAATTAAAACATCCAAGTCGCACCCAATAATATGTCTGGTTTTCATCATCAAATTCTGCGTACTCCCGTATCTGCTCTGCTGTTACAGGGAGATACTCCATAATCAAACTCTCAAATTCCTCTTTTGGTATTCCATCCGGATAATCCTCTGAATTAAACGCTTTCTGATATTTCATTGCATACAGATATTCATACATTCCGTTGTAATCTAATTTCTCCATATGATTATAATCCCAATTAGAGCATAAAACGTTATTGCCTTGATAACCAAGACCTCTCACACATTTTTCAGACATTTCACGCTGTTCCTCTGTCATTGGCTTTACTCTGACTAGGCAGCTTCCATCCATAATTTCACTGACCTCTGGCGGTTCTGGCACACATAACTCATAGCAGAACCATCCTTTATCTGTATATTTCCACTCTTTTATTCTGGTGTAAGATATATAGTACATTCCCGGCTTGTTATTATCATCCCACCCACATCTTGCACTTACAACATACATATCCGTTCCATCATAAATGTATTTTATTCTACCTATTCCACCATCACTATGTATCTCATAAACTACTACAGAACCACGTTTTCCTTCCATACTCTCAGTAAGAAAATCGTCCACATTTTCATAATTTTCCATATTTGAGTATGTTATCAATGTTGTAATTGAACATTTCGTCTCTGCCAGTTTTTTTTGCATTTCAAAGACTATCTTATCACTCAATACAACATTGGATGCCGAACCTTTATCTGCCCCTTCATAAATATCAGAGATAAGTTCAATCATCGCTATGCAATCATTCTCAGCTTCTTTCGCTTCCTGTTCATCCACAGGAAGGTCATAGCCTTTTGACCATTGCTCTGCCGCTTCTTCCTCAGCCCCTTTTGTTTTCTCAATATAAGCTGATTCTTTTGTATCTTCTACAAGTGATTCACTTGCATTATTATCTTCTTTTCCACATGCACATATGAAGTACCCGATTATAAATATTATAAGCACTATAAAGTATTTTTTGCTTAATTCCATAATGTCACCCTTTCCTTCTTGCTATAGGTGGTAGTTCCAATTCTATTTGCTCTATAGAATTAGAAAGATATCTGAAAGTCCCATCTCCAAAAGGCTGAACTACAATCTTATTTCTAAAAGCAAGGTCAGAATTGTAATCCGGCCATACTCCGTCCACGATAAGTGTAATCGTTCCATCCGCATTTTCCGTATAGTCAACAACTTCCCCGAAAGGTGGATATGGACTGGCGTAAATCATTTCATACTCATAGCTATTACTACTCTCGTCATATTTACAATTTTTCCTTAATTGTTCTACAGATACCGGAAAATAAATGGTCATTATATTCTCATATTCTTTTGCTGGAATCTTCCAATCTTCAGTTTTTAAATTTTCACCCGTGTGAATACGATAAATATCTTCAAACATACATGGCATCAATATGTCTTCCACATTGCTGCTATCCCAGTTTACAACGAGCATATTATAATTTACATAGCTTAATCCCGAAATGTATTTCTCAGTTAGTTCTCTGCATCTTTCGGAAAGAGGTTTTATCCTCCAATACTGCCTTAGACTTGCATGAGCCATAACTTCTTTATAGGCATAGATAAAATATCCTTTTTCTGTCAGTTTTATTTCAGCCACATCACTTACAGAAGTTCCTTGTATTTCGGGCACTCCGCCTTGCTTCCATCGAACCCCAATATAATAGTTCTGTAACTTTCCTTTCCGATAAATAAAGGTTACTGCTCCAATCAATCCATCTTTCTCTACCTCAAACACTGTAATCATCGAATCTTGACCATTCAAATAATCTGAATAAAAATTCTCAATTAGTTCTGAATTTTGCATATAAGTATCTTCTTCTACACTCACCAATCCTTTACTGCCCAAGTGTTCTACAACAACTTTTCGCTGTTCGCCAGTGAAGTCACTAATACCAGAAGAATAGTTTGGTGCATCTGAAATTACTATATCCACATATATTTCACTGACTGATTCAGCTGCTGATAATACCATACTTTGTAATTCTTTCTTTTCCTCATCTGTAATTAAACACTCCTCAGATTGAGGCACGAACCAATATACAGACTCCATAGAAGATTCCGTATCTGCTTCCTCTACCGATACCTCTTCGCTGTTCTCGATTTCTACAGGAGGTTCCCATACTTCCTCTGCTACATTTTGAGGTTTCTCCGTTTTCAATTTTTCCCAACAGACCGTACCAACTATAACAACAAACAAGAATATCAAAATTGGAAATCCGCACTTTCTAAACAGCCATTTCACATCTTCCATCATTTACCTCCATATATTTCATCCCATTCCTTCGCTGTCAGGCGAGGTGTATGCCATGTTTCCTCACAATTATCCTCTGATGGTATAATTCGGTTAGACACATACTGTACTCCTCCATTCTCTAAAGGACGAACTACAACCTCATGTGCATATACTTTAGAATCCCCCACATACGGAAACACCACATTGGCTGTCAGAGTAAGTGTTCCATCACCGTTTTCTGTGAATCCGATTACCTCTGAATATGGGTATTCCGGATACTCTACTTCCTCAAATCCTCTCGGTTTATATTCATATGTTTTATCCTCTGCATTATAGATGGTTTTGGATTGCAATGTTTCACTATCAATATTGAAATAGGGCAGGATAACACGCTCAAAATCATCCTTGGGTATTTGATAAACAGCGCCAACTCCCAAATTGTCATCTGCAACATAAGGAATATTTGTCCCATAAACTTTTGGATAGAGCAGGTCAAACATATCGTAGAAATTCAATTCTCCAAAATCATCCTCACTCCAATCTACAAGAAACATATTATTCTGTTCAAATCCGATTGAAAGAAGATATTTCCGACTCAACTCCCGGTATGTTTCATCCAATGGCTGAACTCGTAATGCGGTATGCTCCTCTGCTCCACTTAATGTAAGAAGATATAATTCTTCTGAGAACCAGACCCCTGAAAACATAAGATATCCTTCTTTTGTATAGCTCCAATTTTCAGCCTGATAGCTTATTGTAGCCTCTCTTTGCATATTTCCGTTTTCATATTTATAACAGGTATTGACCACATTGACTTTTCCATCTTTTGTATTCAAATCATATTTGACAAATCCCCCTGAATAACCAACTTCAATAATTGTTATTTCAGCTTCTCCCTGTGTCTCTACAATCTCACAAAATTCTACTACCTGATCCGCTTGGGTCATATCAACTTGGTTTTTACTGTCAACAGCGGAATACCCATTTTCCCCAAACTGATTTACAATACTGCGAACCACTTCTAAATCAGCAATCTTGTTTTCCTCTGCTGCATTTTCATAAAGATGCAAACAAGTATTTATAATCTCCTCTTCATTTTCCTTCGTATTCTGCTGTTGAACTTGTACCTCATCTTCACTATCTACAAAAGGTACTTCTTCCGAAGATATATCACTACACCCAGAAACGCTAAGCAACGTCATAATGCTAATTACTATGAAACCACTCCTCCAAAACTGCACTATCCTTTTTAACGACATAGCCACTTCCTCCTCTTCCTTTTACATCCTCTACCATGCTGATAATCAATATAGGGTGTTCCACTGTATTATCTGTCGTATAAATAGCAAACCATCCCAGTTCCGTCCCCGAAGTATCATCCTTCGATGCCTTAATCTCTGCGGTACCTGTCTTTCCAGCCAAAACAATATCATCCCGATGGGCTGCATATCCGGTTCCATGAGAATCATTCACAACTCTTTTTGTTCCTTCTAATACCCGGTTTGCTGTTTCCTTAGAAAATGCTCCCGGCATCCAATACGTGACAGCTGCTTCATTCTGATAAACCAAATAAGGTTTAATGATATTTCCCTCATTACAGAAAGCAGAATAGATACATGCCATATGCAAAGGATTTACCAAAACCTGTCCTTGTCCATAACCACTGTCTGCTAATTGTATTTCCGTTTCAATGTTTTCTGTATTAGAGTATTGTGATTTTGCCATCTTAATATCAAATGGAATCTCTTCATTAAATCCCAGTTCCGTCAATGAGCTTTCCATCTCTTCTGTACCAATTTTTAATGCAGCTTTTGCAAAATAAATATTATCTGAATAAATTAATGCATTCTCTAAAATGACAGGTTCATATGTATGAAGTGTAGTCACACAATAAGACCCCCATGAAGAATCTTTTTGCCAACTTAACCCTTCATTTCCATAGTCCTCCATCGGATCAATTGCTTCTGATTCCAACCCAATTGCTGCAATTATCGGTTTGAAAGTCGATCCAGGACACCATACCTGTCGAAAGCGATTATACATCGGCTTATTCTCGTCCTCGTTCAGTGCAGTCCACTGTTCATTAGATAACCCCATGATGAAATCATTATTATCATAGGACGGTGTACTGACCAAAGCCAAAACTTCTCCTGTATACGGGTTCATCGCTACAGAACAACTTTTATCTTCTTTAAACTGCTCATATAATGACCTCTGAAGTTCAGCATCTATAGTTAGTTGTATGTCCTTTCCATCCTGTACAAATATGCTCGCAAGTTCCGCTTTCTTGTTCCCATTAGAATCTACAATATAAATGTCGCAGCCGTTTTGTCCTTTCAGTTCTTTTTCAAATAAACCTTCCATTCCGCTTTTACCCATTACGCTATTGGCTGTATATCCCTCTCCCGCATGGTTCTCTAAATCTTCTGCGGTAACACTCTGTACATAACCTACTAAATGCGCAGCTGCCTCACCTAATGGATACTCTCGCACCTCAGTGTCAGATATCATCACTCCCGGAATTTCAAGCAATTTTTTTTGTCTTTCATTCTCTTTCAACACCTCTTCATCCGGCTCGATTTTCATTAACTCAATTTCTGCCACTTTAGGAATCGTTTTAATTGGTACAAAGGAATCTTCTTTTACCCACTTTGCAGACAGTATCTTTTCAATCACTTCTGGTTCAATTTCCAACAACTCTGCTATTTGCTGAATAGCTTCATCTCTATCTTCCAATTTTCCCGGTACAATTCCAACCGAAGATGCAACGCCTTTTCCGGCAAGAACCCGCCCATTTCTATCCAAAATATCCCCTCGATTTGCCTGCGTGGTAGAAATCTTTACCTTGTCTGTTGAACCTAATTTCGGAAAGATCAGTGAATCGTCCCATACCAACTCATATCCCTCTTCGTCCTTCTGAAAAATTGCCTCATTTTCAAAACTGATATTACCTGCTACCGTATCAAAAGAAGTTTGATAAGTTACTGCTTTTCGTTCCTCATCATATGCTGTAACTTCAATCTCCATATTGTCCACTTCAATACCTTCATAAATAGCCGAATTTCGCTTTACAAAATCATCCTGACTTATATTTCTTGATGCTTCAATGTTTAACATCGCATACATTTCTTCATACTCCTGCTTTGGAATATGATTCATATATTCAACTAAAAGTTCTTCTGGAGAAACCAATGTATTTTGCTTTCTATACAAAATGCCAATACATACAATAGCTCCAATAAACGTTATTCCCAACACAAATACCTTCAAACAAATTGTCGTTCTTTGTTTCTTTTTCCTTCTTACTCTACGCTTCACCTTTGTCTAACCTCCGTTCTTTACAAAATATATTTCCTACTCACCTTTAATATTACACTTGTAAGATTTTAAACTAAAAAAAATTCTCTCGTGTTAAATATTACACCCGTAATATTTTTGTGTCAAGCTAATATAATTTATGCTGGCAAAACACATGCATTTCCATGCTCTGCCAGCAAAACTATTTCTATTCCGTTACTACAAACTCCATCACTGCGAATTCTTTATCTGTCATATTATTCAACTTGGCAACTACCCGATTTGACAATTCTACCATTTCACCATCATCCAAATGCTTAATCGCTTTTTTAATATCACTTATAACCTTTGTCCTGCTCTTACACTCAAAAATGCAGATTAAATTAACTTCTTCTACTGTAAATTTATTATTCATCGCTTATATCTCCCTCTGATTTTTCTTTGTATTTTCCTGTACTTCATGTTCCTGTCCACAACCTTCCACCTGTGCTTTTTTCTCAGCCAATCTAGCTTTTAAGGAAACTTTTACCGCAGATTGTTCCTGATTCTTCTTGTTTGCTTCCCTCTGTGCTTTCTCTGCACCATTATTCAGCACATTGTCAATCATGTTATAATTTTGTTCTTCCATTTCTTCAATCTTGGCAAGAGGCTTGTATTCAGCCAATTTTTCCAGCAATACTTTTGCCCTTTGCATTTCGTCTGGCAAAGCTCCCTCGGAAATAACCTCGTTCAACCAGTCTGTAATAGGCTCCGTATTCCCTTGAACTATCATCTCGGAAATCTCTGACACGCTTTCCGTCATATTTGGGTTGTTGTTGCGGTAGGAATAAATATCATAATCATGGCTGAAACGGTCAATTTCCACAGCAAGCTGTTCTGCAGGTGTCAAATCCGGCATACGTTTCTCCCATACCTTTGCTTCCATATCTTCAGACATGACACCATCTATCTCCATTTCAGGCAGCTTTGCTACAAGCTCTGCAATGACTTCCATAGCCTTCGGTTCACCGGTTATACTTGGGATATGTTCTAATATCTCCAGATCAATCCGGTTACCCGATAACAGGTCAACTTCGTCATCCATATAGTTTTCTTCTCCCGGTCTGTGAACATTGATGCCGATTGCAGGAATGCCATGCATTTGTTCTGGCGGTATCTGTTTCCAGATAGCGATTGCCTCCTCTACTGTGGGAATATTCTCATAAAATTCTCCCAAATTATGAAATTCTCCACACTCGGATACCATCAATGTTACTTCAACCTCTTCTTTCTTCATTTCGCCCTGTGTATGCATCTGTTGTGTCAGCTCCTGCTCCCTTTCCTGCCGGATGCTCTCCAGATACTTCTCAGCCTGTGGCAGATACGTTTCCAGTGTCCCGGTACGTTGGGCAGTAATCGGATTGATGTCAACCTTTACCTCACCGATATGTAACCCGTCCTCATTAAACGCATTGAATAAGTCATCCTCTCTCTCATTCGTAGAAAGTTCCACTACCACATCAAGATCAGAGCTGTCCTTCTCCAAACCTCTACACCTGCTTCCTACAACAACAGCATCAATGATTGTGGCATCAATATCATACTCATCAATCTTTGCCTGTACATGGCATTTTATCGTTTCTTCTATTTCTGCCGGATTCATTTCACTAATGTCATGGAACATTTCATTGGTCTTTGCCCTGAAATCTGCTATGATGCTGCTCTCTTGATTTTTTGGTACAACTTCATTGGCTTCCTCAACCTTTTCCATCAATCCATCATAATCAATCGGTATCAGCTCATCCTTTTCCTTAATACTCCCTTTCGCTCCGTTATGGTCTGGAGCGGATTTCAAATCATCTATGATGTCTGTCAGTGCCTCCCTAATTGTCACATCCGGATTGTCATAAACTCCACCGTCAATCTCCTTATAATCGGCTCCCATAATGGAATAATCATAGCCTCCATCCACCTCTTGGATACTGATATAGCGGTCTGCAATCTGAAAGGCAAGCTCGGTTTCTTCCCCAATCTCCAAGGATTTCTTCATATCTGCAAGCACCTGTTCCTTTTCATCACCAAGGTCAATGATTTCATCCCCATCTTCCAACGTGTTGTCCGAAGTCTCCAGCTCCTGTTTCTCCGGCTCTGACTTCTGGACATCCTGTCCAGAGGTGTCAATCTCCGCTTCCTGCTCTTTTACTCCCTCCAAAGTCTGCATAAAATCAGAAAGTCCGGTAAATCCAAAGGAATCCACAAAATGAGCACTGTTTTTCCCATTCTGATGCAGGACCACAATATCACTGACAGACAGGGAATGCCCTCTGTAATCTTCCGGGTGGTCTATATTGAATTTCTCATAGATTGCTTCCAGCATTTCGCCCTCTGTCTGCTCTTGCAGTTCAGACAGATTTCCTACATAAATCAGTTCATAATTTTCTGGCTTGATAGCATCAAAATTGTCCTTTGTAATACCCATACGCTTTAAAGACTCTGTGCCCTCAAACCGCAAATGATCTAATTCCGGATTATGCTTCAACTGATAAATACCGTACTTGTCAGAACTGCCGTACAAAAGCTTTGCTTCTTTATTTATTTCATTGTCCGAAAGTTCAGCCTGCATAGAACGAAGTTTTCTTTCATTTTCCCAATCACCTTTTTCAATGCCAAAAATTCCTTCATGCTCCGTAATCTGTTTTCTATCTTCTACCGTGGTTTCCGAACCATCATTGTGTAACAGATACACGGGCAAATCATGGTCAAACAATTCCAATGCTTTCTCCTGCGTCAGTGGTAGCATTTCATTCCATGTATAACCGTACTCACGCATTTCAGACAAACCAATCATCGGGTCTGGAAGTGCATCAATCTCTGCCTGTGCATCTATGATAGTCAGACCCACATCCTGCTGTGCATACTCAAGCTGATATGCCAGTTTTTCTGCAAGCTCCCTTGTCTTATTCATATCATCGAGCTTATAAGCATAATTTACAATCAAGTTACTCTCATCTGATGTAAATATGGTTTTCTCCGCTTCCAACTGATTGATAAGCTTCTCTGCCTGTCCCATCACAGAAAGGTTACTGTCAATCTGTTCAGTCATTTTTGCTTTTACATCAGTAATCTCATCCGTATCAAAATTGTAACGAACATCAAGGTGGTATTCCTCAAATTCTCTTGATTTCTCATTGCCAAGCTCTGTAGTCCATGCACCTTTACTTTCCAAGTATGCCTGTATACTGAGTTTATCATCCTCACTCATGTTAGTAAGAGCAGCCACAAGCTCCTGCGTATCCATTCCACGGACATTGACAAGGCTGAACTCCGTCAAATCCTCATTCTGTATCAGCAGGATACACTCTTTACTCTGTTCCTTCTCTATGGCACGATTTAGCTGCAATTCCTGTAACGCTCCTTCAATTCCTGTAATAAGCTCCGATGCTGTCTTTCGTATGGTGTCCAGGGAAGATTTCAGTTCCTTCATATCCTTGCCACTGCTCCACCCTGCAATATAACCAAAGGAATAATCAGAGGTATCTATGCCAAAATGCTGGCATACCGTATAGGCAACGCTTTCTGCTTCTACTTCTTTTGTATTTCTGTCTTTTGCAGGTACTTCCATCAAATCATCCCGATTGATTTCCTTATTATGTAGCATGGAATGAGCTACCTCATGAACCATTGTCTTTAAAGTCTGGCTCTCGCTCATATTCTCCTGCACCGCAATCCGCTTTTCCTCTGTATGGAAATATCCTTTGGAATCGCCTGGAATATCCTCAAAGCCAATAGGAACCGGGGCAACATTCATAAGTGCCTGCACAAAGTCCTCATATCCCTCCACTGTAGATAACAACTCCTGTGCTTCCAGTTCCGGAATTGGCTTTCCGTCTGTCTGCGATACATCAAATACAGACACAGCACGAAACGCCGGAATCGTGACCTCTACCTGCTCCTTTTGAGGCATACCGTTTTCGTCAAACATCATCTCTCCCGTCACAGGGTCTAATTTATCCCGTTCCTCTTTGATTTTATAAGGAGCCGGGGCAAGAATACGGATTGCCTTTTCTCCTTTATTGACGTGTCTTTCAAAATTTTTCTGCCATGCTTTATATCCAGCTACAAGCGTTGCTTCCGGCTTTTGCATGGCGATAAGTAAAGTGTTGTTAAAGCTGTAATTATGAAATTTTGACATGGTGGAAAGATAAGTCTTGTACTTTTCGCTCTCAAATAGTTCCTTTAACCCTTCCTCCAGCTTGTCTGTGATTTCCTGTACTTTTTGTTTTTCTGTTCTTTCGTCTGCCATAATTTTTCTCCTTTTCAAACGCAAAAATACCGCCCTGTAAATTCACAAGACGGTATCTCAAAATTAAAAAAAGTGTATGGACTTGATTTCTCTTTTTCCATACACCTTTATGGTTAATATTTAGTTTGCTTTTAGAGCAACCTTAAAAGCTGCACAAGCTCATGAGGTTCTTCCGAATCCGTTGCGGTCTGCCGGGTATCAAATGTCTGGAAACGGTTCGCCTGATAGAATGACAGCAACCTCTCACTGTTCTCTGCTTCCAGAAAGGTTACCATTCCACCACCCATGTACTGCATCTTTTCAACAATGTCCCAAGCAAGTTCAAGCAATTCCTCACCAGTAATCTTTTTTTCTGCTCCATTTTTGAAATTCTTTCCAAGCTGCGCAATTAAATATGCTGACATTGTATATGTTTGTGACTGTTCGTCCAGCTCACTGACACGCATCAGCTTCTTTTTAACTGTATTACTTACTGTTTCACCTCTGACTGTCAGCGGCTTCAATGCTATGGTAAAATATCCTACCAATTCCATGCTGCTTACATCAAAGACAAGATATGTAACAGACTGGTTCTTTTTTGTAAATTCTATGGAGCTTTTCTTTAGAAAGCGTTCAACATCCGGGTTCTTCGGACAAGAAAAACCGGAGAGAACTTGAAGAAGCCTGCTCTCTCCGAGTTTTGGGTTATCACTATTGAGATATCGCCGTATGTTGATAACAGAAAATTTATTTGTTTCCAACATTTGCCTTCTCCCATTTTTCCATAAATTCTATCAATTCCGCTTCTTCCGTTATTTCCCTTGCGGATACCGGAACACGTACAGGACGGTTTTTGGCAGATGCTTCAATCGCATCAGCAAACATCTCCACCTGTTTCTGACCGGATATGATAAAATTCTTAGTGATACTTGAAGTTGCCATAAAAACACCTCCTTTATTAGTGTGGCTTATCTTCTCTTATTCATACTTCTTCAACTATATTTTATGATGTTATCCCAGCTTTTGCAACAAAATTTTTGTGAATTTTTTGTAGTATGCTTTTCAGTTATATAGTCACCTCTTTTCCTTTGTCCATCTGTTTGCCCGGCTTTTCAGCTCCGGCAACCTTTGCTTTCATCACCTCCAACTTCGCCTTCAGGGACACTCTTTCTGCAGGTGCATCCGCATACTGTCTGATGCCCTTATCCTGCTCTGTACCCACTGCTTTCTCTGCAATCGGAATATTCTTCGCCGGACAGTCTGCAACCTCTTTTTCGCTCTTTGGAGCTTCCGGCTCATCATCCATATCAATCCCATCATTGCCCTTTTCATCCATGTTAAGCAGGGCATTTAATGCAGACAGACGCTCCAACTTCTCTGCAAGCTCCGCTTCCTGCGCAAAAGGCTTGGTTACCTCCACCTTTGCGGTTTCAAGCTGATGCTCCACAGTTTCAAGTTTTGTCTGTGCTTCCATGAGTTGCTTTGGCATGGATTCCAGTGCATGGTTGATACGGGCAATATTTCCAATCGGGTCTGAACCGACTTCCAGATTGTGGGAAAGCTGACCTTTCAGGTTCATCACAAATTTGTGGTTGAACGCATCAAAAGATACTGCCATCTTAAAACCTGCATATTCGCCAATGACCGCAGGGGCATTGACTGTTTTTATTTCTTTGCACATCTCCACAGGGGCTGTTCCGGCTTCTTTTTTATCCGTATAGAGCTTGTCCCCCACTTTCATAGAAAACTGCTCTTTATCCACCGGAAGGTTTGCTTTCGCAGCCTGAATGTCTGCCTGCATCCCGCTGATACGCTCCTTTAAAATTGTAATCTGCTGGGGATAATGCTTTGCGATGTTGTCCTCCAGTCGGTATTTCTGACTGGTATGGTTTGCTTTCATAAGTTTCAGTTTTGAAACCTGAATATCGAGGTCCATCTTCTCCTTGATGTAAGGATTTCCTGTTGCCAGAGCCTTGACCTCCGCATAAGTAAGTGCTGCTTCATCCACATCCTCACAGGAACGTACCGGAGATTTGCTTGTCATGATCTGACCGATGAATTTCTGCTTGTTCTCAATGAGCTGCCACGAATAACTATCAAAGGTTCCTTCCGTCACATAGCGGAAAATCTTGACCTTTGGATTAAGATTGCCCTGTCGCAAAATACGCCCTTCCTGCTGTTCAATATCAGAAGGACGCCAAGGCACATCAAGGTGGTGCAGTGCGATAAGTCTGTCCTGCACATTGGTTCCGGCTCCCATCTTCTGTGTGGAACCAAGCAAAAAACGGACCTGTCCGCTTCTTACTTTTCCGAACAGCTCCGCTTTCCTAAGCTCCGTATTTGCTTCATGTATAAATGCGATTTCTTCCGGTGGGACACCCTTTTCTATCAGCTTGTTTCGGATGTCCTCATAAACATTAAATGTACCATCTCCTTTCGGTGTTGACAGGTCACAGAAAATAAGCTGCGTTGATTTCTGCTCCTTTGTCTGCTCCCATATTTCAAATGCCTTTTCCACACAGTTGCTTGCCTTTGAATTTTCATCATCCGGCAACATATCATTGATAAGTCTCTGGTCTAATGCCAGCTTTCTTCCGTCATTGGTAATCTTTAGCATATTGTCCTCATAAGGCTGTACCTGTCTGTCACGCACGGCTTCTGCCCTTTCTGCCAAAGATGCCACCATGTCCTTTTGATATTCACTTGGCTTTAGCACCACATTTTCATACTCTGCTTCCGGCACAGGAAGATTTAGCATATCCGGTGTCTGAATATCCGCACTCTCCTTAAAAAGTGCAATCAGCTCCGGGAGATTAAAGAACTTTGCAAACCTTGTCTTTGCCCGGTATCCGGTTCCCTCCGGTGCAAGCTCTATGGCTGTCTGCGTTTCTCCAAAAGAGGATGCCCAACTGTCAAAATGTCCCAGTCCCAGCTTCTGAAGCGTACCATACTGAAGGTAACGCATATTGGTATAAAGCTCTGTCATACTGTTTGAAATCGGCGTACCTGTCGCAAAAGTTACACCCTTACCGCCTGTCAATTCATCAAGATACTGACACTTTGCAAACATATCCGAGGATTTCTGTGCCTCTGACTGTGCGATTCCCGCCACATTTCGCATCTTGGTATAAAGAAACAGATTTTTGTAATTATGGCTCTCATCCACGAAAAGCCTGTCCACGCCAAGCTGCTCAAAGGTCACTACATTATCTTTCCTTGATGCATCATTCAGCTTTTCAAGCCTTGTAAGAAGTGATTTTCTTGATTTCTCCATCTGCTTAATGGTGTAGCGTTCTCCGTTGTCGGCTTTTGCCTGTGCAATGGCAAGCTCTATCTCATCAATCTGCCTTTCAATAATGGCTACCTGTCTTTCCTGTGAAAGCGGAATTTTCTCAAACTGACTATGCCCGATAATAACCGCATCATAATCTCCCGTGGCTATTCTGGAACAGAATTTCTTACGGTTGGCAGGCTCAAAGTCTTTCTTTGTTGCAGCAAGGATATTGGCTCCGGGATATAACCGCAAAAAATCACTTGCCCACTGCTCCGTCAAATGGTTCGGAACCACAAACAGGCTCTTTTGACATAATCCTAGACGCTTGCTCTCCATGGCTGCCGCTGTCATTTCAAAAGTCTTTCCGGCTCCCACACAATGGGCAAGCAGGGTATTATCTCCGTAAAGTACATGAGCCACCGCATTTTTCTGGTGAGGCTTTAACTCAATATCCGGTGTCATGCCGGGGAATTTCAGATGTGAACCGTCATATTCCCTTGGTCTTGTGGAATTGAAAAGCTGGTTGTATTTTGCCACAAGTACCTGTCTGCGTTCCGGATCACGGAACACCCAGTCCTTAAATGCTTCCCTTATGGCTTCCTGCTTCTGTGATGCAATGGTGGTTTCCTTTTTATTTAAGACTCTCTTTTCCTTGCCGTCCTCCTCTATGGTATCGTAAACACGGCTGTCCTTTAAATTAAGGGAATCCTCCAGAATGGTATAGGCATTTCTCCGGCTTGTACCGTAGGTCATATTTACAAGGGAATTTCCATAGTCCGCATTTTTGCCCTTTATGTTCCACTGTCCTGTCACATCGGAATACTGGACTCCTACGACATTCCTGTCTAACAAATGCTGCGGCGTTTCAAAGGTCTCCCCCATAAAATCCTCAATATACTTCGGGTCAATCCATGTGGCACCGATACGCACCTCAATCTCGCTGGCATCCAGTTCCTTCGGCTGTACCTGTGTAAGTGCCTGCACATTCACGGCGTATTCCGGGTGGCTCTCTGCATAGACCTTTGCTGTTTCCAGTTTGTCACGGACATTTCCACTCAGATACTCATCCGCTGTTTCCCATTTATCCGTCAATGGGTTCTGAAATATAATTCCTGTCAGCTCCTCCTTTACCGTATCCACATCTTTTCCGGTCAGCTCTGCCATGTAATCGAGATCAACCCTTGCTTTTTCCGACAAGGATACTGCCAATGCTTCACTTGCCGTATCCACACTTGTGACAACCTCTGCCTTTTTAATGGTACGCTTCGTGAACATATCCGCTTTGCCCTTGAAATTGCCCTCATCGTCCAATTTTTCAAGAGAACACAACAGACAATAGCTGCTGTCCTGATTAAATGCTCTTTTGTTGGTCTGCGAGTTGATCAGACCGTGTTTCTTGGAAAAAGCATCATATAAGCTGTTTAACTCCGCCTGCTTTTCCTTGATTACTGTATCCGGATATTCCTCTAATTGCAGATTGATAAGCTCCTGCGTACAGTTTCGGATACCCACCATGCCCTTGATACGTTCCTGCATGGAATCGGACATATCCACAGGCTTCATAATGGAATTTTCACGATAATACACCTTGTCATCCACAAGAGTATAGCTGTAATTCTTGACATCCGGATCCGCTGGAATAGTTGTATCCGCAAGCTCATCTGCCAGCTCATCCAGTTCCACCGCTTCTATCTCTCCATCAATATGGCTGACTGCTTCCTGCAGCTGCTGTGCAAATGGTCTTGTAGTATCGGGCATACAGGTACTTTCCATGCCATACGGTCCGCTGACCATTTCCATTTTTCCCACGATCATTTCCGGGTGTTCGGCAAAATAGCTGTTCATGGCAATGCCGTTCCCATCCTCTGACAGATGCACCCAGTCCGGCTCCAAATCCATCACACGGTCACGCTTCTTTAAGAACAAAATATCAGAAGTGACCTCTGTTCCGGCATTCTCCTTAAATGCTGTGTTGGGCAGTCTGACCGCACCAAGAAGCTCTGCTCTCTGTGCAAGATATTTTCTGACCTCCGGACTTTTCTTGTCCATCGTTCCCTTGCTGGTAACAAAGGCAACCACACCGCCGGGACGAACCTTATCCAGGGTCTTTGCAAAGAAATAGTCATGGATTAAAAAATTCTGCTTGTCATACTGCTTATCCGCCACCTTATACTGTCCGAATGGCACATTTCCGATTGCCACATCAAAGAAATCGTTCGGATAATCTGTCTTTTCAAAGCCTGTGATTTTAATGTCGGCATTCGGATATAGCTGCTTTGCAATCCTCCCCGTAATGCCGTCAAGCTCCACACCGTATAGTCTGCTCTCCTGCATCTTCTCCGGTAGCATTCCGAAGAAATTTCCGATACCCATTGCCGGCTCCAGCACATTTCCTTTTTCAAATCCCATTTTTTCCAAGGCATCATAGATACTGCGGATTATGGCAGGGCTTGTATAATGGGCATTTAAGGTACTCTCCCTTGCCGAAGAATACTCCTGTTCCGATAACAGTCCCTTTAATTCCTGATATTCATTTGCCCAGGCACTCTTGCTTTCATCAAAGGCATCCGCAAGCCCGCCCCAGCCAACATACTGAGATAAAATCTCCTGTTCCTCCGGTGTTGCGATACGGTTCTCGCTTTCTATTTTCTCTAACGTGCGTATGGCTTCCACATTTCTGCGGAATTTTTCCTTTGCAGTACCAATTCCTAAAGCATCATCCGTGATACGGAAATTGACAGCTCCGGTCTTATCAATCTGCGGTTCTGCCTGCTTCACGGGTACTTTGATATCCGGCTCTAATGGTGTGTCTGACACTTCCTCCGGCTTTTGGACATCCTGTCCGGAAGTTTCCCTATTTTCTCCAGACAGCTCTTTTTCCTTCTGGCTAAATTCTTTCCATACCCTATCTGAAACTGCCGAAAAATAAGGAGACTCATCTTCCATAATACTGAACTGAATCTCCTCCATATCCTCTACGCTTTTTGCATCTGCTATTTTATCATGGTATTTAAAATACAAAGCTTCACGGCTGATAATGCCCTCAAGACGCTCAAGTTCCGGCTCAGACATCCGTTCCCAAATATCATCCTTCTGCGTATGAATGGTAAAACCTTCCCCATCATCGTGATGCTCTAAGGTATATTGCAATGTGTCATGTTCTCCACGAATATCGCACCCAAAATCATAAACCGTGGTTCTGGTCCCTGCAGAATACTCCCTGTTAATCAGAACCAGATTTTGCACATCCTCTGCCGTTAATGGTGATTCCTCAACACCTTCAGGATAATCTTCGCTTCCTTCAATCTGTGTAAACACCTCTGTTTCGTGACGGTCTATATCCCTTTCCGTCATCTCGTTGAGATAATCTTCCTCGACTTCTCCCCGCTGTGGCTGATAATCGTACTCAAAGGCAACACCATTTACCTCTGCATAAAAAAATTGATTATCTGTTACGGAATTTCCAAGCACATAGGTTTCTTCCTCAGTCCCCCATTCATCGACTTTGATGCACTCCTGTCCATCAATCGTGATTTTCTCAGCCGCCTGTGCCGCAAGCTCTTTCTCCTGCTCGATATACCGTCTTGTCTGGTTGATAAAGCCATTTAATACAGCCGGGTGGGAATCCACAACCATATCCTCATTTTTCACCATGGCATAAGGCTCAATAGCTTTTGCCCACTCCTTATTCTCCGGAGAAAACCGTCCATCCTGCCTTTTGTGCATGACAGAATTGGCAAGCACATAGCTTACCCGTTCAGAGCCATATTCCTGAATGACTCCCTCCGCTGTATCCTTTGGCAGACGATACCCGTCAAACTTCTCAGCGATTGCCTTTTCAATGGCATTCTTACAGGCTACCTTGGTTTCATGCTCCATCTTTGCCTGTGCCTGCTCCAAAGCCTTCTGCTCCTGCTCCACTCTGTACTGTACATAGGCTTCTTTTCCTTCCGTAGATAAATACTTATCTTCTTCAATGAGCTTTCGGATACGTTTCTCCACAACCTTCCAGGACAACAGCACTTCTGCGTATGGTTTTCCGATATTTCCCTTTTTCAGCTTTATTCCTTTTGCATCATGATCCTCATAGCTGTGGTCAGCTCCGGCAAGTGCATGGCTACTGCCGCCTGTTCCATATTCATTCTTTAAGAAATTAGCTGCTTCTTTGCTGTCATGCCCTTCCTTAAAATAATCATAAATACGAAAAGACCCATTTGAAAAACCACTTCCCCTGCCAAGCCTGTGGTCAATCTCATCCTGCGTGATAAAATCCTCGTGTTTAATTTCCACATGTTCAGCAGCTGGAAATGTCAGCCTGTCTACCAGAAGGTTATCGAGTTCGGCACGAAGCTCCTCTTTTGGCATAACAGAACGGAAACGCAGGCTTTTTTCTCCGGTTTCCAACTGATGCAGAGCATGATCCATGTGGGCAGCTATCCTCTCCACCTCTTCCGGTGTAGAAAGAAGTTCCACCAGTCTTGCATGGGCATCCGGGTAATTGCCCGCCTTTAATTCCAATTCTTCCGGCATTTCTCCCATACCGTCACGGAAAAAGAAAAATAAATGGTTTGCAATCCTGCTACGCTCCACCTCATCCACAAGATAAGCTTCATTTGCACCCATATATGTGCCATTCTCTACCTGCCTGCGGATATTCTGCTCAATCTCTTTCCATTCCATCGTGAGTATCGGATGCTCCGTTGCTGACGTACCGTATCCAACACGCATGCCGCCTTCATCAAACCATACGGCTATCTGCTTTCCGTCAAACTCAAAGCCTTTTCCGGTGGTTCCATACTCTTTTTTCAGAAAGGCAGTCATTTCTTCCGCCGTCTTTCTCTGTTGGTACTTGGCATAAATACGCTTGCGGCTGTCATCCCTGCCTCCGCCGCTTCTTAAAATATCATCAATCTGTTTCTCCGGCAGTACAAAGCCTGTCGGCATAACACTTTTTTCTTCTGCCTGCTTCATGGCAATGTTGCCGACCTGCTCCGAAAACATGGTAAAAAGATCAAGCTGTTTGAACATTCCGTCTGTATCAATCTGCTCTGCTACTTCCCCCGGAAGTAAATAGACACCATCCTCGATATAAGAATCGACCCAGTATCTTGCATCTTCCCATGACAACCTGCTCTCTGCTTCACGGGTCAGATAATTGCCTTTCCACATGGTAAGCCCGTCCTCATCAGCTCGATACCCGGCTCTTACATCCCCAATATACAGCTCTGTAAATTCCTCCATACGGAAAGAATTTTTCAGATACTCCGTCTGTAAAACCGCATCCTGCTCTGACTGGAAATATCCCGCAATCTCCGGTCTTTTATGGATAAGGTGATTATCAAAACATAAGATTCCCTTTTGAAGCTCTGTGAAATCTTCGGTTTTATCCGAAAAAGAACCGGATAATGAATTGCTGTCACTATCCGGCTCCTGCATGGTAATATTAGCTTGTTCCTCACTGCTTAAATGTAGATCAGTTCTGTCAGCACGATTTCCTCCGCTGAGTGTCTGATGTTGTTCATCTTCGCTACCCAGCCCATCTGATCGGCTGCTTTCAGTTCCTCGTTCACTCCCTCCGACTTCGCCATCTGTCCGGTCAGAAGTTCCATTCTCTGTTCTGCCTGCTCCTGTACCTGCAGACAATGTGCTTTCAGTTCCCCTGTCAGTATCATTCCCTGATAAATCCCTCTCCTGTGTTCCTTCAGAAAGTTCTTCCTCATCAGTCCGTACTTGGTCAGTGCCTGTTCCGGCTCCTCGTTCGCTGTCAGGTTCGGAATCAGATAATCCCCGTTCTTTTCGTATGTCAGTTTCATTGGCAATGCCCTCCATTTCTGTATAATTTTCAGTTTCCCTTGGTTTTTCTATAGTTGTTTCGCTTTCACGCTTTAAAGCATTATAGTCTGCTTCTGGTGCATTTGCAAGTCCTTTTTCAACATTTTCCTCATGGCTTCCAATATACTCCCCAGCCGCTTTTTCTCTTGCCTTATTTGAGGCATTCTGCCTTGCAATCTGACGCTCGTATGCCCCTATTGTCCTTCCAATTTCCATAAGCAGGGGCTTACACATTTCCGTAGTTGCATTTCCAATGACAGCTAATGACTTTGTATTATTAAATTCGTGGATATATTCAAAATTCATGTCATCTTTCCACAAATCCATATCGGCACCGCATCGGGATAGCAGGGTAAAGGAGATACTGGAAGCCAGCGTTTCCCTCAACCTGATTCCAAGATTCAGTTCATCCAGATCACCAAGGAAACTGCCCTCTTTCACATAGTTTAGCTCCGGTAAAAGTTCCTCATAATAATCCTTGGCAATCCTGTCAGCTATCTCCATAATCCTCTCTTCAAAAGGCATATTTACATCGGTTCCACCATAAGTCTTTTCAAGCTGTGCAAGCACAGGAGCCTTATGTTCCTCCTTAAGTTCCCACAGATAAGGATCACGCCCGATTCTCCTTGCCTTATGCACATCTGATACATCAAAGACATATTTTAATCTCGGACGTTCGCTATCCGTATCAATCAAGGCAATTCCCTTTGCTCCACGGTTGACCCAGCAATTCATCTTTTCATTCCACGTTTCCAGAGAAGCACAGGCTGTTGCATCCGGTCTTTGAGCGTATATTAACATCTGCTCGTTAAAGGGATATTTATACAGCCTTGCAGCCGTGGTCAGAAATCTGGTCCATTCATTTTCGTTTTTAACAATATCTCCTGCTGTCATTTCTGCCAGTGCAGATATATAATGATATTTTCCTGCCATAGATACTCCTTTCGATTCATTTTGTCCTAATAGCAGAAAAGCAGCCCAAAGTGGCTGCCTTCCTGTGTTTTATGTATAAAGTGGCTAAATCACCGCTTCTTTCTTTTTATCTGCTGTCGGCTGTTTCCTGTCAGCATCCATCTTAATTACATCATTTTTCTTTTCTGCAAGTCTCTCTTTTAGTGAAGGACGTTCTTTCTTCTCATCACGCTTTTCCTCTTTCTGCTTTGCACGTTCCTCGGCACGGTCACTGCGGAACAGCTCATGTTCTTTTGCATCATACTCATACACATGATCCGAAAGTCGTTCCTCTGGTGCTACCTGTGTCTGGTTCACTTCCTGCACCATCTGTTCAAGGTCTCTTAACTCCATTCCGGCATCTTTCGGGATAATCAGCGTTTCATGCACAGATGAAGGCAGTACATAGAAGTCTCCAACCTTGTCTGCAATTTCCTGTCTGGTATCATCATTTAATATAGCGGCAGCTCCATTTACCTTCGTGTCATTTGTCAGTACAAACATTGTATCAGGAACATCCGGTATCATCTGGGACGCCATTTCTCTTGCCTCTGATATGTCCATGCCAGTATCCCTTGCAATGTCCCCAGCCATCATTTCAATAATGGTCTCGCTCATTCCCTTGAAGCTGTATGGCTGTAAAACATCCATGTTCAAAAGAGCCTGTTCATGCAAATCCTCAAGAGTAATCCCATACCTGTCCATCAGATTATCTGTAATCGTTATGGTTGCAGTGCCTTCCGCATTTTTGTCCATTAAAATCTGATACACAGCTGCCAGATCTTCCACCTTGGTGTATGGTTTGTCCTCAAGGAACTGCCTGTTGGCTTCTTCATTGATGAGCTTGCACACAATCTTGTCTTTTACGTTATCAAAATCAGTAACTGCAGATACATCCATATCATGGTCAATATAATGTGCCTGATATGTGGCTGCAATCTGCCCAAGCACATCATCCATCTCAGCTCCATCCTGTATCTGTTCAAAATACGGATTCAGATACACGGTTGGAGAAATATTGCTTTCCTCTGTCCGGATTGTCAGACCATCCAAAATACAATCATTATTCTTTACTACCTGATGAACAGAAACCGTTGCATCTGCAAATTTTTCCGGTAAAAAATCCTGTATCTGCTCTTTTACCTGTTCTACAAAATCCTTATATTCCATTACTTTCTCTCTCCCTTCCCGGTATTCTTCTGTGATTTGTCTGTCAGCTTTGATGCTTTCGTTCCATATAGCTGATAACGTTTCATCATGCTCTGCTTGTTTGTTTCTGTGACTTCTTTTTCTAACTGTTTCATTCCTGGTTTCCTCCTTACTCTGCATGTGTTCCAAAAGAAAAAGATGTATTATCCTGTTTCTTTGTATTAAATTTTGCTTTTACATCTGCTACCTTATTTTCCAAAGCACCAAACATAGCCTCTACCTGCTCTGCTGTATATTCATAAGCAGACCTGTTGGCAAGGTGTTCCAACCTTCCAAGCGCATCAATCGCTTTATTCATGCGGTATTCTCCAAGACGGATAAATTTCTCTGCTTTAGTTTCATTTGCTTTTGCTGCAGGCTCTGCATCCTGCACCTCGGCATTGTTTACAGTTACATTTTTCATTTCTTCATTCATTATTTTGTCCTCCTTTTTTATCACATAAAAAGCGGCAAAACTGGAAAGTCTTACCGCTTGTTATGTCACCATTACTTTTGTGACTGTTATTTAGTTTTATAGACCATACAATATCATGTCAATCGAAATCCATTTGCAAATTTATCAAAATCTGTTTCTATGATTGATATTCCACTGGAATCCCTCAACTTATATGCTAAGCTTTTTTCTTCAGTACTGGCTTTGTCATGTAATACAATACTATCAACTATATCATTTATGCTGATTTCAGCACTTAACTTTAATTCAAAGCATTGTTTACCAGCAATATCTTTAATCTTATCACGAACATCATCAAATATATAATTTACCTTATCTTCAACAAAATCAATAAATGCCATGCTCTTACTTACTATCTCATCATCATTTTGCAAAGCAAATACTACTCTATAAAATTCATTTGATAAAGTTTGCAAATTATAATATTCATCTAAATGTATTCTTAATTTAACTCTTATCTCGTGTTCATAACTAAAACTACTATGCTTTAAAAACGCACCAAAATCAAACGCATTTTTCGCAACCTGATCCAAAGTATGGCTTTCACAAATATACTTTTCGATATAATCTTCAAAGCAATTTATATATACCATCGGCATAATATCTGCAAACAGATAAATACCCATTGGGACATAATTTCCTTGATCAAGAATTGAAAGTTTTTTATAAAAATCATTTTTGTATTTTATAATAAAATTTCTTCCGTATTTCTTATGGTATTCCTGAACCATTTTTGCATCTGCATATTTATTTGATACACAATAACAAAAGGTTCGTTGTTGCAACAATGCTGCCGCTGCCACAAAGTCACTATATACACCCATTATGTATTGTTGTGTGCAATATTGCCCTAACCTCTTTTCCGATGATTCTTTAATCAATCTATATGCCTTATATATATTGTCTTTATCTCTAAACCAATCCTCAAAATAAGTTTCGTTCGCATCTCCAGTACTTGATTTTTTCCATTCAACCGGGTCTGTAAAATACATCACCTTATTAAAAAATAATGTTTCAAGTTCCTTTTGTCCCATGAAACGGTAATATGGTAGGTTCGTGTATTGAGGTTCATGTTTATAATAAACTGCTAAAATGTTTCGCTTCAAATATTCCTCATCCTTCATAGCCATTTACAATCTCTCCTTTAAATTGCAATTTATCACTCTCTGCAACACTGAGATTATAACATTTATCCTTTTCAACCACAACGAAGTGTCCCTTATCCTACGAAAACAAGGCGTATGAAACTGTTACACTTCACACGCCTTTACGCTGTTAATTGCTATTATTTCTTGCTTTTTTGAAACTCCAGCTTGACCTTATACTGTGAGCCTTTGATTTCCTTACCATCTTTGGTATAGGAATAATCCTCAATTCCTTCCGGGATAAGGTAGGCATCATAGCTTCCCTTCTTTCCCTTTAATCCTTTGACGAAAGTCTTTTTTCCCTCCAGCATACTCTTAATCTGCGTATCGGAAAGTACAGTCCCCATAGCCTTGCCGACATTCATACCACACTTATTTTTGCAGTAGGCTCCATATTTTCCCTTTACCACATCACCGCCACATTTCGGGCATTTTCCAAGGGCTTCCTGTGCGCTCTGATTTCCTCCAAACATGGATTTCTGCTCGTCACTAATGCTGTGATAAGTCTGCACAAGGTTCTTTACCATATCCGCAATGCCATCCATAAATTCCTGCATGGAATACTCTCCCTTTGCAACAAGGGTAAGGGCATTTTCCCAGTCAGCGGTAAGTTTCGGGGACTTTACCACATCCGGAAGCACCGTAATCAGTTTCATTCCGTCCTCTGTGGGAATCATCTGCTTTTTCTCACGCTTCACAAAACCGTCCTTGACCAGCTTCTCAATGATGTCTGCTCTGGTGGCAGGTGTGCCAAGTCCTTTACGTTCCACATCATCTCCCATTTCTTCACTTCCGGCTCGCTCCATTGCAGACAAAAGGGAATCTTCCGTAAAGTGCTTTGGGGGATTTGTATAATGCTCGCTGATCTTCGTCTGTACCCCGTCAAAGGTCTGCCCCTTTGAAAGCTCTGGCAGTTTCTTATCCTCCTGCTCTTTATCTTCCGTTGTCCTAAAAGAACGCTTAAAAGCATCTTCAAAATCTTTCCACCCGTTTTTTAAGACCGACTTGCCGGAAGTGGCAAAGGTGTAACCGCCACAGGAAAACTCTGCCTTGACTGTTTCATAAAGATGTTTCTCCCCCATAGCGCACAGCAGCCTGTTGGCCACAAGGGATAAAATCTTTCGCTCCGTTTCCGGCAGGGCTGCAAGGTCAGCTTTGGCAATCTCCATTGTGGGGATAATCGCATGGTGGTCTGTGACCTTTTTGCTGTTTAACACACGCTTAATATCCGGATTGAACATCCTATTTTCCTCAAACAATATGGAACCAAAAATTGCTTCAATAACATTTCCGGCTGTCTGCTCCATATCATCAGACAAATACTGACTGTCCGTTCTCGGATAGGTACACAGCTTCTTTTCATAAAGGCTCTGGGTGTACTCTAAGGTCTGCTTTGCTGTAAAACCGAATAGACGGTTGGCATCCCTCTGGAGTGTGGTAAGGTCATAAAGTTTCGGCGGTGCCACCGTCTTTTCTTCCTTTGCCACAGACGTAACAAGAGCCTGTCCGTTCAGACAAGCTCCTGCAACATTTTCTGCTTCTGTTTTACTGTCAATCCTCTCTGTGACCGCATCCACGCCGCCACAGAGAATATGAGCCATAAAATACTGCTCTTTCTTGAAATTCATAATCTTTGCTTCACGTTCTACAAGCATTGCAAGGGTAGGTGTCTGTACTCTGCCCACCTTTAACACCTTGCCGCCATATAAAACGGTAAAAAGCCTTGTCCCATTGATACCCACAAGCCAGTCCGCTTCCTGTCTGCACAGTGCGGAATGGTATAAGTGATCATAGTCACTTCCCGGCTTTAAGTTCTCAAATCCTTCTCTTATGGCACTTTCCTCCATAGATGAAATCCATAAGCGTTTCATCGGTTTGCTGCATCCCGCCTGTTCATACACCAGACGGAAGATAAGCTCTCCTTCCCGTCCTGCATCCGTGGCACATACCACGCTGTCTACTTTAGTATCATGCATCAGCTCCTTTAATACCCTGAACTGTGCAACCGTGTCTTTCTTGACCTCATGCTGCCAATGCTCCGGTATCATAGGCAGGCTGTCGTAAGTCCACTTTTTCCATGCATCAGAATAGGCATCCGGCTGTGCCAACTCAACCAGATGCCCCACGCACCATGAAACGATAGAACCGTTTCCCTCCATGTATCCGTCTTTTCTTTCATCTGCACCAAGCACCTTGGCAATTGACTGTGCCACACTTGGCTTTTCCGCTATCACTAACTGCATTATTCTTCCTCCTGTTCCTCAAAGAAATCATCATCCGAACTTCCCTCTGATTCCTCATCTTCGTTCTCATATTCTTCGTTATCTTCCTCGTCCTCATCTTCATCCTCGATGAAATCCTCTTTCTTTTTGCGTACCACTTTAAAATAATACGCACCTCCGATTACTGCCACTGCAAGACCTCCCATAAGGATATAGGAAATCATAGGATTTGCCTGCTCTTTAACCTCCGTTTCTTCCGGTTCCTCGGTGCTTTCTGTATCTTCTTCGGTTCCCTCTGTATCTTCCGCAGCTTCCTCCTCCTTATTTTCCTGTTCTGCATTATTATTTGGCAATGCACTTTCAGAAGTCGGGATTGCAGACTCTAATGCGGCAGAGTTTTTCGGTAAGGTTTCGTTGTTATCAGATGTGGTATTCAGCAAGTCATTTTCCGTAATCTCTGTCAGGAAGTAGACCATTTCTTCCTCTCCATCCCTGTCGATAATCAGATAAAACACCTTGTCCGACGCTGTCTGAATGGTATAAAATTCCTTGCCCTGCTCGGACTGCTTACTCTCCTTATCCTCATTCTCTGCTTTCTCCGAAGCATCCGCTTCCGCCATTGCCTGTTTCTTCTGCTCCGCAGGATTTGTCTGTGAAGTGGTATTCCCATTACTGTCTGTCTTGGTATGCTCCGTTACGGTTCCTGTGGCACTTCCCGGCTTTGTAGCTTCTGCATTGACCGGAAGCTGTTCTGCCGGATTGTCATCACTCTCATCTGCCGGGTCTTTGTAGTATGGATTTTTCGTCTTGTAGACCTCCGACATATTTCCGGCATTGTCCATTGCAGAAATGGTAAAATACTCATACCCCGCATCAAATTGCTGCAGGCGGATATTCAAAGTTCCGTTTGTAAGGTCTGTAAATTCATATCCGTTAACATAGACTGCTTTCGCTCCGGAATCCGTATCATGTACCTGTACACTCAGAAGTCCGTCACTGACCGCAGCATTAAGCGTAGGCTTTGTGGTGTCAAAACATTTGATTGCACGGCTTCTCTCATAGGTATGATCCTTCTGGTCAGTGACCTGCACATACACCGTACAGTTTTCAGAAACCTCCAGCTTTCTGTCCTCTGTCACATCCGTCCAGCTTCCATTCTGTCCTACCTTCGCCTGAATCTTGGCAATTTCAAAATTTCCTGTGTGTGCCACATCCGCAACCGTAAATGTCACGGTTGCTTTGTCATTATGCCACCCATCCGGCTGATTGATCTGGATTGTGACATTCGGCTTTTTATATGCACAGAGCTTATAATCTTTCACGCATACTTCGCAATTATGGTCGTATTCATACGCACCACATTTATCCTCACAGGTACACTCCGGTTCTTTTACATCACCACCGGATACCATATGCTCTTCCGTGCTGTTTTCTTCAGAACCGCTTTCTGTTTCCGGCTCTGTATCATTCTCGGTTCTGTTTTCCTCAGAACCACTTTCCGGCTCTGTATCCTCCGCATGAACACTCACTGCATAATTCCCGTTCATGGCAAATCCCAAAGCGGGCATACAGAACAAAACTGCTGATAAAACAAGCGATAACACCGCCTTAGATGATAGTTTCATTTTTTTCATGGCTTACTGCCTCCTTTTCTGATTGTTGTGTCTGTTCTTCCTGTTCCTTTTTCTTTAACAGATGCAGAATTTCTTCCTCACTGACTTTATTCAGTAAAATCAGCCGTTCCAGAGAGATTTTATTTTTCTCAATGAATTTCATCTTCTCCGCATCCTCTGCCATCTGTAACTGCTCCTCCAAGTCCTTCTGCCTTGCCTGCAATCCTGCAAGCTGCTCCCGGACTTTCAGAAGCTCTTTTTCAATTCTTTCCTTTGTCATTTATCCTCACTTCCTGCTTTTAATTTAATCTTCCAAAACTGTAGAAATGGCTCTGCCAGTATGGTGTATTGATAGAAGCATATTTGATTGGGTCACCGCAGTGTATCATCACACCGTTTCCGCAATAGATACCCACATGGCTGACAGGTCCCGGCGAATTGTAAGTACCTGTAAAAAATATAATGTCCCCAGCCTTGGCATCTGCCGCTGACACCGGAGTACACTGGTCATATATGCCCTGTGCCGTGGTTCTTGGCAGGTTATGTACGCCGCTGTTGGTAAATACCCAGCATACAAAGCCGGAACAGTCAAAACTTGTGGACGGAGAAGAACCGCCCCAAACATACGGATAGCCAAGATATCTTGCTGCTTCCTCCATTAGTGCCTGTACTGTTGCATCATCATAGGAATCAGGTGGTATGACATTTCCCGGCGAACCGCCACCACCCGGACTTTCTCCATAAAGAGTTTCCTCACCCACATCAAAGTAAAATAACGGGTTATAATACTCCCCGTTATACAAACACTCGATATGAAGGTGGCTTCCGGTACTGCTTCCCGTATTTCCCGTTGTTCCTATGGTTGTTCCGTGTGTAACAGTCTGTCCGGCACTGACACTTAATGTATCCATGTGTGCATACTTGGTGCAGTAACCATTGCTGTCCTCTATCACAACATAATTACCATAAGAAGCATCATAGGTTGCTGTTGTAACCGTTCCATCCATCGCTGCCAGCACGGTTGTCCCTGTGGGCACCGCTATATCCACACCACGGTGAAACTGTTCCTGCCCTGTGACCGGATTGATACGGTAGCCGTAATAACTCGACACATAGCTATACCAATACAGATTGAGCGGTGTATAAAACTGCTGTGTCAGTCCATGGGTTTCATTGTAAAGAGCATAGATTTCTTTCTGCTCCTCATTCATGTGTCCGGCTACCACCACACCCAGATCGGTGGCTGTCAGTGTTACTTCAAGTATGGTTACGGTGTATTCTTCTTCCTCCTCATACTCATATTCTTCCTCTGTTTCCTCGCCCGTTACCGGGTCTGTTACAGTTCTCGTTCCTGTCTTTGTTACAGTCCTTGTCCTCGTCTCCGTGGTAGGATTTAAGGTCAGCTCATACATTTCTTCAAAAAGGCTTTCTATCTCACTTTGCACATCACTTGCCGTAAATTCCGTATGTACTGCCGACAGGTAACTGATTAAAACAAACGGGTCATGCCCTATGGCATCCAGATTGTAGCGGTATTCGTCATAATCCGGATAGTCCGTTTCTATGTCATTGATTTCTTTCTGCAATTCCATTTCCAGCTCGGAAAACGCCAGGTCCGCAGCATCAATCTCTGCTGGAACACTCATATAACTTCCTGCCAGTGTGGTACTCATACCATCTGAGAACATCGCCCCACAGGACGATATGGCTGTCATGATCATAATCAGAAGCAGTGCAAAGATACCGATTGTTACCAGAAACGAAACATTCCTGCTTGCTATCTCCTGTATTTTCTTGGCAACCTTGGTAACAAAATTGGCTGATTTTGCAGCCGCTTCTTTTGTATTCTTTGCTGCCTGTCCTGCACGCCTTGCCTTTGCATACTCCCGCTTGATACGCTGTTTCTGCAATCGTTTCTGCATCTGCTTTTTCAAGGTCTTTTCCTGCATCTGTGGGTTTTCTTCCAAAAACTTCTGATACCGGAAATTGACCTCTTTCTTAAACTGCTTTTTCTCCAGCTTTGCGACTTTCTCTTTCTTCCTTTGCAATCCGCTTTTATGATTGCGTTTCACAAAATGATAGACATTCTCTGCTGTCTGTTCCGTCTTATGTGCTCCTTCCACAGCAGAATTTTCTTTCTCCACTTCAGCAACCTTGCCGTGGGCAAAATTGGAATATTCTGCACCTACCCTGCCTGCAACCACTTTTACCGGACTATCCGGTTTGAAATGCTTTTCTTTTTCCACGGCAGTCAGCACATACTTTGCTTTTCCTGTCTTTTCATCAAAGACACGCTCAAAGGAATACTCCTTTGTCTTTGGTATCTTCTTTCTTGCAGCTTCGGTCTTTTTCCCGGCTTTCTCTGCCTTACTTTGCAGTCTGTCTAATTTTTTGCTTCCATGAAACTCTGGCTCTGCTCCTTCCGTAAAGGTTTTTTCCTTCGTCTGGAAATCACGTTCAAAATCAGATTGTTTTGTCCGTTCCCTGTTCTGATACTCCCGTCTGTGGTATTTTCCTTTTTTCTCGGATTGGTGGTAGGTATCCCTGCGGTGGCAATCATCCTTTTGCTGATGTTCCTCCTGCTCCCTGTTACCTTCCTCTGTAAAAGTATTATTTTCCTGCGAAAAATCGCTTTTCTTCTTACTGTCCGCATCCGTATTCTCAGACTTCAAATCCTTCTGCTCTGCGGAAAGATTTTCACTGTATCCAAAAGTGTCCTGCTTCTGATACTGCTTTTTATTTCTGCGTTTTGTTGACAGCCCTGACTTCTGGACATTCTGTCCAAAAGCTTCAGACTGTTCCTGTTTCAGAACATCTCCGGAAGTGTCATTTGCATCTCTTGGCTGATGTGTCCCGGAATGCTTATGCTGTACTTTTTTCGAAGCAGTTCCCTTTTCGGAACCACCTTTAGCAAAAGCACTCTTATCCCTTGCGAACTCAGCCGACTTGTCTTTTTTATTCTCTGCCACTAATCAACATCCTCCTGTTTTACGCTTTCTTCCGGTTTGGTATTCATAATCGCATAAGTCTTTGTGTCTGTCGGATATTTATCTACAAAAGGAATAACCACGTTATCGAACAGAATCAGACCAGAACCCGGCTCTGAATTGGTTACATGGGAAAGCTGCTTTTCCGAAAGCCCCAGCTTATCTGCAAGTATCGCCTGATCCTTTGCATTCTGATTCAGCAGATAAACAAAATCGGAGTTACCAAGAATACCCTCGATTTCCTCCGACTTTAAGAAGTCGCCCACATTCTGTGTCAGACCTGTCGGAATACCGCCCCATTTTCTGAAACGCTTCCAGATTTCCACCGAATAAATGGCAGTCTGTCTCTCCTTTAAAAGAAGGTGGAACTCATCACAGTAATAACGGGTAGCGATTTTTCTCTCCCTGTTCTGCGACACCCTGTTCCATACGGCATCCTGTACGATGAGCATACCCAGCTCTTTCAACTGGTTTCCCAAATCTCTGATATCAAAGCACATGATACGGTTCTTACTGTCCACGTTAGTGCGGTGATTAAAATAATTCTGCGAACCATGAACATACAGTACAAGGGAATTGGCAATACGCTCTGCTTTCGCATTCTTATGGTCTAAAAGGGCATTATACAAATCCTCAAGGATAGGCATATTCTCCGGCACCGGATTTTCGAAATAGGCATCATAGATATGACGGATACATTCGTCAATGATACCCTTCTCATCATTCTCCAGACCGTTCTTTCCTCCGGCAATCAGATCGCACAGGGTAATGATAAAATCACTCTTTAATTTCAGAGCTTCCTTATCCCCCTTGTGGCTTAACTGAATATCCATCGGGTTCAGATAGTCTTTGGAATTGGTTGCCAGCTTTACCACCTGCCCATGCAAAGCTCCCACAAGGGCAAAATACTCGCCCTCAGGGTCACAGATAATCACATCATCCCTTGTCATAAGAAAGCAGGATAAAATCTCCCTTTTTGCACTAAAGGACTTACCACTGCCCGGTGTTCCTAAAATCACTCCGTTTGGTGTACGAAGCCGCTTTCTGTCTGCCATGATCATGTTGTTTGACAGGGCATTTAAACCATAATAGATTGCCGGTGCAGGCATAAATAATTCCTGCGTACAGAACGGTACAAGAATAGCGGTACTCTTTGTGGTAAGCACACGCTCAATTCCCGTATCATTGCATCCAATAGGAGCGGAAGCCATAAGTCCCTGCTCCTGCAAATACTGCAAACATCTTAGGTTACAGTTTGCCTGCTGAATAATGCCGGACACCCTCTGCGTAATATTTTCAAGCTCCCTTTTGCTCCTGCCATAACAGGTAATTAAGAAAGTCATTTTGATAATCTTCTGGTTACTGGTGTTCAGATCGTCAAGCAGTTCCAGCGTATCCTTTTCATAAGTGATAATATCCGTAGGAAGAATATCCATGTCATACCCACTGCGGACTGCCTTTTTCTGCTCCTCAATCTTCATCTTCTGAATATTGGTCAAAGCACCCTTTAACATCTTGATTGCCTTTACCGGGTCCATCGTCTGCATGTGCATGGTAATGGTCAGGTTATCATCAATATCAAGGAGCTTCTTTAACAGCTCATCATTAAAACGTGGTGCAATAATATCCAGATAATGGACACTGCCATACATCTTTCCTGCCTTAAATCGGCTTGGATAACGGAAGTCAAAGCCCGGCGGTGCAATGTAGTCCTTTACACTCTTTCCGGACTCTGCCAGCTCCTTAAATGAAAAACGGAAAGGCTCCATGGTATCCTGGTTGAAATACTCATGCAGGATACGCAGTCGCTCCTTTCCGTCAAGGCTTTTGGCGTGGGTTCCAAGGTTTAAAAAGTTCCTGATAACATCCTTTTCAATGTTATTCAGTTTTGATTTCGCTTCCTTATATCCCTTACACTCCGTACCAAAAATAAGATATTTTGATTTAATAATTCCGTTGTTGCCCTTTGCAGCCTGCTTCTTTAACATTTCCGTGTATTCCTCACGGATGTCGTCAAAATCATCTCCCTGCAAAGGAATGTCAAACTGGTCTATCAGCGTCTGTTCGTTGACCTGCCTGTTAAATAAAAACAGTTCAAATCTGATAGACGGGTCAAAATAATTGATGAGCTTGCTGTACTCCTCTAAAATCTCCCCCTGGTCCTCTATTTCCAGAAGGTCATAATTTATATCATAAAATTCCACCATTTTTGTGTAGAAATCAGATGTCACCTGACAGATACCATCACGGAACATCTTTTTGAAAGTAATGGTATTCTGTGCCGTGGTAGGTTTCTCCTGTTCCTTATGGTTTCCTGCAAGAGTACGCTGAAGCTCTTTTAACCTTTTCTTTTCAGAAAAACTCAAGCCCGCTTTAGGCTTGGCAGTTTTCTTCTGACTGCCCTGTAATCTTGCCTTTGGCTTTTGCTTCAAGGTAACGCACCTCCTTCTTCATTTTTTCCTGTTCCTCTAACCGATTGTAGAGATTTTCTGATTTATAGGGGCGTATTCCCGGTGTCAGGAACTTCTGCCTTATCATAAAGTACAGAATCTTTTCTGCCGGAAAACCGTCCTTTTCATACATTGCCAGAAAGAAAAACGGCAGCATGACAGCCACCATGATCAGTGCGGATGCCTGTGTCCCGATGATATCTTTGGTAAAGATATAAAAAGGAATTCCAACCGCACCTGCCGCACCAAAACAGATAAGCTGACGTTTTGTCAGATTCATTGCCACCTTTGTCTTGATACCGCTTAAATTCTTCGGCACTGCGACTGATATTGCCATAAACAGCCTCCTTCCTGATATAACGCTGCTTTAATGTGCATTAAAAATAGATTTGCTAAGGGAACCTGTCTTAAATAAGCTGAAGCACAGGATAACGGTATATGCTGCCACTGACCACAAAGCCGTATGTAGATTGCTCGCAACCGCAACGCTGGATACCAGCACCGCATAGATTGCCACACATACCATGATGAAAAATCCCTGAAATGCCAAAGCACAAAGTCCCTTGATATAATTACTTCCGATGCCGCCCCATTCCCGGTTGCTGAGTGTCGCAAACGGAACCGGAGCCACTGAAACATAAAGGTATATTTCAATCATTCGCCCATATAGCATGACGGTGATTAGCAGGGAAATGATTTTCATACATAAGCTGACAATCATGGTCTCTATTCCAAGTCCTATCAGTTCGCCTATCCCCATGGTGGAGAGCTGGCTGTTAAACATGGACTGTAACGTACTCGTCACATCAAGTGTCGTGGAGCCTGTAATGACTCCTGCTGCACTTGTAACGATATGGTTGCCCACATCAAAAATTGCCATGGTAATGTCAGAGGTATAGCTGACAAGCAATACTGCAATACATGCTTTCACAAGATAACGGAAGAAAAACTCACTCCCCATCTCATGCATGTTATTCTTATCCATTACCATGGTAATCAGCTCATAGCAGAGAATCGCACTAATGATCATCCCTGCTATGGGCACCATGACTGTGTCTGACAGGTTATCTATCATGGAAAAAATACCTGCGTTCCAAGAGCTGGGCGTCTGCCCAACCTCTCCGGCGATTGTTCCTACTTTCGTATTCACGTCAGTAAACATCGTTTCGAGATTGTCCAGCACCCATCCTTGCAGCATTTCCTTTATAAATTCAGTGATTTTCTCAATGATTGACCCCATGAATTATGAGAACAGCGTTGAAAGCTGTGGGATCACCGTCTGTGCTACGATAATGATACCGCCTCCGGACATAAGCTGTTTCATCCCCAATTAGGTGTAAAAACTCTGCTCGATGGCGGGCGGCGGCGTACAAAAAATCTATATGGTGTTGTTAAGAGAACCGTCCCGGCGGGACAGGTCAGGCAGTGACCTGTTCCACCTCCGGGATGGGTTTGAGATTAAAATGAATTTCGATAGAAATGTGTCTTGTTTTATCTTCGTCAATGCGCTCATGCACAACGATTTCTTTGATTAAGCGGTTGAGGGTGGCTGCGTCCAGCTCTGTGATGTTGGCGTATTCCTGAATGGCTTCCACCCATTGTTTTGCATCATTGGCAAGCTGGACTTCATCGGACAGCCGCTTTCTGCCCTCGGACACTTTTGTTTTAAGCTCCGTCTGCTCGGTCTGTGTCTTTTCCAGCATGGTGTTGAAATTCTGCTCACTGATACGCCCTGCAATCATATCCTCATAAAGCCGCATGACCATTTTGTCCAGAACCTCAATCCGTTCCTCGTCCCTTGTAAGGGAGCGTTCCATTGCTTCCCGCTGTTCCCGCTGCTCGGCTTCACAGGTATTGGTCAGGCGGTCGGCAACCGCTTCCCCGTCCATCAGGGCAGCTCTGGCACATTCCCGGATTTTCCGCAGCACATGGCTGTAAAGGGTGTCATAATCAATCCGGTGCTGGGTGCAGTGGTTCTTTCCAAAGGCATTGTAGGTCTTGCAGGAGTAAATCCGCTGGGGATGTTTAGCGTTTGTGTAGCGTACCGTCAGCGACTTCCCACACTCGCCGCATTTTAACAGTCCGGCAAACAGGCTGATTTCATTGGTCTGCCCCGGACGCTGGCGGGATTTCAGCTTGTTCTGCACAATGTCAAAGCTCATGCTGTCAATCAGCGGTTCATGCTGTCCCTCCACCACAATCCAGTCCTCCGGCTTCTTTTCCCCAATCGTGCCGATTTTGAAGCGGTAGTCCTTTTTCTGGGAAGCAATCGCCCCGGTGTAGACGGGATTCATCAAAAGGTCTTTGATAACGGAGAAGTCCCACATATACCGCCCGTTTTCTGGGTCTTTCTTTTCCCATTTGGTGCGGGTATTGCGAAGCCCCCGTTCCCGGTTCCACCATGTAGGGCAGGGGATTTTTTCTTTCTCCAGCCGTCTGCGGATATAGTTCGGACCATGACCGTTCAGGGCATATCCGAAAATCAGCCGCACAATCGGGGCGGTTTCCTCGTCAATGAGCAGATGGTTTTTGTCCTCCGGGTCTTTCCGATACCCAAACGGGGCAAGACACCCGGTAAACTGTCCTTTCTGCGCTTTCAGAAGATAAGAGGAATGGACTTTCTTGGAAATATCCTTGCTGTACATCTCGTTCAGGATATTCTTGAACGGGGCAATGTCGTTGTTATCCCGCAGGGTGTCGATGCCGTCATTCATGGCGATATAGCGGACACCGTTTCTTGGGAAAAAGTCCTCAATCAAATGCCCGGTTTGCAGATAATTACGCCCCAGTCGGCTGAGGTCTTTCGTGATGACAAGGTTGATCTGCCTGCGCTCAATGGCTCTCAACATTCTCTGTAGGTCAGGACGCTCCATGTTAAGACCTGTGAAGCCATCGTCCTGATAGACTGCCACAACCTCCCATCCCTGCTTTTCGCAGTATTTTTCCAGCATATCACGCTGGTTTGCGATACTGGCACTTTCGCCTTGCAGGTCATCGTCCTTTGACAGCCTGCAATAGACCGCCGCACGATAACCCCCGGCAAGTGCCGAACCGATTGTTCTGTATTCCATTTCGTTCATCATAGCCATTTACCCACACAATCCAGACGGTATCTGGCTCTTTTGAACCTCATCTTCATTATAGCCTATATCTTTCTTTTTAGCAAGATATTCTTTTGCATTTGTCTTTCCGTATTTCTGGGAAATCAGGCTGACGAACACATCAGTGGCGTCAAGCTCCCCGTCAAATACAGTGGTCACATGAATCTCTGTTTTGTTTTTTGCCATAGGCAGTTATCCTCCATACATGAAAATAGCCAGACAGAGGGTGTCGGCAACGAAGTCCGGCAACGGACTTCAAAAGACCTTGCAAACAATCTCAATCTGGCGATGGTTACTATTTATACTTTTCTTTTATTTTTTTGTTGTTTTGGTTGTTATAAGGGAGAAAAGCCCGGAAATAAGGGGTTTTTCCCGGCAACCGGCTCGGCAACGGGATAACAACAGGGGGTGCAACGGGCTGTCCTTTTCAGAATGGAAGCTCCATCTGTTCTGTGACCTCCACAAAACCGTCCATCGTTTTTTCAGACGGGTTGCCGGAGTCCGTTGCCGGGTTTTCACGCTCCCAGCCCTTTTGTCTGCCATATTCGGAAAACATTCTTGGGTTTGGGAAGTACCGCCAGCTGGAAATGCACTGGTTCATAATCTCGTTGATTTCCCGGATTTCCCATTGCTTCGGCTCGTCAAAAGCATGGTTCAAGGCTTCCTTATAGAGCTGCTTGGAGCAGACCATGCTCCCGGTGTATTTATCAAGATACGCCTGTATCATCCCGGCTTTGGTGTCCTCCGGCATAAAATCCCGCTGGTGTTCTTTGAGATACCGCTGCATGGCGGGGCTGAAAGCCAGCTTGAACCTGCCGCTTTTATAAATCTCCATCGCTTCCGCCCACATCTGCCCGATATAGGCTCTGGAAGCGGCTTCATCCTCCAAAATGTGAACTTCCGCCTGCTCCGGGTACACCATGACCGGGATAAAGCGGCGGTTGCCGGAACGGTCAAGGGGCAGGAAGTCAAGGGCATTGGAAGTGCCGCCAAACACGCACTGACGGGGGCGGTCTGCCGGGTGGGTTTCATAAGGTATCTTGTAGACCTCTTTCTGCCGGCTTAAAAATGACTTGATTTCCTCAATGCTCTTGGCGTTGGCGGTTGCCATCATTTCCGACATTTCAATAATCCAGTGACCTTGCAGCTTGCGGTACACATTGTCATCGTCCAGCTTCCGCAAATCATCGGAGAACCACTCGTCCCGGACTGCCAGCAGCCGGAAGAAGGTGGACTTTCCAGCCCCCTGACCGCCTACCAGACAGAGCATGATTTCAAACTTGCACCCCGGCTGAAAGGCTCGTGAGATTGCACCCAGCAGGAACAGCTTCAACGCTTCATAGGTGTAATCGTCTGCGTCAGCCCCCAGAAAGTGCCGCAGGCAGAAGCGGATTCGCTCTGTCCCGTCCCACACAAGGGTATTGAGATAGTCCCGGATGGGATGGTACTTGTTTTCATTCGCCACAATCCCGATGGCGTTATCAATCTTTTTCTCATTGGTAAGCCCGTAGGTTTCTTCCAGATAAAGAAGCAGATACTTCATGTCCGTATCGTTCAGGGCGGTGCTTTCTCTGTGAAAACCGATGGGCTTTATGATGTCCTTGCGGTCAGTCAGGATGTTGTATGCGATAGCCCCTGAAAGCAGAGGGTCACGTTGGAATACGGTCAGGCAGTTCCGTATGCTCTGACGGACACCGCCTTTCTCGGTGGTTTCCAGCCCCGCCTTGATTTCCTCAACGCTCTGGGGCGGCTGCATGGCGTTCATAGTGTTTTTTAGTTCTTGCTGCGTCTGCGGCTGCAAGTTCTGCCATTCGCTGTTCAAGCTGTATCACATCCTTTCCGTAGTCCGTAATCAAATCCGCTTTTTCCTCTGTTTCCCCGAACAGCAGCACATCCAGCAGATATTCCACTTGGGCTTGCTTCTGTAAGGCTTCCACAAACCGGGGATGAAAGGCTTCCTCCGGGGAGTGCGGGGCGTAGTCCGTTCTCCATGCCATCAGCAGATGGAGATAATCGGCAAGAATACGGAAGCAGCGATTCTTTGCTTCCTGAAACTGTTCCTCCGGGGATTTCTGCCGGGTCTTGGGCTTTTTTACCTTTCCCGGCGGTTTCCAGTCCTCATAGGAAAGCCCGAAGTCCTGTGCCAGCTGTACGGCGGCTTCTTTCTTTCCCAGCCCATACAGGGCGGCGGCAAAATCAATCACATCCCCATCCGCACCGCAGCCGAAGCAATGGTAACGCCGATCCAGCTTCATGCTTGGGGTTTTATCGTTATGGAACGGGCAGCAAGCCATCCCGTTCCGACCTACATGGATTCCATAATACTCCGCAGCCTGTCTTGTTGTGACGGACTGCTTCACAGCTTCGAATACATTCAAATCTATCCCTCCTTGAAAATAAGAAAAGCACCTGACATTCTCTAATTGAAAATGGCAAGTGCCTGTTAAAGTTCCATATCCTGTTGTCTGTGTTTCTCCTGTGCCGGGGCGGTTCTTTGTGCTTTTTTCTCGTCAGTCTTATCCTGCAAGACTTCTTTGATGGGCTGCTTCTTGGGCGGCTCTTTGCTTTCCTCTGTGCCGGGTGTGGCTTTCCGTACCCAGTAGCGGATGTCCCGCAGCTTCTTCAAATCCTCCTGTACCTCGGTCAGTGGTACTTTCAGCTCTGCGATTTCGCTGAGAAGCGTTTCCTGCTCCTGTTGCAACTCATTTTTCGTTTTATCCTTATCGTCCGGGTGCTTGGCAAGGTAGTCAGCGGCTTTCTCATACCGGGCAACCTCCGGGTGTTCCTGTTTGAATTTCCCCTTTATTTTCTTAAAAAATATCTTCTGGTACTTCTCATAGACAGCCTTACATTCCTTGCAGTCTGTCCGGCTGGCAAGAATCCCGTCAATCACTTTGCTCCGGGCTTCCTTTGGCTTCATCTGATTGCGGTAATCTGCGGCTGATTTCCCGGAAGATTCCAGAAACGCTTCTAAGTCCTCCACAGTGGAAAGCCCCTTTTGCCGGAGATAGGACAGGGCTTCGCTGACTGCCTTTAAGTCCTGTGAAGTTCCCCGGTTCTGTCCAGCCCTTGTCCAGTCCTTCCGTTCTTCCTTTCGTATCTCCATATACTTCATCAGCAGATTGGGAAGAAGTGTCGCTTCCTCCGCCGCCTTTTGTGCAAGCAGCTCCTTCCGTTTTTCTCCCAGCTCGGTAATCCAGCCTTTGAGGTTTTGGATAAGCTGCCGGATGGACTTCATCAGGCGGTTGGCGGCTCTGATTTCCCGGTTCAGGTTGCCGATATTCGTCTGGATACCTCGCTTTTCCATCTGCCGGACAGCAGTCCCCTCATGGACAGTGGGGACTATATCAAGCCCCTGTCTGGCATAGGAACGCAAGTCCACACGCTCCGGGCGGTCATTGGCGTCCAGATAGCGGTTCTGGATAACCTCCCATTCATGCCGCCAGATTTCACAATACTTCTGGTCGTTCCAGTCCACCGTATCCTCCTTGTGGCTTTTCCACCTGCCGGACGGCAGCTTTATCCGTTCCCCATTCTCGTCAAGGTCATAAACCTTGCGGCTCTTGGGAAGCCATTTTCCATGTTCATCCATTGCCCGCATGGTCAGCAGGACATGGGCGTGGGGATTGTGTCCCGGCGGATGGGGGTCATGGATGGCAAAATCAGCAATCATGCCTTTGGAAACAAACTGCTGTTCACAAAACTCCCGTACAAGGACAGCGTACTGGTCGGGCGGTATCTCTCTGGGAATGGTAAGCACCCACCGCCTTGCAAGCTGGGAGTTCCATTGCTTTTCCACCGCTTCGGCGGCATTCCATAAAGTATTGCGGTCTGCATATTCCTGTGGAGCATTTGCCGGGAGCAGGATTTCATTGTGGACGATACCACGCTTTTCCGGGTAGTGCTTTACTTGCTGGTCGTATTCACAGAACAGCTTTTCGCCGCTTTGGTAAGCAGCGGCGGCAACCGCAGACTGCCGCTGGCTGCGCTGAACAATCGTGATTTCGTTGTGTGGACAAGGCATTTCGTGTCCCTCCTTTCGCTAATTGGTGGATGGGGTGGCGTTTTACCACCTCATTTTGGGCAGAAAAAAAGCAGGAGACCTTTTTCAGATTTCCTGCTCGGTGTGCCACTGTGTGAGCGGCGGGTATTTAGTTGTAAAAGTTCGGGACAAGTTGACCCGATGTAAAGCTAACAAACTGGAATTGCACCAAAACAATCTAAGACAACAACGCTGCCCTACTTGCGATTTTTTCTTGTACTGCGGAAACAGTTTCTTGAATGGAATAAGTGGTCGTATCTATAACATTCGATTCATATATTCCCAGATTGCAAAATTGCTCCCACATGGTTTCTACCAATTCGATATTTGTCTTTCGGTCTAACTTTGAGCGTTCAACAGCTCGCTTCAAGGTTTCTTCCTTACTTGCCCTTAAAATAATATAATGCACCTCATAATGTTCCCGAACAAGACTTTGCCACGGCTTTAAAAACCACGGTCCGATAATACCGTCAACAATTACATCATATCCACCACGAGCATATCGCTTCGCAGCTTCTAAAAACGCTTCAATGACAATCAAATTTTGCTCATTTGATTCTGGCAAATGCGGTGGTATTGCCCCTTTACTCAAATAATGATAAAAGTCATCTGTGTGCATATGCACAGACTTTTCCAAATCTGATTCTTTTGCAACAGCAGATGCCGTTGTAGTTTTTCCTGTCCCCGGCGCACCTGTGATTACAATAATTCTACCTTGATTCATCTATATTTTACCTCCACAAATTACGATTTTCTTAATTCTACAAACTGGAATTTGAGTCTCTGTAAAGCTGGAATTAACCCATACAATTATTTTAATTTAGAGGTTCTTACGCAATTATCCGTATTTTGTAATTTTTCAATACTGGAATGCCAGTGTAAATCAGCATTCTCCATTTTTATTAAAGCGAAAAACGTAAAATTGCGGAAGAACCAATTTAGATATTCACAATTTTACTTGCCACAGTATCTCGAAAAACACTGTCATGTTCTACCAGGAGCATGGTCGGGGCAAACTCCGTTATGAGTTGTTCAATCTGCATACGTGAGTACACATCAATAAAGTTGAGCGGTTCATCCCATACATACAAGTGTGCCTTTTCACAAAGGCTTTTCGCAATTAGGACTTTCTTCTTTTGCCCGCCAGAAAAGTCTTTAATATCCTTTTCAAACTGTACACGCTCAAAGTCCATTTTCCTAAGAATTGCCTTGAACAAACTTTCATCAAGGTTGTTTTCTTCTGCAAACTCGGAAAGGGTTCCACATAAATACGATGTATCCTGTGGCACATAAGAAATTACAAGCCCAGAGCCAAGTGTTACTGTACCCGTATAATCTATGGACTGCCCGACTACCAACTTTAACAGGCTACTTTTGCCACTGCCGTTCTTTCCATCAAGCACAATGCGTTCTCCCTGTCTTATTTCAAACGAAACGGGTTCACAAACTGAAATGCCATCATAATAAACTACTACATTCGATAATGATGCAAGCAAATCTGTATGGTAATTAAGCGGTTGTATCTTGAGGGCTTCTGCGGTTTCCATATTTTTCAGCAATGCTGATTTTTGTTCGATTGTCTGTTGTTGTCTCGCTTCTATAGATTTTGAACGCTTCATCATTTTGGCGGCTTTATGACCGACATAACCTTTATCTGCTGCCCCAATTTTGGAAGCTTCTACACGTTCAGACCATACTGCAGCGCGTTTTGCCGACTGCTGTAATCGTCTGATGTCCTTTTGCAAACGTTCGTTCTGAGCCAGTTCAAATTCTTGCTGTCGCTCAAAATTTGACATCCATGATGAAAAGTTTCCTCTTTGCACTTCGATATTCGCTCGGTTAATCGATAGAATATAGTCAACACAATCGTCAAGAAAGCGACGATCGTGAGAAACTAAGATGAATCCCTTTTTCTTTTTCAGATATGCCGCCACACTTTTTCTCGCTTTGGCATCCAAATGGTTGGTAGGTTCATCAATCAGTAGGAAATGCCCTTCATTAAGAAAAAGAGCGGCAATCAAAACCTTTGTCTGCTCTCCGTTGGAAAGTGTTTCAAAAGGTCGCCAAAGCACATCGACATCAACATCAAGATAAGAAAGTTCTCGCATAAGTTCCCATTCTTCCGCAAGTGGGCAAATCTCCTGCAATATATCCTCTGTAATACGATTCTTATCTGAAACGGGATAAGGAAAATAATCAAACTGTACGGATGATAGGATTTTTCCACTATACTCATATTTCCCAAGCAGAAGATTCAGAAAGGTTGTTTTACCTCGTCCGTTTCTACCCACAAAACCAAGCTTCCAATCGGTATCAACCTGGAAACTGACATTTTCAAAAACATTATCATAACTTGTCGGATATGAAAACGTAAGGTTTTCAATTTTAATCATTGACATAAATATTATCCTCCTTTGCATGTCATACGATACAAAGTCGGTTCGGTGAATGTTTACTACGTATAGATTTCACCAAAAGGAACCGACACTATACGGAGTGAATCATGTGTAACTATCTGTTCTGCACTATTCATAAAGCACCTCCAAAACAAAATAAGAGCCACAAGAAAGTTTATCCTTGCAGCTCGTCATAGCATAAAATAACACCACTAAGCAAAAGTGGCAACAGCACTATATTGAGTAAGATAGACATATAACTTTCTTGCAATAGACACAATAATGCCAAAGTATAGCACTACCGCATATTTTGATTTTATTTGCAAGAAAAGTTAATCATCTTCCCACCTCTTTCTAAATTTCAAAATATTATACCATAAATCGCAGGCAAATACAAGTGGTTATAAAAATTTAACAAATCGCTTATAATACAATCATATAACTTTACGCATTCCTTACTGACCGTAAAATTCCGATTTATTGCTGACTTTATTATACTTTATTGCCTATCGAAAAGATAGCATATTTTATGAAACTTGTCGGCTGGGAACAGCTTGCAACGCAAGGTGTCCCCAGATGACAAGTCCACAAAAGGGTAGCTGGCGGTAGCCAGCGCAGGGGAAGCGTAGCGTCCCCTGTATGATTTGGAGCAGACCATGACTGCGAAAAATCACAGCCCTCCGGCAAGGAGCCTTCGGAGAACGCAATGCACCAACCTTTGGGTGGTGTATAATTGCGCCCTTAGTAAACTAAGGGGTTTCCGGCTTCTCCCGTTCCAGCAGTTTTTTCAATAGTTCCTGCATGTCCTGTCTGTGAAAAATGAGTTTCAACAACAGCATGACATCATCATCTGTCAGACGTTCCGGTTCTTGCAGAAAACTTTCCAGCATACCGCCACGGGTACAGAGCCGGTGCGTCCGTTCCTTTCGGGTAAGCTGTTTCAACTGGTGCTGCAATGCCTTTTCATCATTGATGGCTTTCCGCAGTTTCTTTTCGCTTTTTTCCAACTCCCGATTGAGTTTTTCCAGCTTTGAGGTATCAGGCAAGGGCAGCGTCCTCCTTTCCCGGTATCAGAACATAAATCCTGTTTGGTTCTCCAACGCCCTGACGCACCCGCATGATAAGTCCGGCGGTTTCCAGTTCATTCAAAGAACGCTTGACCGTCATGGGGCTGCGGGACAGGACTGCGGCAATGGCTGTGACAGGGAAGCACACAAACAGGATTCCGTTCTCGTCCTCCTGTCCTTTGGACAGCATATCGTCCAGCATCCGGCAGTACATGACCTTTGCGGTGCTGCTGACTGGAAATCCTGTCAACGCTATGGGAAAGGGCATACAGGGCGGCAATGGTGTGTCTATCGTCATAAATTCAAAATTCATTCGGTGTGTTCCTCCTTTTTCTTTGCTCGTTTGGATAAATAACGGGGGCAGTCAATCACAACCGCCCGGAAGCTCTGCCTGCACCCATGCTGGCATTTCCTGCATAATTCGTTGTAAGTGACACGCCCCCGGTCATTGAGGTAAAAGGAAAGCTCATGCTTCCTCTTTTTGCTCATTCTCGGCATATTGCGCTTCCTCCCGTTTTTGTGTATGGTTTCGGGGCGATTTTCGGAAAAATTACAGCCATAGAGCCGCCTAAAATCTCCCGAAGTATCAGCGATAGGGTAGACTATCCCCCTATCAAATTGTCGTATTTCGGTGTCAGTTCGCCAGTTCTCCCCGGTGTCGTTCCTCCCCTGAATCTCACAGCGGCGTATCGCTCCCTTTGGTACGCTCGTTTCGGTCAGGGTTCCTCCATATCCCTGCCAAAAGTCATGGCACTACATCGCCGGGGAAGCATATCCCACACAGGCTGGTCATTCGATTGGAATAATCCATCGATGAACTACCTGTATCATAGAACATTTTTGTGCCCTGTGCCGTATGTCCACAAAGTAGGAATTAGGGGTAAAAATCAGAAATTTCCACGATTGCGGAATTGATATGGTATAATCAATTCAACGGTTATAAATGTCGTTAGAAAGGGGGAACTGCTTCAATGAACGGAGCTACTACAATACAGGAACGGCTAAAAGATTTACGATTAAACAAAGGATTAAAACTGGAAGAACTGGCTGAGCAAACGGGTATTTCAAAATCGGCTCTTGGCAGTTATGAAAAAGATGACTATAAGGAAATCAATCATGGCAACCTTATCCTGCTGGCAGATTTTTATGGGGTGTCCCTCGATTATCTCTTTTGCCGGACAGAGAACCGGGCGGAGATCAACACGCCATTAAGTGAGCTGCATTTGAGTGATGAGATGGTAGCACTTCTGAAAAGCGGTCGGATTAACAACCGTCTGCTCTGCGAACTTGCCACCCATAAGGACTTTATCAAGTTTCTTGCGGACATTGAGATTTATGTGGATGGGATTGCCACCATGCAGATTCAGAACCTCAACGCCCTTGTCGATACCGTCCGGCATGAAATCATTGAACGGTATCGCCCCGGCGAAGACGACCCCCATTTGAAAGTGTTGCAAGCCGCCCATATCAGTGATGATGAATATTTCAGCCATATGGTTCTGGATGACCTCAACCTTATTATCCGGGATATTCGGGAAGCCCACAAAAAGGACAGTGAGAGTGCGCCCCAGATCACCGTTGCCGATGAACTGAAAGAAAATCTGGAAGCTGTCGAAAATTTCAAAGGCAGTCGGGATGAAAAGCTGGTTGTTCTTTACTGCAAGCAGCTTGGTATCAACTATAAAAATCTGTCAGACGAAGAATTTCGCTGGCTCATTCGGATTCTCAAAAAATCAAAGAAAATGGGAACGCCTATCAGCCAGAGGAAAAAACGGTAAAGAAAAACCGCTGTTGCATGGTTTGTTAGCTTCCATGTAGCAGCGGTTTGTGCTGGGATTATTCAGTTGAAATTTGAATATTGCATAATATCCTCTTTCTGCAAAATTACTTTTTCTCCTTCGCCGCATGGCTCCTGAAATGCGTGATAATGATGTTCCAATAGTTCATCTGTTATCACAAACGGTGAATTGGCATTTAAGACCTGATTCCTTTTATATAGTCTTTTTTGCAAAAGCTCCTTACTGGCTTTCATATAGACAAGCTCCGTTTCAGCGCCTGCTTTTTGAATCAGTTCTTTATAAACATTCCGATTTTCCTTACTCCAGAAACTAAAATCAATCACAACATCTTTTCCCTGCTGAATCAGGGATAGCAGCTTTTTTTGAAGCGCAGCTTCCACCTGCTCTGACAATTTTTCATATTGTTCTTCCGGATAATCAATTCCCTTTCTTCCATAAAGTTTCCACATTTCTTCGTCAATGGAAAGTCGGATATATCCTTCCTGTTCTTTTTTCTTGGCGTAAGTAGTCTTTCCAGAACCACATACGCCGCACATCATAATAACCTTGCTCATAAGACCCCTTTTTCTTTTTCCGAAACGGCATCTATCAATTTGCACTACAAAGCAGAAAGTTCTTCAATCGCTTTATCTAAAAAAATCATACCATCCAGATGTTCCAGCTCATGGCAGAAGCATTTTGCCATTTCATCTTCTCCGTCAACTATAATTTCCTCTCCATATTCATTGAGTGCCTGAATCGTGACCTTTTGCGGACGAATTGTTTTTACAAAACGGTTCGGGAAACTAAGGCATCCCTCAACACATTCCTGCACACCGCTTTGGCTTATTATTTGCGGATTTACAAGTTTTAATCGTGTGTCGTTAAAATCAATGACAACCAACCGTTTCAAAACGCCAACCTGATTTGCTGCCAGTGCAGCTCCATTTTCTGTTTCATGTAATGTATCAAGCATATCATCTAAGAGCTGCCTGATTTTATCATCAACTTTTAGGACAGCTTTACATTTTTTTCTCAATATAGGGTCGCTGTCATAGCGAAGAAATCTTGTTGCCACTTTTTACCTCCTGTCTGCTGCTGTCAGCTCTTGATTTTCTCAAACTTACATCAAATAAAAATACATCCTCAATGGCACACTCAAACACTTTAGAAATATCATATGCAAGCCAGATAGATGGTTCAAATTTTTCTGTTTCTATGGCATTTATCGCCTGCCTTGAAGCTCCAACCAGTTCTCCTAATTGCTCTTGCGTCAGCCCTCGCTGTTCCCGCAATTCTTTTATTCTGTTTTTCATAGTTCCTCCAAAAGTAAGGTTAATATTATAATAAAATTATATGTGTTTTCGCTTGTAATGTCAACCTTACATCTGTTTTCTGCTACACAAATATCTATAAATACAGGAAACGATACCATGTTTCAGATATCGTTTCCCTATATCATACCCTTATGAATAAATCATCTCATGCAAAACAATTTCTTCTGCCCGGTTGTGAATGTTATTGCAATGCTGCACCCATTCCATTTGACAGGTACGCTTTAATTCCTCGGTTACGCCCTCGGCAGTTTTCATCTGCTCCATGATGGTGTCTAACCGTTCCTGTGCCTGTTTGTTCAGGTCTGCAAGATATGTCCATAGCTCTCCGGTCAATATCAATGTGTTCAATCTGACTGGGTGGACTTCTCTTAAATATTCCCGGTGCATCCGTCCGTACTTTCCGATAGGGCGGTGTTCCTCCGGCAGCTTCAAATCTGGGATATAATAATCCCCAACAAGGATATAATCAATTCCGTTTTCCGTTATTCTTGGTTTCAATTCGCTCATGTTCCTTACCTCCTGTGGAAGCAGGCTCGTCTGGTACTAACTCAATCACATCGGTAATCTCACAATTCAGCGTTTCGCAGATACGGGCTAATGTATCCATGCTGATGTGCTTTCCCTCTTTGCTCATGTTGGCAATCATATTCGTTGTCATACCGGCGGCAAGCCTTAAATCCTCTTTCCTCATATCACGCTCTAACAGTGTGTGCCAGAGTGGTTTATAGCTGATGTGCATATTGTTTTCCTGCCTTTCTATCCATACCACCGGGGCGGCTGCCCCGGCAGGAACTTTTCTCTTATTATAGCACCAATCTTGTGTAATCACAATTTATTCTTGTAGACTGCCGCTGATACCGTCTGGATTGTGCTTTTCCTTTCTTTTTGTTCCCTTTAATTAGCCATGAACTGTTTGATACCCTGCGACTTTGCACCGGGATTATCATTACCATAACCCTCCAGGAGATTGATAACTCCCCACACGCCTACACCTGCTCCGATTGCGGTTACTACCGTCTTTAATCCTGTTACTGCTGTTGTAAAAAATGACATTTTAATCTACCTCGTTCTTTCTCTTAATTTTTTCAAAAAGAAAGAGTTTTGAGATGTATCAGCATACACAACAAAACTCTTTTTTCTTCTGGACACAATGTCCAGAGGTTAATGGTTCCATATTCAGTTATCAGTTCTGCACCTTTAGACATTCTGTCCAAAAGTCGCTATTTCGTTGTATCGCCCTCAACTTCTCCACAATCAAAGGCATCATCTACCTCTGTGTCTGGCGTAACTTTCATGCGATGCAGATGCTTCACATAGTCCTCAATGTCAAAGGCATTTTTCGGGTCAAAATCGGACAGCTCTTTGTACCGCCTGTGCTTTGTTATATCAAACTTATCTGAGAAAAAAGGTCTCACGCCCCTAAGCTGCATAATACATTTTCCGCCATCCATGACCGCTATCTCATCCTGACTCATAAGCTCTTTTCCGGTCTTTTGATAATTCAGACCATAGGACTGGCTCGTACCTCTTGTATCCGAGGTATTATAAAGGTCAATTGTCTCTTTACCCAATACTTCCGCCAATTCTTTTAACGTGGTCTTTTCCTTTCCTCCAAGGAATAAGGTGGTATCACAGTTGCCCTCTATGGTGTCAGCATTGTCCTTATAAATCGCCTTGAGCTGGGATTTTGACTGCAAAATAATAGAAGCTGATATTTCACGGCTACGGATTGTAGCAATCAGCTTCTCAAACTGTGGAATCTGCCCGATGTTCGCAAACTCATCAAGGAGCATACGCACATGAATTGGGAGCCTTCCGTTATAAACATCATCTGCTTTATCACAAAGCAGGTTAAAGAGCTGTGAATACATGATTGATACCACAAAATTAAATGTGGCATCGGTATCAGAGATAATAACGAATAATGCCGTCTTTTCCTCTCCCAGCGTATCAAGCTCCAGCTCGTCATATTCCATAAGGTCACGCAGCTCCTTAATATCAAATGGTGCTAACCTCGCACCACAGCTAATCAAGATTGATTTCGCTGTCTTTCCTGAGACGAAATGTCAAGGACTTTTTAGTACCCCTGCCATTTTATTGCACGAAAAAAGCCACTGTAGATTTATCTCTCTACAATGGCTCTAAAGTCATTTTTATTCACTTTTGATTACTGGCAAACTCGTGCCCAAACTGAAAGTTTCACTTCTCATTATCAAGTTCTAATAACAATTTTACACCTAATACAGTAGCTGGGACTCTATAATTCGGGGCGAGATTTGAAAGCACAACAACAGCTGTACCTGTTTCGGGATTAAAACCAAGATAGCTATTATAATTTCCTGTACCACCATTATGCCATATGATGTTATTCTTACTATCAAGAATCCAAGACATTCCTATCTCATCCATATGAATACCCATGGTTTTATACATTTCGGTTGATGCATTAATGCTTTTCAGGCTATTATGGCAATCTGAAAAATATGAATTATCTTCAAGTTGCATCTGTGCGTATAAAAGCATATCCTCAATATTTGATGTGACAGCTCCCGCTGACAAATATGCATCGCCTTCTTTCCAATCCCAATACTTTCCAAGGTCTCCGCTTTTATCAGAAATCTGTGTTGAGGTTAAACATAATTCATTTTGTGCAAAATCATTTAACAAGCTTGTATATTCCGTTTCATATACTGACTCAAGAACAAGTCCTAATACTGCATAACCATAATTAGAATATACGAAATCATAACTTGCTTTATTCATATTCAAGTTTCCTGCTTTGTCAGAAACCATTTCTTTTGTAACACCATAAAAATCATTTCTACCATTAAAAAAGTTAGAAACCATAGGACTTTCTAAATAATATCCTTTATAGCCTGAAGTATGTGTCAATAGTTCCTCTATTGTTGGATATGTATTTCCTTCCGGTAAAGATAAATAGTTGTCTATTGTACAATCATTATTTGAGGAACTGGGCGGCAAATACGAAAGGCAAGGGGATTATTTGATACCGTGCTTAACTGTACCCGCCGAAGAAGAACAGGCAATAGGCATCTGGGGGCAACGGCATTTAGATTATCTAAAACAGTACCGTAAAGTTACATACACCAATCTTCTTACAAGCGGCAGGCTAAACGCCTACCTTGCCGACATCAACAGACAGGCACAGGAACGCTTTGAAAGGCTCATAGAGGGTATGAAACAGGCACAGGGCATAACGGAACAGCTAAAGGCAGAAAACGCCTTAGAATGGACAGGATGCCTCAATAACATAAGGGCTTGTGCGAGGGAGATTGTGGAAAAGGAAATTATTTTTGCATAAACAGATGATTAGTGGCAGGGGGAAATCCTGCCGCTTTTTCTGCTTTAGTTTGTCAGCTTGACAAATAAAGGGTTAAGGAATATAATTAGATTCAGTATTATACAAGGAGTTAATAAATATGCGGCAAGGTATTCTTAAATAAACTGTCAATTTGATAGTGGGAACAAAAAGTAGCAGTCCCGTTTCACTTTTAATATGGGGCTTAGTTTTTTGTACCCAGTTTAAGAATACTTTTATCATGTAATTTTATATGCCCGAAAACATATAAGTGTTTTGGGGCTATTGGAGTTATTTACCCAGTGATAGGAGTATTTATCACTGGGTATTTTTATGCCCTTTTTTGGGTGTTGATAGGAGGAAAATCACATGAAAATAATTAACTTAGGCATTCTGGCTCACGTTGACGCAGGAAAGACAACATTAACGGAAAGTTTATTATATACCAGTGGTGCAATTGCAGAACTAGGGAGCGTAGATGAAGGCACAACAAGGACAGATACAATGAATTTGGAGCGTCAAAGGGGAATCACTATCCAGACAGCAGTGACATCTTTTCAGTGGGAGGATGTAAAAGTCAACATTATAGATACGCCAGGCCATATGGATTTTTTGGCGGAAGTATACCGTTCTTTATCCGTTTTAGACGGAGCAGTATTATTAGTTTCTGCAAAGGATGGCATACAGGCACAGACCCGTATACTGTTTCATGCACTACAGACAATGAAGATTCCGACAATCTTTTTCATCAATAAAATTGACCAAGAGGGGATTGATTTGCCAATGGTATATCGGGAAATGAAAGCAAAGCTTTCTTCGGAAATTATAGTGAAGCAAAAGGTTGGGCAGCATCCCCATATAAATGTAACGGACAATGACGATATGGAACAGTGGGATGCGGTAATTATGGGAAACGATGAACTATTAGAGAAATATATGTCAGGGAAACCGTTTAAAATGTCAGAACTGGAACAGGAAGAAAACAGGAGATTCCAAAACGGAACGTTATTTCCCGTTTATCACGGAAGCGCTAAAAACAATCTGGGGATTCGGCAGCTTATAGAAGTGATTGCCAGTAAATTTTATTCATCAACGCCTGAAGGTCAATCTGAATTATGCGGGCAGGTTTTTAAGATTGAATATTCAGAGAAAAGGCGGCGTTTTGTTTATGTGCGTATATATAGCGGAACATTGCATTTGAGGGATGTTATTAGAATATCTGAAAAAGAGAAAATAAAAATCACAGAGATGTGTGTTCCGACAAACGGTGAATTATATCCATCCGATACAGCCTGCTCTGGTGATATTGTAATTTTACCAAATGATGTTTTGCAGCTAAACAGTATTTTGGGGAACGAAATGCTGTTGCCGCAGAGAAAATTTATTGAAAATCCTCTCCCTATGCTCCAAACAACGATTGCAGTAAAGAAACCTGAACAGCGGGAAATATTGCTTGGGGCACTTACAGAAATTTCAGATGGCGACCCTCTTTTAAAATATTATGTGGATACTACAACGCATGAGATTATACTTTCTTTTTTGGGGAATGTGCAGATGGAAGTCATTTGTGCCATCCTTGAGGAAAAATATCATGTGGAGGCAGAAATAAAAGAGCCTACTGTTATATATATGGAAAGACCGCTTAGAAAAGCAGAATATACCATCCACATAGAAGTCCCGCCAAATCCTTTCTGGGCTTCTGTCGGGTTGTCCATAGAGCCGCTCCCTATTGGAAGCGGAGTGCAGTATGAAAGCAGAGTTTCACTTGGATATTTAAATCAATCGTTCCAAAATGCGGTTATGGAGGGGGTTCTTTATGGCTGCGAGCAGGGGCTGTATGGATGGAAAGTGACAGACTGTAAAATCTGTTTTGAATATGGATTGTATTATAGTCCTGTAAGTACCCCCGCAGACTTTCGGCTGCTTTCCCCTATCGTATTGGAGCAGGCTTTAAAAAAAGCAGGGACAGAACTATTAGAGCCATATCTCCACTTTGAAATTTATGCACCGCAGGAATATCTCTCACGGGCGTATCATGATGCTCCAAGGTATTGTGCAGATATTGTAAGTACTCAGATAAAGAATGACGAGGTCATTCTGAAAGGAGAAATCCCTGCTAGATGTATTCAAGAATACAGGAACGATTTAACTTATTTCACAAATGGGCAGGGAGTCTGCTTGACAGAGTTAAAAGGATACCAGCCAGCTATTGGTAAATTTATTTGCCAACCCCGCCGCCCGAATAGCCGTATAGATAAGGTTCGGCATATGTTCCACAAGTTAGCTTAACAGCTTGCAAAAGTCATATAAAATGAGATTTGAAAGGAGAATGTAACTTCATGTTTGCTAAAAATTCAAAGGCATATTCTGTCTACCTGCTGTTCCGATTTGTCTGTTCCCTGGCGGTTTCTATGTCCACAGTGCTTTCCATCGTGTACCACCTGGAGGTGGTGCAGCTGGATGCTTTCCAGCTTGTCCTGGTAGGGACGGTTCTGGAGACCTCCTGCTTTCTGTTCGAGATACCCACCGGTGTGGTGGCGGATTTGTATAGCCGTCGGCGCTCGGTGCTGATTGGAATGTTCCTCTACGGCCTGGGCTTTCTGATGGAGGGTGCGCTACCGTGGTTCGCGCCGGTTCTGCTGGCCCAGGTTGTCTGGGGTTGCGGTGATACCTTCATCACCGGCGCTCTGGAGGCGTGGATTGCCTCGGAGGAAGAGGACAAACCCATAGACAAGGTGTTCCTGCGGGGCAGTCAAATGGGGCAAATCGGCGGCGTTCTGGGCGTGGTGCTGGGCACACTGCTGGGAAACATAAACCTGCAAATGCCTGTCATCTTGGGGGGCAGTTTGTGCTTGTTGTTGGGGCTGGTGATGGTTCGCATCATGCCAGAAACCAACTTCTCCCCTGCTATTGAGGAACGGCAGGGCTTGCTTAAAGACTTTGTCTGCCTGTTCAAGCTCAACCTGGGCTTTGTGAAAGGCGCACCTGTGTTGCTGGCGCTCTTAGCAATCACACTATGCGGGGGACTTGCCAGTGAAGGCTTTGACCGGCTCTCCACCGCTCATTTTCTGGATGACACGGTAATACCCGTTATCGGGCCGCTGAACAGCGTCACTTGGTTCGGTGTTATCAGTCTTATCGGCAACGGCTTAGGTATTCTGGCTTCTCAGTTGCTCATCGCCCGCATGGAGAAAAAAGGGACTGTCAGCCGAACCAGTGTGGTCATGTCCACCAGTGCCGGGTATATCCTGTGCCTGGTTCTCTTCGCGGTAGGGCGGAGCTTTTGGTTCATGTTGTTGGTGTTCCTGCTGGCGGGGCTTATGCGCACCATCAAGGAGCCTGTGCTGGCCGCCTGGATGAACGACCATGTGGATGAGAAAATGCGCGCCACAGTCTTTTCCACCAGCGGACAGCTGGACTCTTTCGGGCAGATCATCGGCGGGCCTATTGTGGGGCTGGTAGCCCAGCAGGTGTCCATACCCTGGGGGCTGGTCTGTACCGCTTTCCTGCTGTTGCCCGCGCTGTTCTTAGTGCCGGTGGCGGGAAAGAAGCGGGATTGATATGGCATAGTTAAGTTTACTGACGAGCGGGAGATTACTTCCGCTCGTCTTCATTTAGTAGCGCAAAATTTGAGGACTCTTTATTTCCTTATTCGGTATAGCGGAGGCGGCTGTCAATTCGACATAATTTTCTTGTGATACTTTACCGTACATGAGCATTTGTTTCGTATTTGAAAGAACAAACTCACCAAATAAAAAAAACGATATTCGGGTGGGTTATTTTGTTATACCCTAAATTACCCTCTGAATTTGTTTTTAAATTTGGAGGGATTTTTTTATGTCCTTTTTTCGGGCAGTTATCTATCTGCTCATACGAAGCAAAATTTATCAATACATAGCATATCAGAGAACGGCAGGAAACCAGTTAAAAAAATTTCTGCCAGTGCAACGGTACTTCTCACCTTGAAAGTAGAAGTACAATCTCCATACAATAGAATTACTATTTCCTATAACCGTAAAGGTCACAGAGCCTTTGCGGTTTTTCTTTTGTCGATTTTTGTTGGAAAGTGCCGTAGGGCTGTTTCTGATATGCGGTGTCGTTCTCCGCCTCTCCATCTGGATTTTTTACATTTCAAAAATTCAGATGGGAGGTATTTATGGTGAAATATGCACCAAGAAAGGTATATATCAGAGAAAGTGGCGGCTATGTGGAATTATCCTACACGGAGTTCTGCCGTTGCAGGGAATCCGACCAGACCTATATGGACAAGCTGTTTATCCCCATTCAAGGCTGTCTGCTTGAAGTCGTGAGGGAGCAATACACAGACTTCTACCGTGACAAGGAACGGTGGCGTTATCTGCAAAAATTAGATACAAAGAATAGACTGCTATCTCTCGACGGATTTACGGACAGCGAGGGGAATCCTCTGGACTTTATCACTGATGAAGCGGTGGACATTGCAGAAACCGTTGTCAATGCGGTCATGGTGGACAGGCTGAAAGCCGCCCTGCCTTTGCTGTCGGATAGTGAACAGGAGCTGATACAGGCAATCTTTTTTGACGGACTTTCCGAGCGTGAAGTCGGGGCGAGGTTGGGCATAACCCAGAGCGTTGTAAACAAACGCAAAGCCAGAATCCTAATAAAACTAAGAAAGATAATAGAAAATTCAAATTTTCGTTCTCCTCGAACACCATCAATTATATCATGATATATACTATTATTCTACATGCTTTTTGACCTATGCAGTGTGCTACGAAGCCCTGACCTCATTAGCAATCAGCCTCTTTATCTTGTCCTTCATGCTTTCCTTTGCATCCTCATTGAAATGCACCCTGACTACATAGGTTGTACCGCCTATCTGCTTTCTTAATGCTACCGGTGTGTTTGTTTTTTTATTCTCCATTTGTTTGTTCTCCTTTTTTGTTAATGCCCGATAAGGAAGTGCCTCTATCTCTCGACAACGGGCAACGACAACGGACACCTAAAAACTCCTAAACCTTATCATTTATAGTTACTTTTCTGCTTTTATTCTTTTTTTCAAATATTCCGTTGCTTTCGTTGTCAGAACTGTATCTATCCCTAAAAAATGTAGGAAATATAAGGATTATAGAAATATAGAACCGACAACGAACCCGACAACGGAAGCGACAACAGACCGACAATCTACCGGGCAGTTTTTACTTCATCCACTCTTCCGGCAACGATAACTGTTGCATCTGTTCTTCGGTTAATGGTTGAAATTCACTCTCTTTGTTGTCGGGCTTTTCCCATCCTCTCTGTCTGTTGTATGGGCTTGGGAAATATCTCGGATTAGTAAATGCTATCCAGCCACTACAATTATTCATAATATCGTTAATCTCCCGAATTTCCCACTGTGCCGGACTTCCGTCATTCCCCAGTGCCTCTGCATAAAGCAATCGGGAACACACCATATTGCCCTTGCAATGCTCCAAATAATCAAGAATAAGCTCCTTTTTGGTATCTTCCTGCATAAATCTCTTCTGATACTCACAAAGCTCTTCCTGCGTCTTTTTAGGCAGTTTCAGCATATAATTACCACTTCTGTATATCTCCATTGCCTCTGCCCACATCTGTGCTATATATTCTCTTGATACTTTCTCATCATCAAGGATGTGAACCTCTGCCTCATTCACATTGCACTGAATAGGAAGAAATCTTCTGTTCCCCGACCTATCCATAGGCAGGAAATCAAGAGAATTTGACGAACCGGCAAATACGCACTGCCTCTTATGGTCTTTCGGATGCTTGTCATACGGTGTTTTGTAGGTATCCTTCTGCCTGCTCATAAAGGACTTGGTATCCTCTACATTCTTCGCATTCAGGATTGCTACCATTTCAGGGAACTCCACTATCAGATGCCCCTGCAATTTCCGGTATACATTCTCGTCATCCATTTTCTTTAGGTCATCCGTGAACCAGTCATCTTTCATGGCGAGAAATCTGAAAAAAGTGGATTTACCGGCACCCTGCCCACCGACAAGACACAGCATAACCTCAAACTTAATGCCAGGGCGGAAAACTCTTGCGATTGTTCCCAGCATAAAGAGTTTCAACACTTCATAGGTATAATCACTGATTTCAGCCCCCAAAAAGTAATGCAGGGCATATCTGATACGCTCCACCTTATCCCATTGCAGGGCATTCAGATAGTCCTGCACCGGATGATAACGGTTTTCATTTGCCACTACCTTGATTGCATCATCAATTCTCTTTTCATTTGCCAGACCATAATTCTTTTCAAAGTACAGCACCAAGAATTTCAAATCAACATCTGTCAGATTTTCACTTTCCCGATACCAGCCCAAATCTCTTGTAATGTCGATTTTATCGGTAAACATATTCAAACGGAATGCTCCGCCTAAATGTGGGTCATGGAGCAAAACTGTACGATAATTACCGGCAGTCTGCCTTACATTTCCCTGCTGTGTGCACTCCAGCATCTCTCTCACTTCTTCGATACTCTTCAATTCTTCCGACAATGCTCTTTACCCCCTTTCCTATGTCTGAAATAACAAAAGCCCTGTCAGGAATATCTTTTTCAAGAAGAGTGTCAAGCTGATACTCCACTCTGCTGATATTCTGCAGGGCTTCCACAAAGAGCGGATGCAGTTCTTCATCCATGCTCTTCGGTGCATATTTTATTTTCCATTCCTTTAGCAGATGATAATAGTCGGATAATTCCCTAAAACATTTCTTCTGTTCCTCATCCAATATCTGCTCTTTCGATTTCTGCGGTACTGCCGGTTTTGGTAATGGACGGTTGGTTGCATCATAGTTTAGACCAAAGTCGGAGGCAATCTTCATTGCAGCCTCCTTTGGTGCAAGTCCAAAATATTTTGCCACCAAATCAGTAGCATCTCCGGTTTCTCCACAACCAAAACAGTAGTACCTCTTATCAATCTTCATACTGGGTGTCTTATCCCTATGAAACGGACAACAAGCCAGCCCGCTCCGATTGATTTTTATGCCATATCTCATAGCTACATCTTTTGCGGTAACATTATCCTTTACCACTGCAAAAACATTCATAACAGCCTCCTATCCAAGTTCTTCCGTTTTCTGCTTTTTCACTTTTGGAAGTTCCGCTTTTCTCTGCTTTTCCATTTCCACTTGCTTCTGATGTTCTGCCAGCCTCTCTCTGACAGACACTCTCGCCCTTTCCTTTATTTCTTCTTTTTTCTGTTCCTTTATCTGTGGACTCTGTAAAGCTCCCAGCACTTTCTTTGCAACTGCCTGTGCCATTTTTCTAAAGCGTGCTTCCAAGTTGTCAAGGCACTTCCCCACAAAATCTCTCTTGTCTTTTGGAGTTTTCCGCTCATCCGAAGTCAGCCATTTTTTATAACTGCGAAGCTCTGCTATATCTTCTTCTCTGGTATGCTCTGCCACTGTATCAGCTACGACCTCACACGCTTTTTCATAGGCATCATCCGCTATCTGCTCCACCATATTTTCCATATCCAAGACCTTCAAGGTAATGTCATCCAAAGCCGCCTGCATCTCTGCAATTCTCTTCTGCTGATTTTCTATGATATAGTCCTGCTTCTCCAAATAGCTTGCTCCACCATATTCCGGTTCATATTCAAGCTCCACACCGTTCTTCTGCCCAATATCCAAAAACAGCTTCCTGCACTCTGCATCAAAGCACATCTTCCGGTTATTGAATCGACTTCTCTTTTTTGTCGGGTCAGGTAATTCAAACCCCAACTCTTCCAGTGCTTTTTCCTGCTGTGGACAAAGCTCCCCATATTTATTCAGGGCATCATAGACTTGTCTTACATGAACATGAGGAGTGGCTTCATCCAAGTGCAATGCCCAGTCAAGAATGTGAACATGGCTACCATATCTTTTTTCAAATTCCTCAAAGAACTCTGCCACCACTTTTGCCAATACATCGGGTGTCACTGAACAATCAATATTACCAAGTTGCAATATACTCTCTTCCGGACAGGTCTTATTATTTTTCAGAACATCATCTGTCGTTCTGTTCCGTTCTGCGTGACCCGCTTTCTCATTTCTTTCATTTTGTGCATCCACATGGTCTCCGTAATGCTCAAAATAATATGCTTTTTCAATTCCCGTGAAAGTCATTTTCCTTTCCGATGTATCACCGTTCAAACAGTAACCCTGATAGCAGTCCCAGTAAACATTCAGCTTCGTTCTCTCGGCATCAATATGCTCACTGTTGGCTACATCAAAGTCTCTGTCATTGTGCTTTACATCATAAACACCATGCTTTCCGCTTCTTCCGTTGTGCCTTGAAGCTCTCATTTTCTCTTTGCTCATTTCTTCTTTTTCCTTTCAACTAACTTCCGTGGCGAAGCCAATTACTTGAGATTTTTTCGACAAGTAATACCCAGTACTTATTGTCGAAACGACAATAAACTGGGCAAGGCTTCCGCCCTTGACCTGATGAAGGCTCTGCCTCTCAACTCCGACAAAGGTTGCACCTCTGTACTCTGCTCCGAAGGAGTTGAAAACTGCCACCACACAGCCGGTAGCACTGTTCAACTTCTTCGGTATGCCCTGCATTTCCTCTGGAAATTTGGGCATGAAAAAAGCACTCAAGATTATCTCTCAAGTGCTTTTTCCGAAATCCTATTCAGGCGTTCCGACTGTCGGTTTTAATGCAAGGCTTCCCACCGTTGCATACACTCCGTTCTCCCTATCCTGCTTACGGATTTCTTCTTTCATGGCTTGCAGTTTCTCACGCTTTTCACTCTTCACACGCTCCTCATATTTTCTCTGCCAGCCACTTTCTTTTCTGCGAAGATACTGCTGATGCCTCTTATCCTTAATCCGGTTAATTCGGTCTATCTCCGCCTGCTCTTCCGGTGTAAGTTCCACTTCCATTGCCGGTGGTACATACCGACCTAAGAAATTGAAGTAAATCTCAATCTCCTGCGTGGTCTGAATGCTCCCCTTTCTGTCTCGCTCATGCACCAGCACCTTCTCAACAAATTCGTTAATCATTGCCGGTGTAAGCTCTTCAAATTTCTCGTATTTATCAATCAGTGCCATGAACCGGCTTGCGGAATTTCTGTTTCCGTCATACTCTGCAACCCTCTTCTCAAGCTCCGTGATTTCTGCATCCAGTTCCGCTTTCTCCTTTGCGTACTGCTTATCAAGAACCTCATATCTGCTATCCGGCAATTTGCCGAGAATGTTATCCTCGTAGATACGACAGATTAACTTCTCAAGCTCGTCACAGCGATTTCTAGCCACTTTAATTCGTGCCTTGACCTTTTTTACCTCTGCATCCTCTTGTGAGGACTGTGCGGTTGTTATCGTCTCCAAAAACTCCGCTCTGTCATACTTGGCACTTTCAAAAATTGCTTTCAGCATATCTCCTATCAGTTCCAGCACCACGGACTCGTTAATTCTGTGCTGTGTCTTGCATAGCGTACCGCACGGAACTTTGGTATATGCCGAACAGGTATATTGTGCAATTCTCTTGCCATTGCTCGTTCTGTGAACATACATTTTAGCACCACAATCAGCACAATACATAAGACCGGTAAGTACATGATGCTCGCCCCATCCGTCCGGATATCTTCGTACATTTGCTCGTAATTTTTGCACCGTATCAAAGGTATCTTGGTCTATAATTGCCTCTTGGGTATTCTCAAAGATTACCCAGTTATCTTCCGATACATAATGGCTCTTTTTATCCTTAAAGTGCTTCTGCGTTTTGAAGTTTACGGTATGCCCCAAGTACTCCCTTTTCTTCAAAATGCCGACCACCGTAGATGAACCCCACCCATACGGGTCTTTTACTTGCTTGTGCCTGTTGTTACCCTGTCCGAAGCGTGCCATGTGTACTGCCGGTATTTCCACTTTCTTCTCCTGCAATAAATTAGCTATCTGATAAGGACCCAGACCATCAATAGTCCATTTAAATATCAGACGAACCACCTCGGCAGCTTCTTCATCAATTATCCAGTGATTACCGTCATTTTCATCTTTCAGATAACCGTATGGAGTAACGCTTGCCACATGCTTGCCCGACTTACCTTTTGATTTAAAGGTAGACCGGATTTTCTTGCTGATGTCTTTTGCATACATTTCATTCATAACATCCCTGAACACAAGAAAATCATCATCTCCGTTGGAACTGTCATGGTTATCGTTAATGGCAATCAGCCGTACTCCCTTTTTACGGAAGAACTCTCGAAGCTGACCGACCACAAGATAATCTCGCCCTAATCGGCTCATATCTTTTAACACAATCGTTTCCACTTCTCCATCTTCCACAAGGCTAATCATTTCCTGAAAAGACGGTCTTTCAAAGGTTGTACCGGATATTCCATCATCAGTGAAGTGCCTGAACCTAGTCCACCCTTTTTCTCTACAAAAATCTTCTAGCAACTTCTTCTGGTTTTGAATACTGTACGACTCCCCCAAGTTCTCATCCTCACGACTTAGTCTCTCATACAATGCGATTATTTTTTCGCTACTCATGCTCTGCTCCTTTCCTCTGTATTTGAACCTAAAAGTAATAAGCTCAAAGAGAATTTCTAATATGTACTAAAAAGTCTCTTTCATCTTATTACACCGGCAGCAAGTTTGTACTTTTTGTACTGTCTTACTGCAAAATGATTGGGTTTATCCGCTTCCAGCTCCTCAAACAATAAATCTACGGCATTTTTGAAATTCTCATCGTCCTCTCTGGCTTCGCTGGCATCAATCATATCAATCAGCATTGCGAAATTTTGCTCCTCTTCCGGAGCTTCATACCAGATATAAGCAATAAGAGCCGTGTAATAGAGCTTTTCAGCCTTGACCCAGAAGTCCTCACCGGATTGCTGTCCCTCTCCTTTGGTGTTGACTATAATCGTGTTTACAAGTTTCAAAATATCCTTTTCGCTTCGAATATAGGCGAAAGGATTGTAATGCATGGATTTAGCAAAGTTTATGGTATTCAAAACTTTTATCTTGTACTTGCCCTTCTTTAGCATTTTTCCGCACTCAACCAGTACCGTTCCTTTCGGATCAGTGACAACATAAGACGAGTGCATCTGCATCAGGTTCGGCTTCACAAAAAAGCGAGTCTTACCAGAACCGGAACCACCGATAACAAGAATATTTTTATTTCTTGCGTACTTCGGCTCTTTCGGTCTGCCAGACATCATCAGCCGTTCCGTCTGTGTCAGAAGGACATTATTTTCAAACACAGAGTCCATATATGGCTCTATGTCCTTGGCATTTCCCCACCTTGCGGAACCGTATTCTACACCCTGCCGGAACTTCTTGGCATTCTTGGCTTTGTAATACACCACAAGGCGGAGCGCTATGCCACCTACCACACCAATCAATAAATCTCTTGGGTGGAAGCTGGGCAAAGGATTGGCAAACAGCTTATCAAAACGGTTCATGACTGCCATCATCTTATCAGAAGCATTTGTACCTTCTGATACTCTCCACAGCCATGCAACCTTATCACAGAAATATCCAACAAAGATATAGGGCAGATTCAAAAGCACCAGCTTCTTGGTATCCATACCGCCGGCTTTTGCTTTCAGATTTTTCGGGATAGCCTTCAGGTCTTTGGTTATGCCTTCAATGATGTTACTCAAAGGCTCTGCCCCCTGTCCTTATTCTTTTCCCGGCTCCGTTCTCTGTTCTTATTCTGTGATACTGCATCCCTGAAGCGTTTCAGTTTCTCCCTTACGGAAGTCCTGCCCTTTCGTTTCTCATTACCATAAACAAATTCCTTGAATGCCTGTGCTACCGCATCGGCATCCCTGCCCTTGAAAAATACCACATATTTCGATGGGTCCGTTGTTTTGTCTTTCTTGACGGCGAAATCAACATTATATTTACGAGCTACCCGCTCAAAGGATTTGATATTGCCGTCCGTCACTTCGATAGACGAAACTCCCACGCCTTCGCCAACCAGCTTTTTCACAGAAGTTTTACCATGCGTTTTCTGCGCTTTCTGTCTGCGGTGGTTCAGATACATCCGCATTGCAGCCTTTAAGACGTTGGCATCCAGTTTAGCGGTCTTAATTACAAGAGCGATTGTTTTCTGCGTTACTTCCTCTTGCATAAGTACCTCCGTTCTGTATCTTCCTGTGCGTATGCTCCGCTAAGGTGGAACATACAGCCGATGTAATAAATACCTCATAATTCTCCTTTCCGCTTCTGGACATCGTGTCCAAAAGCAATAAAAAAAGGGCAGCTATAAATCTCTCGACTTATAACTGCCCTGACGCTGTTTTAGTACTGTATTATATTATTATCCATATTGGTAAACTGAAACTTGCATGAATTTAATAAACGGATCAATCACTAATAATTATAAATAATCCTCAATAATTGCTGTTAATTCTTCAATATAATTTTCTACTTCATGTTCCGCATCATTCTCATCCGGATATGTAAATATACTATCATATTTGCATAAAAACTCGTCATATTGTGTTTCACTACTCTGCAATCCTTTTGCATGAATATAGGATACAACCATGACAGCAGCATCCATAGGACGAGATTCAAAGTTATCAGCATCAGCTAAACCAGAAACTCCGGCTCTATCACATTTGAATAATCTACGAACTTGATGTTCTAATTCTATCGCATCACTATGCTGTATTCTGAACATACACTTCACCTCCCAATACTGTTTCTTGTTTTTCACAATTCTTCAATTTACCAATAATAATATACCACACTTGCTTACTCTGATACTCTTAATTTTATTCTTTTCGAACAAAATTAAACTCTCCATTACCCATTACAATATTATCTGAGCAATCATTCATGGTCCCAAAGTTCAATGTAATACTATGTTTTACATCTTTAGATACTTCTTTTTCTGACATATCCCACGTTCCCTCAGAAGACGTGTAAAAAGGAATTGGTGGAAACGGCATCTTTTCAAACTCGAAATTAGTACTGTTATCAGCATCTCTTGGAATTTCTACAAATAATGAATAACAACCATACGTTAAATTAAAAAGCATATATGGCTTATTCCAAACATCTTTTTTTCGTCGAAATAAAGCATAATGAGGATACTTCGTCACATTAAATCCCGGTATTATTTTATAACGAACAAGTAATTTTTTATTCTTGTAAAAATTAGAATGTTTAGGTTCACAAATCCATGTTATCACACTTGAAAAAAGATGCAATTCTTCAACAGGCATAACTGAGATTGCCATTTTTATAATTGTTTTAAATACTGCAATTGGGCAACATCTCCCTACTGGTTTTGAAATGGTAAGTGAATTGTTAGAAAGTAATAAATACTCATTACCAACTTCTCTACACTTGCGGATACATGGCATATTATCTTTAAAAAACACCTCAACACAATATTTTGCACAATCTTCAGTACGTTTATCACATGGTACTTTATATTTACATTTTGGTACACCATTCTTACCAGCAATCTGCATTATACTGTGATATAAACTAAAAAAATTGGCATATTCATTTTCGATAGTATCTCCAAAAAACTCGTTACATACATCACACTCATAATTTGAAGCTAAAACATGATTTCCAATAGATTCAGGAACGGCATGTGCAATCTTATTAAAGCTAACTTCGTCTTCGCCTTTACCACAAAACCGACATATTTTCTTTTTCGAATATCCTATTGTATGTATTCCATGTGATGGCTTTAGCAATCTAGAATTATCATCAAAATCTGGAGTACGAAGAATATCGTAAAATGACTCATAATACTCTATTCTTTCTGGTTCAATTGTCTCATTAATTCCTATTTTCATAATATATCTCCTAATTGATTTGACCTTATGTAAATTTCCGCCTTATCATAAACCGAATTGCTTACGCAAGAGTCATTTCTCGCATACAGCTAATCTACTTTTAAATTACAATACACTACCTATGTCCTAATAGAGATACATTGTATAGATCTCTGCATAAATATTATTACTTTCAGCTTTTACATTATCCAACAACAATGCCTGAAACAAAACATCCCCCACATTCTTCAGCTTAACCATTCCATACTCTTTTTCTTTAAACCCTTCAACCTGCATATCCTGCATGGCAGCTTCTTTTCTTGCCACCAGACAATGTGTATACAATGCCATGATATACTTGTCCGACATCAAGAAGGCATATGTTTCGTTCCCTTGATATGTATATCGGCACTTTTCCAGATTTTCTTGCGGTATGTCGAAATAACATCTGACCGTTTCCAGATATACATCTCCATTATACTGCGGTTTCAGCTTCTTTGCATATCTTCTGATTGTTGCAAATATATTATTTCTTTCCATGGCTGTCTTTGTTAGCTTAAATACAGGCTTTTTCCCACGCAAGTCCATATAAACATTATTTAAGATAGTCTTTCCGGCATACTGCTTGAAATCAGCTATCCTTAGCAAATAGGATAGCACCTCCAGCAATTTCTCCTTTGATGTTATCTCCTGATACGAATAATCCCCAAATTCAATATGATCCAGCTTCAAAGGGCAGCTCCCCTTCGCTATCTCACGCTCCATTACCCTGTTAATATCTCTCATTGATTCCATTTGTCTGTTTCTCCTTCCCGCTTCTAGACATCATGTCCAAAAGCATAAAAAAAGCAGCTACAAGTATTTCACTCATAACTGCCCTGACGCTGTTTCTCGATTATTCTATTCCTGCCGTTTTTGCAAATTCGGCTTTTCTATTCATAAGTTCCTCTTGTTTCTCCTTTGGAAGACACCGGAATATCTCATGATATCCCATTCCTGCCATCGGTGTTCCTTTTGCCAGAAGAAAAAGCTGCGTGTCAAACCATTCCTCCCACAAGTTCTCAAACATGCTCCGGCTGTCCGTAAAGGTTATTGCATCTTCAAAACCCTGTGGCGGTCTATAATACTGTAATTTAACAAAACCGTATCTTCCCGCATCCACGACAAGTATATTCTCAATCTCATACAACTCTGCAAAAGCATCTGCAACCTTTCTGCATTTTTCCCTTTCACTGTCTGTAATGTATATTTCTTTCACAATTAACCATCCTCCTGTTTCAAAACCACACTACCTGCATCTATATCCTCAATCTCCAGAAATAAACCATTATTGTCTTTACCATTTACATACTTTATGGTGCATACACGCACCATATTATTATAAGTTCCCTGCCATTAAAATACAAGTTAGGAAAGGAGTTGCCTGTATGATTAAATATGATCCACTTTGGCAAACGCTTAAGGCTAAGAACATCAGTCAGTACCAGCTCATTAAAGATTATGGCATTGACAAAGCACAGCTTCAGCGGCTCCGGCAAAATATGGTGGTAAAGACCATTATTCTGAACAGGCTATGTCAGATACTTGACTGCCGGATTGAAGATATTATGGAATATGTTCCAGATGACAAGTAGAGGTATTGTTTATGATTGATTGACAATGCCTTTTTTGTTGCTTTTTTCTTTTACACCTTTGGACAATGTGTCCAGAAGTGTCCTGCTATTACTTTTATTATCTCCGTAAATATAACGATAATCCTCACAAAAACAATAATACCACCAATCAGACCTCCAACGATACAATTCAGTGCCAGTATTCCCATACTTCCTGCAATTCCAAAATTCTTCGGTACAAGAAACATACACATTTTTCTGATACCATAAGGACATCCTACCAAAATCCAATAGAGGAAATAATCAAACCCATCTGCTTTATTGCAAACCGGATAACAGGTAATCATCCACAGAACAAGAACACATAGCGGAATAATTATTTTAAACAATGCCTTTTTCATGCCAGCCACCTCCGTACATATCGTGCTGCACCTCCTGCTGATAATAATGGTTTATCGTTGAGGGTGCATTATAAAGAGCAGTAACCATATATGCCTTGATATTGGTTATTTTCGTATTTGTATCATGCATACAGCCAATCACATACTCCAGATGTCCACTATTCAGCTTCAGGAATTTAGATTTTACAAGCTCATAAGGATAATCCTCTCCTGCAATCCGGATTGTTGTACGCTTTACGCATACAACCTCACAGATAACCTCAAAAAGCTCCTCATACAAAGCCTTGTTCTGCCAGTCATCGTACTTCATGTGATGCTCATATTCGATATTATCCTTAATCAGTTCTATGTATGCATTGACATCATCCATCAAATCAATCCTTTTTTCCGACTTACTCTCATTGCCAGATTGATTGATAGGATTGGTATAACTCATATCAATATAGCTCTGGTTAGTTTTATTATAGTTAGTATAAATAGGGTCTGCTTTATGAACTTCTGCAAGTTCACTTTCTGAACCTCTTGAAGTCTGCATTGTGAACTTCTGGTGTTCTAAATCCTGAACCTCTTGAAGTTCAATTTCTGAACTTCTGGAAGTATGCATATTAAACTTCTTGAGGTTCAGTTTTTGAACTTCTGTGGATTTATCAGCATTATCGGACTTTTCTTCTGTCTGTGCATCAGTAATTGTAGAAAAATTCTTCACATAAATTATGTCCGGCTTTCCAAGTCCACGGCGTTTCTTTTCAATCAGACCGATTCCATTTTCGGTATCAAGCTCTTTCATAATCTTAACGCAGGTTGCCTTTGCACATCCCAAATCTTCCATAATGGCATCCACCGTATAAATGATGTAAGCTCGGTTTTCATCATCCAACCAGCCGTTTTTCATGGATAATGACATTCTGTCAAGCATCAGCCCATAGAGGAGCTTAGCATCACTGCTAAGCCCCTTAAATCTCTCGTCTTTAATCAAAAGTCGGGGAACACGATAAAAAGAGAACTGCTCTGCTTCAATTCCGTAGTAATAATCAAAGTTTATTGTATCGCCCACTTTACCGTGCCTCCTTTACTGCTTATTCGTCGCCTTTCCGGTGTTCCATTCTTCCAATAGCTGATAGATAATATTTTCTATATCTTCACTGGAATAATCCTCCGTAAAATATCTGCTGATTTTATCAGCTTTGATTGTAACTTTTCTTTCCTTTGGCTTTTCCTCCGTCAATATCAGTCTTACCATTGGCAGAGTCAGCTCGCCGTTTTTCCCATATTCCTTTAACTTTGATGATTGGGTAGTCGAGATAGCTGCACCCGTTTCTTCAAGAATGACCTTCACCCATTCCTGTGCCTGCTCTGTCAGAAAAGATATGTCAACACCCTGTACCAGACCGATTTTTTTCTTATCAACCATATCCAGCAATTCATCTGACAGACGTGCAAGCCATATATATCGCTGAACCGTCTTTCCACTCTCTCCGGCTGCTTCTCCCACTTCATCAAGGCTGCTTCCATTTCCTTTTTTGCCTTGATGCTTCATGGCTTCATACTTCATGGAATAGGCTTTTGCCTTTTCACTTGGGAGAATATCTTCCCTCTGGATATTAGTATCTACCATAATCACCGTAGCTTCATCATCATTGTAATCTCTGATAAACATAGGCATAGTGGAAAGACCTGCAAGCTCACAGCCATGTTTTCTGCGGTGTCCGGCGATTATCTCATAACCGCCCTCTGCCCTCGGTCTTGCAATACCGGGCATAAGCACACCATAATTTTTGATACTCTCCACTGTCTCCTGCATTTTCTCATCATCCAGCACCTTAAAAGGGTGTCCTCTGAACTCATAAAGCTCTGAAAGAGGTATCTCCTGCACCTGATTGGTGCCTGCTGTCATATCAGAAGCACCGAATAAATCATCAAAACTGTTTAGCTTTACCTTTGCCGCACTTCCTGCCTTATTCATTGCCAAGCACCTCCTCCGTCAAAGATTGATAGGCACTTGCTACTTTTCCCTTTGGGTCATGCTGATAGATGCTGACGCCCTCTGCCGAAATCTCGGCAGCTCTTACGGAAATCGGAATACTATTCTCAAATATCCTCACTTTGTTTCCATAATTCTCAATCAGCAATGCACTGATGTCCTTTGCATAATTTGTTCTGCTGTCAACCATGGTCAGCAAAATACCCTCAATGGACAGCTTTGGGTTAATCTGACGCTTCACCTTACCAATGGTCTTGATAAGCTGTTCCAAACCTTTCACTGGCAGATATGCCGCCTGTACCGGGATTAAGATACTATCCGCACAGACAAATGCATTTATGGTTATCATGCCAAGTGAAGGCATACAGTCAATCAGGATATAATCATATCTGTCTTTCACCTGCTCTATGTAGGAACGCATCACAAGCTCCCTGCTCATGACATTTACCAAGGATACCTCCAGACCGGATAATTCGATATTACCGGGCATAAGGTCAATTCCTTCCTCATGCCTTAAAATACCGTAATCATCTTCCATTTCCACATCATTGATGATATTTGCCATCACAGTCGCAAGTGTTTCCTCCAGCTTGTCCGGCTCTGTAAATCCCAAACTTGCAGTCAAACTGCCCTGTGCGTCCGCATCTATCAGCAGAACTCTCTTGCCCTGCTTTGCCAGTCCTATTCCCAAGTTGCTTGTTGTGGTAGTCTTTCCGACTCCGCCTTTTTGATTTGCGATTGCTATTATTTTACACATGATACATTCTCCTTTACTCTTTGCTAACTTTCTGCTACATTAGTCTTTTTCACTTCTACATACGCTCTGTAAAACTTCTTTGTCCCTTTATTCGGGTATAAATCTGAAAACTCTGTCACTTCGATTTTGGAATTTCTCTGCAAAATCTTCCCAAACCATTTAATATCATTCTTTGTTCCCATCAATCGAACTTTTAACATCAATCTGCTCCTCCAAACAGGGCATACAGTTTCCGGTTATAGGTTGCATACTCCGGATACCGGATTTGTATCGCCTGCCAAAAATATGGTGCATAGGCACAGCAGAATAATTCCTCCACTGTGTACTGCCTGCACTCGTTAATCCGCTCCTCTTCGTCCGTGTAATCATCCACGCTTGGTGTGGCATTGCAATATAGATTAAATGCCATTCTGACTACTTTCACGCTTCCGCTGGTCTGCCAGCCTTCATGCAAACATTCTGTTTTTACACAGCCTGTCTTAAAATCATAAATGCGATTCGCATTCCTTCTGGTATCATCGTTAATGCCGAGGCAATAGCAAAGTGCCTTGTGGTACACATCCTGATACCTTACTTCTTCTAATTTCTCGTAGTAGAATTTCTCATGTGCTTCACTGATAAAAATAATGCTCTCTTTCTTTGTGTTTTCTGCTCCTAACGCTGTACTATTCATGCTTTATTCCTCCAATTCTTTATTTTTGACCATAACCACACTCGCAGCATAGCTGCTCGTTGTCGCGGCATTCGCCAAATGCTCATGCAAGCATGGCACTTGGCTCATTGCAACACGCAAAAAGGACACTCCCAAATTCTCACTTGGAAAGTGTCCTTGAAGTACAAAATATAAAATTGAATGTCGCACAAAACGTATTATTAAGTATTATTCCGTATTATGCGTAGCAAATTTGTAGTAAATTTGTAGTAAATCACAACTTGTAATCGCTGAAACCCTTGATTTTACTGGATTTATTTATCTAAAGACTTCATCGTCGGGAACAGAAGAACGTCACGGATTGCTGCACTGTCTGTAAGCAGCATAACCAGACGGTCGATTCCGTATCCGATACCACCTGTTGGCGGCATACCGATTTCCAGTGCATTCAGGAAGTCTTCATCTGTATGTTCTGCTTCGTCATCTCCTGCTGCCGCATTTGCATCCTGTGCTGCGAAACGCTCACGCTGGTCGATTGGGTCGTTCAGTTCGGAGTATGCGTTACACATTTCCCATGTATTGATGAAAAGTTCGAAACGTTCTACCTTTGAAGGGTCGGAAGGTTTCTTCTTTGTCAGCGGAGAAATCTCAATCGGGTGATCCATGATAAATGTCGGCTGGATCAGTTCTTTCTCACAGAATTCTTCGAAGAAGAGGTTGATGATATCACCTTTCTTGTGACGTTCTTCATATTCAATATGATGTTCCTCAGCAAGTTTCTTAGCTGCTTCATCATCTGCTACTTCGTCGAAATCAATTCCTGTATATTTCTTAATTGCATCGTTCATTGTCAGACGTTCGAAAGGTTTTCCAAGGTCGATCTCAATTCCCTTATAGGAAATCTTAGTAGATCCGCAAACCTTTTCTGCCAGATAACGGAACATGGACTCTGTCAGTTCCATCATTCCTTCGTAATCTGTATATGCCTGATAAAGTTCCATCAGAGTGAACTCCGGGTTATGACGGGTATCAACACCTTCGTTACGGAATACACGACCGATCTCGAAAACTCTCTCAAGACCACCAACAATCAGTCTCTTCAGATAAAGTTCCAGAGAAATACGAAGCTTAACATCTTCGTTCAGTGCATTGTAATGTGTTTCGAATGGTCTTGCTGCTGCTCCACCTGCATTTGCAACAAGCATTGGAGTTTCAACTTCCATGAAATCACGGTCTGCAAGGAAGTTACGGATCTCTTTGAGGATTTTTGAACGTTTGATAAATACTTCTTTGCTGTCCTGATTCATAATAAGATCCACATATCTCTGACGGTAACGTGTATCTGTATCTGTCAGACCATGGAATTTCTCAGGAAGGATCTGCAAGCTCTTGGAGAGAAGAGTCATGCTCTCTGCATGAATGGAAATCTCACCTGTTCTTGTTCTGAATGCAAAACCTTCCAGTCCAAAGATATCGCCGATATCAGATTTCTTGAAGTCTGCATAAGAGTCTGCTCCGATTGCATCTCTTGCTACATATACCTGGATATTTCCCTGTAAATCCTGGATGTTGCAGAAAGAAGCTTTACCCATAACTCTCTTAAACATCATACGGCCCGCGATTGATACGTGGATCGGACTTGCGTCCATGATGCTTCTTCTTTCTTCGTAATCTTTCTTAACAGCTTCCTTTGCCTGTTCTTCATCAAGACCGGTTACATCTACTTCCTGACGGTCTTTGAGAAGTTCTGCCTCATGTGCTTCGTAAAGGTTCTTCACTTCGAGTGAGTGATGAGTCTGGTTAAATTTTGTGATCTGAAATGGATCTTTTCCGTTAGCCTGAAGATCTGCAAGTTTCTCACGACGTACCTTCAGTAACTGGTTTAAATCCTGTTCCTGCTGCTTCTGCTGTGCCACCTTGGTTCCTCCTTATATTCTTGTATTTATTTGATTAATCATAACTATTCAGAAGTCTACTATCCCGCGAGGTGTTTTGGCATGAGCATGCCAAAATCCCGAGACATACGAGTCAAAATCCCATCGCCGAAGGCGATTTTTAATGGATTTTGACTCGTAACTGTGAAGGTACTGAACAGTTTACGATTAATCTTTTATAGTCACAGAAAGGTGCGCGTCATGCTCTGCATGGAAAATCTTTACGCGCACCTCAGTCATCCGTTTCTTATACGTTTCTCTGGATCTCCAGAACTTTGTATTTCATGATTCCGGCTGGCATCTCAACTTCTACTACATCACCTGTGTGAGCACCCATAAGTGCTTTTCCAACAGGAGATTCGTTGGAGATCTTGCCTTCAAGGCTGTTAGCCTCTGTGGAACCTACAATTTTCAGTTCGATATCTTCTTCAAATTCGAAATCGTGTACTTTTACTTTACATCCAACGCTGATCTTGTCAAGGTCTACTTCATCCTCAACTACAACTTCAGCATTCTTTAAGATCTTCTCGATTTCTTCGATACGTGCTTCAATGTCTCTCTGTTCGTCTTTCGCTGCATCGTATTCCGCATTCTCTGATAAGTCGCCCTGTTCTCTGGCTTCCTTAATTTTCTCTGCTACTTCTTTTCTCTTTACTACCTTTAAATCATGCAGCTCTTCTTCTAATTTTTTAAGTCCTGCATAAGTTAGTAAGTTTTTCTTTTCTTCCATAATAACCTTACTCCCTTTCAACATCCGGTATATAGTCTATGGTGTCTTATATACACCCCGGATCACTACATGGATTTATGTGCTTCCTGATACATCATACCTAAAAAAGGGCAGACTTATTCTAGGATATTCACAATTTCTGTATTATACAAAAAAGCGCCTGGATTGTCAAGCATTCCAGACGCCTTTCATTGCTTCATTTCATTGCTCTGTCCATTACTCTTTTATTTCCCGTTTCTCTTTTTCACAGAGTTCTTTAAATCTGTCAGATACTGTGTTCAGTTCAAACTCAAAGTTCTGTTTATGCTGATGTACCAACGTAGACAGGATAATACCTGAGAACCAGCAGATAATTGCTGTAAGAATCACAAAACAGATAACGATCAGGCTTGGGATTTTTGTAACAACTCCCATCTTAATATATTTTTTCAGAATAGGAATAAAAAAGATAATTCCAAGCACAAATAAAATCCCCGCAATCGTTGAAAAGAACTGTAACGGCTTATAGTCTTTATACATTCTGAATATGGTTTTTAGCACTTTTGCTCCGTCTGAATATGTATTCAGCTTTGATTCGCTGCCTTCCTGACGGTCTCTGTAATCTACGATCACATTGTCGACCCGCATTTTCTTATCAATTGCGTGGATGGTCATCTCTGTTTCAATTTCAAAATTTCTGGAAAGAACAGGAAAAGTTTTCACGAAGCGATAACTCATGGCACGGTAGCCGGTCATAATATCTTTAATATTACTGCGAAAAAGCCGATTGATAAACGCTCTGACAATTGTATTTCCAAAATTGTGGAACGGGCGCTTATTCTCTGTAAAATAAGTGGAAGAAAGCCTGTCTCCCACCACCATATCTGTCCTGTCATTCAGAACTTTATCACACATTTCTCTGGCATATTCAGCCGGATATGTATCGTCTCCATCCACCATAATGTAACACCGTGCGTCAATGTCCCGGAACATACTCCGGATTACGTTTCCTTTTCCCTGCTGATATTCATAACGGACTACTGCACCTTCTCCTCTGGCAATCTCATCTGTTCCATCTGTTGAATTATTATCATATACATAAATCGTTGCCTCCGGCAGCTCCCTTTTCATATCCTGGATTACTTTGGCAATCGATTTACTTTCATTGTAGCAGGGAATCAGAACTGCTATTTCATCTAACATTGAAAGTTTCCTCCAAAATATATGTCTTTTCTCCTTCTGTTACACAAAAACAGCCCATTTCAGGGCTTTCTGCTATTTACGATTATTGCACACTGCCAGCTAATCGTCAACTATAAAAATTTCTCTGCTTATCATTTACTTTTTTCTTTAATGTTGCTATATTTAAATAAGAATGGCGGCTTTTTCCGGCAGAACAGGTCCCCATAAACATATAACAGAAAGGAAACACGTATCATGCCCAAAATATTAAAACATGATCTCAGTATTTTTATATACGCAATTCTCAGTACCCTTTTCTTTACTTTTGCGGTCACAGAAGATCATGTATTTTCCCTTTTTTCAGGTTCATCTGTCATTTCATCCTGCATACTGATTGTCTTATTTCTGGCATATAAAAAAATCATCTGGAATCAGCCTGACATATCCGGTATTTTTTTTCAGATACTGGCAGGAATTATTGTAATAGTTTTTACCATATGTTCCATTATGGGAGTATTCTATTCCGCAGATACCAGCCTGAAAAATGCTATCACTTCGCAAAAACTGGTTTTACCCGAGCTGCTGCTTGTGTTTCTGGGTGGAGCAATCTTTTTCCGGATAATGTTGAAGGCAGTTGGCAGTCTGTCACATCTCCATAACATCAAAGTTTCTGAGACATTTAAGACATTATTTTCTTTTTTATTTGAAAAAAAATGTTTTCTCAAATCTTTTATAGTCATGGGGATTCTGTGGCTTCCGCACCTGATTATCCGTTATCCCTTCACAGTCCCGATAGACAGTGAAGTCAGCCTTTTACAGTATTATGGCGTCTGCCCATATACCTCACAACATCCAATCATTTACACGCAGCTTCTGGGACGATTTTCCGATATGGGTGCGGCACTTGGCAGTCCGGTCATCGGTCTGACTATTCTGGCATTTATCCAGGCTTTATGTCTTTTACTGGTACTTGCCTATACAATTTCTACCATGAACAGGTTTAATGTTCCCCGCCACTGTCTATTTGGAACACTTATTATTTTTTCCGTTGCACCTGTCATTGCAGGATACGTTACTTCTCTGCTCATCGACATTTTTTACAATGTAGCTATTCTGCTGTTGATGAATGAACTGACATGGTATATTTTCAGAACAGATATTTACAAAAAGGACCTGAAACATCCAGTTCTTACCGTTATCGCCGTACTCGGTATGTTTTTCCGACAAAACGGTTTTTATGTTGTTGCAGTCCTGATTCTCTTTGCTGTATGCCGGGAGATATATCTCATCCTGCACAGAAAACAAACCATACGCTGGGCAATCCTGTTTCTTGCATTGCTGACCGTACCTTTATGTACAGGAAAGGTAAATACCTCTTTCTTATACGAAAAATATAATGTAGAAAAAATTTCCACACGTGCCATGTTCGCACTTCCACTGCAGCAAACTGCACGTTATATGCTTTATCACAGTGATGATTTGTCTGATGACGAATTGCAATCTATTTCTTCAGTAATCAAATATACACCTGAGGAATACGCCAGCCATTACAATCCTGCTAATTATGACGGAATCAAGCACGGCTTTAATAATAATGTTTCATCCAGAGAACTTCTCGATTTCCTTCATACATGGGTTAAATTGTTTTTTCGTCATCCCGGAACGTGCATCAATGCAACTTTAAATCAGAATTACTGCCTGTTCAGCCCTCTGAAAGATAATTCAAAATATTATTTGGGCGTCAGGAAAAAAATTGTCCAGATTAAAAATCCTGATTATTCTGATGTTTATCAGGCAGTATATTCTAATCAGGAAGCAAAAGCGGCTCTAAACTCTTATTATCTGGAATTCAGCAACATTCCAATATTAGGTCTCTGTGTAAATCAGGGCTTTACCGATTTTCTGCTCCTGACAGTATGTCTTTACGCTTTATGTAAAAAGAACGGCAGACTTCTGCTTCTCGGACTGCCTTTACTGCTTACTCTTGCTGTTACCTTCATCGGTCCGGCAGCATTGGGACATCCAAGATATACATTTCCGATCATCTATGCTCTGCCGCTGTTTCTCGGAATTTTTATAACTTCCGAATCCCTTTCATAATGTCGGATTATCCGACAGCTTTACTTTTTAAAACCGGAGGATTTTATGAATAAAAAAAGAATTGGTGTTATCACCTTCCACAATTATGACAACTATGGTGCAATCTTACAAAGCTATGCTCTGCAGAAAAAGCTCCGCGAGCTTGGTACTTACCCTGAGATCATCGATTACAGCTGTCAGTATATCAGTAATCCTTTCCGCCTGATCAACCTGAAGGAAAAAGGATTATTCAACTATATCTACGGTGCCATCGGACATATCTGCTATATTCCTCGCCGCCGCAAATGTGATCAGTTCCGTAAACACATGAAATACAGTGAACCTGTAACAAAAGGAAATATGCGGGCTGTTTCCGGTAAATATGATATTTATATTGCAGGAAGCGATCAGATCTGGGATTACAAGCTTACAAACTTTGACCAGACTTATTTTCTTGATTTCCCTGAAAAAGGAAAGAAAAAGTGCAGTTACGCTGCCAGTATCGGCGAACACATCCCGCCGGAACAGTTCCGCAATGATTACAGCCGTCTGTTGAATGATTTTGACGAAATCCTTGTCCGTGAGGATTACGGCGCAGACATTGTAAATGAACTCACCGGAAAGAAACCGGAAGTTGTCTGCGATCCTACTCTTCTTCTCACCGCAGATGAATGGAATAAATTACTGAAAGACCCCAAAATCAGAGGAAAATATATTCTGGTTTATCAGCTGGGAATCAATCCTGAGATTGTAAACTTTGCAAGACGTCTCAAAAAAGAAACCGGATACCGCATCGTATACATTCCATTCCCGCTTGTAGGCCTGCTGAAATGCCGCTGCGAAATCACTGTAGGTCCGGCTGAATGGATGGGATTGTTTAAAAATGCCGAATATGTAATCTCTGATTCCTTCCATGGAGTGGTATTTTCTCTGTTATTCAACCGTAAATTCTTTGCCAAAGCAGACGGCCATCATAAAAACCGCCGCGTAGAACAGCTTCTGAAACTGGTAAATCTTTCTGACCGCACAATGAATGATGTGTCTGATGAACAGCTTACAGAAGAGATTGACTTTACTTATGCAAATGAACAGATTGCAAATTTCCGCAATTTCTCATTACATAAGCTCAGCGAAATGGTAAAATAAATATCTGCCTGACAACAAAAAGAGATTTTCGTGATCCTGCTGTAAACAACAGATCCGAAATTGGAAAAGAGGTAAAAATGTTCTTAGAAAATCAGTCCCGCAAAGACTGCTGCGGATGTTCTGCATGCAGTAATATCTGCAGTGCATCTGCAATTACCATGAGACAGGATAAATACGGATTTTATTATCCTCGTTTAGATAAAACCAAATGTAAGAATTGCGGCTTATGCGAAAAAGTATGTCCTATGCTGGAAAACTATGTAAACCAGGAAGCAGATCCGGCTATCTATGCAGTCCGCAATCCTGATAAGTCTGTTCTTATGGAGAGTTCTTCCGGCGGCATGTTTACACTTCTTGCCAGATGGACCTTAAATCAGAACGGTGTTATCTATGGTGTTGCATTTGACGATAGTTTTTCTGTCCGCCATATGCGTGCCGAAGATGAGGAAACTGCATGGAAATTCAGAACATCAAAATATGTAGACAGTGATATTTCTGAAGTATATGCCCACATCATTGATGATCTTAAAAACAGCAGAACCGTTCTTCTCACCGGTACTCCATGTCAAATCTCAGGAGTCTGTAAATACCTGAAAGTTAAACGGATCAACACAGAAAAACTGTATACCTGTGACAATATCTGTCACGGTGTTCCAAGCCGTAAGATCTGGGAAGATTACATAAAGATTCTCAAAACAAAATACATTGCTTTCGACGATGAGATCACTCATATCAATATGAGAAGCAAAAAAGTTTCCTGGCGTGAACAGGTTCTTGATGTACGTTTAAAAAAAGGTTCTGTTGACTCTGTTATCAGTACGTTTTCTTTCAACAAATTTTTCCTGAGTTTATATGGAAATCGTCCTTCCTGCTTCCACTGCAGATACACAAGCTATAAACGCCCCGGTGATTTTTCTCTGGGCGATTTCTGGACAGGCGAGAAGGCAAATCTGCCGTTTGACATCGAATCCGGTGTAAATGTTGTTCTGGTCAACACTGCAAAGGGTCAGCAGCTTTTTGATTCACTGAAAGGTCAGTTTGACTCTAAATCTGTCACCAGACAGGAATGCTGGCAGCCTCATCTGGAGTACTCTGCCAAGCCTCCAAAAAACCGGCAGAAATTCTGGCAGGAATATCTGACAGCTTTTGCCTCTGAAAAGGAAGCTGTTTTAAGAAAGTATATGAAAGGTTCTATGATTACCCGTATTATCCGTACACTTTCACCTTTTCTGCGAAAAACAGGTCTTTATAATCTGGCAGGTAAAATGTATAAACTACTTATTGTAAGAAAGAAAAATTAAACTCATCTACCGGGCAGCTCAGGCAGATTATTCTCAATCCTCTGCACTGCCCGCTTATAAAACCAGTTAAAGAAAGGTCATCATATGGCAAAAGAAAAAAATACAAAGAAGGCATTCCTCTGGAACATGATCGGAAGTACCAGTTATTCGCTGTCTTCTTTTCTGTACCTTATGGTCGTAACCAGAATCTGCGGTGTGGGACCTGCGGGATTTTTTTCCCTGAGTTATGCTACTGCACAGCTGCTTCTCACTGTGGGAAGATATGGAATGCGAACTTATCAGGCCACTGATCTGGATCGCAAGTATCTCTTCTCAGAGTATGAAGTATCACGTATCATTACCTGCGGGCTGATGCTCCTCTTTGGAATCATCTACAGTGCCTGGAGCTTTTCGGGTGAGTACATTATTATCAGTGTATTTATTATTATGATGAAAATGGTAGATGCCGTAGAGGATGTATTTCACGGGAATTTCCAGCAGACTTACCACGTTGAGATCATGGGAAAAATGCTTGCCGTAAGGAATATTTATTCCGCAGTATATTTCACAGCAGCCCTGCTTGTGACACAAAATCTGGCATTTACCTGTACTTCCACTGCAGTGACTTCGCTGATTCTGTGTCTGGTCATCAATAATGTTTTTACTAAGAAATATCCGGGAGAAGCAGTTACTGTAAACAGATCATTTCAGTTTTCCAATGTACGGAAACTTCTGAAGATCTGTACTCCTCTGTTTGCAGGAACATTTCTGTCACTGCTTTTATACAACATACCGAAATATGCGATGTCCAGCGTTATGACAGATGAATATCAGACCTATTACAGTGTTCTGTTTATGCCATCCTTTGTCATTACTCTGATGTGCGAATTTGTATTTAAACCAACTATCACTACTATCGCAGAACTCTGGTGGAAAAATGATCTCAAAAAGTTTTCCATATATGTTCTCAGGATCATCGGCATTATCCTGATCTGTGGTGCAGCAGTTGTTGTTGCCGGACATCTGCTTGGAAGAACTCTGCTGGAGATCATCTACGAGGTTGACCTCTCCCCTTATAAGCTGCACTTTATTGTTCTGCTGGTCGGAGGAACGATTGGTGCCGGGGTTTATATGATGTACAATATCCTGATCGCGATCCGTAATGGCGGATGCATTATTATTGTATATGCGATCACTGCTGTACTTACAATCTTCCCTGCCACATTCATGGTTCAGAAATGGGGAATCATGGGAGCATGTATGAATTACCTGTATTCCTGCAGCATATTGTTCATCCTGTTTGCCGCAATTTTAATTTATGTTATTCTTCGACGTAAGAAACACAAAACATCTTAAAAAAGCCCTGGGAAGGTTCCCGTCAAGGCCTTGGCACACTAGTTTATCCAAGTCTTGACAGAAGCTCCTCCAGGGCTTCATAACTTTCTATGGTATTTGACTCTCTTCTGAGCCCTGCGCTGTGACGCATGCCTGCAGTATACCAGGCAACGTGTTTACGCATCTCACGGATTCCTACGAATTCACCTTTTAATTCAATCTGTTTTCTGGCATGACGCAGGATCATTTCACGTATTTCCTCTACAGATGGATGTTCCAACAGTTCTCCTGTCCGGAAATAATGATTCAGCTCGCGGAATAACCAGGGATTTCCCCTTACTGCACGTCCCACCATAACTGCATCACATCCGGTCTGTTTCACCAGTTCTTCTGCTTTCAGCGGAGAATCTACATCCCCGTTTCCAATTACAGGAATGGTAATCGCTTCTTTTACCCTGCGGATCGTATCCCAGTCTGCAGTGCCGGAATAGTACTGCTGTCTGGTGCGCCCATGCACTGCAAGCGCTGCTGCTCCCGCATCCTCAATACGTTTCGCAATCTCAACAATATCTACCGGTTCATTCTCAAATCCGATTCGCACCTTGACAGTCAACGGTTTACTGATTACAGATGATACTTTTCGAACAATCTCTTCAATCAGATTCGGGTTCTTCAACAATGCAGATCCCTCACCGTTATTGACAACCTTCGGCACAGGGCATCCCATGTTGATGTCCAGGATATCGAAGTCTCTGTCCTCAATGGATTTTGCAACTTCTGCCATAAGATCCGGTTCACTTCCAAAAAGCTGCATGGAAACCGGGTGCTCACACGGATCAATCTCCATCAGGGCAATGGTGTTCTTATTGTGAAAAGAAATCGCTTTGGCACTGATCATTTCCATACAGATCAGTCCGGCTCCCTGCTCTTTACAGAGCGTTCGAAATGGCAGGTCTGTGACACCTGCCATTGGTGCAAGGACAAACGGATTATCAATCTGTACGTTTCCTATTTTCCACTGCATCTTCATGAATAGTTGTCTTGCCTGTACCGGCTCATTCTTTGTCTGCATGGATTCAGTCCTCACTGCCCGATGTTTTCTTCAGTTCTTCTTCCGGGATGTCTCCGAGAAAGAATACTTTATAATACATTTCCAGAGATTCCAGAAGTTCTTTCTTGTCCTGTTGAAGCTGTTTGATCTTCAGTCCGCTTCCGATCTCATCGTAACGGGCATCTGCTTCCAGAGCTTCTGTTTTAAACTGAAGTCTGCCGTTTTCGTCAAATTCCAGAGTCAGGATTCCTCCTACATCCTCTGTGTAAAGAACACACATGATCTGAAGTTCTTTCTTCACATGATCCGGAAGTGCATTGAAATCCTGATTAAAGTAAAATTTCTTCTCATAGGCACTTGCGCCGCAGAGAGTAATGTTGTCCTGATACATAAATTACTGTTTCCCTCTTTCAAAATTATTCAAAATCTTTATACATAGCTGTAAAGCCCACGCACCGAGACCTCTCCTGCACTGACTTTCACAACTTCTTTATTCTGCCTTTCCACAAGCAGCTCACCTTTTTCATCAATTCCCCTGCAGATTCCTTCGAAACTTCTGTCACCATCGATCACTCTGACCGGCTGGTTCAGGTTTGCAAGGATTCTGTGGTAATCATCCAGCAGATGAGTAAAATCACAGGTCTGGATAAATTTCTCATAGTTGATCTCGAAATATTTCATCACCAGTGCAATCACCTGATTTCTGTCATATTCATGACCGCCCTCCAAAATCAGTGAAGTCGCTTTGTCCTGCATTTCTTCCGGAAATTCTTTCAGATTTACATTGATTCCTACTCCGATGAGAACATAATTGATCTTCACACCATTTGTTCCCATCTCGGTAAGGATACCACAGATTTTCTTCTTAGAGATCACAATATCATTGGGCCATTTAATACTTACATTAAACCCCAGTTCCTCCGCTGCCTGTGCCACTGCCATTCCCATGACCAGTGTCAGCATGGACGCATACTGCGGTGAAAATTCCGGACGTAAGAGCAGTGTCATCATAATAGAGCTGCCCTCCGGCGCTTCCCATCTTCTGTCAAAACGCCCTCTTCCCGCAGACTGGAATTCCGCAACTGCCAGAGTTCCATGCTCTGCACCATCTTTTGCCAGGCGCTTGATCCATGAATTCGTAGAATCTGTTTCTTTTGCAAAATGGACGGTTTTGCCCGCCCATTTTGTATTTATTGCCTGTGAAATTGTTTCTTCATTATACAGATCATTCTGTGCCATTATTTGTTCTCCGGCTCTCCTAATGTTGCTACCATAACTGCTTTGATAGTATGCATACGGTTTTCTGCCTCGTCAAATACTTTGGACTGTTCAGATTCAAATACTTCGTCTGTTACTTCCATATCTGTCAGGTTAAATCTCTCTCCCATTTCTTTGCCAATCTTTGTCTTAAGATCATGGAATGCCGGCAGGCAGTGAAGGAAGATTGCTTTCTCTCCTGCGTTCTTCATAACATCTTTTGTTACTTTATAAGGTGTCAGATCATGGATTCTCTCTGTCCATACTTCGTCTGGCTCACCCATGGATACCCATACATCTGTATAGATAACATCGGCGTCTTTTGTTCCTGTCTGAACATCTTCTGTAAGAGTGATGCTTCCGCCGGATGCTTTTGCATATTCCTCACACTGAGCAACAAGCTCTGCATTCGGAAAATATTTCTTAGTTGTGCAGGCTACGAAATGCATACCAAGTTTTGTGCAGGCAATCATCAGAGAGTTACCCATGTTGTAACGGGCATCGCCCATATATACCAGTTTGCGGCCTTTTAAATCACCGAAATGTTCACGGATTGTCAGCATATCTGCGATCATCTGTGTCGGATGGTATTCGTTTGTCAGACCGTTCCATACCGGAACACCTGCATGTTTTGCAAGTTCTTCTACAACTTCCTGACCAAATCCACGATATTCGATACCATCATACATTCTTCCCAGAACTCTTGCTGTATCTGCAATGCTTTCTTTCTTACCAATCTGAGAACCTGTAGGATCCAGATATGTGCTTCCCATTCCAAGGTCATGAGCAGCTACTTCGAAAGAGCAGCGGGTTCTTGTACTTGTTTTTTCAAAAATCAGCGCAATGTTTTTACCCTTGTAATATTCATGAAGCTCTCCGGCTTTTTTCTTTGCTTTAAGTTCTGCGGATAAATCAATAAGATATGTGATCTCTTCTGGTGTAAAATCTTTCAGTGTCAGAAAATTTCTTCCTTTTAAATTCATGATAATTCTCTCCCCGATGCCATTTATTTGTTACTGTTCACTTCGTGTACTATAACATTTATATTCTTTTATTCCTATGTAATAAAGCAGATATCTCATTATTGAAAGCAGAGTAAACAATAACGAAAATCTCTATCTGCTTCATTAATAATTCACTTTATAAATTATTATTTATCAGTTTCAGACTTCGAATCAGTTACGATCTCTTTCAAAGAACTTGCCAGACCGGCGATTCCCTGAATATCTGACGGAATAATGATCTTGGTTGCTTTTCCATCTGCTGCTTTAGCAAAGGCTTCCAGACTCTTCAATGTCAGAACTGCTTCATCTGCTCCCGCTTCTCTGATCATGCGGATACCTTCTGCGTTGGCATTCTGTACCTTCAGAACTGCCTCAGCCTGACCTTCAGCTTCCTTGATCATACGCTCTTTCTGCGCTTCGGCACGAAGGATTGCTGCCTGTTTCTCAGCTTCTGCGTCCAGAATAGCGGACTGTTTTTTACCTTCTGCTACAAGGATCGTAGATTTCTTCTGACCTTCTGCGATCAGGATTGCCTCACGACGTTCACGCTCGGCTTTCATCTGTTTCTCCATCGCATCCTGGATGGCAGCCGGGGGAATGATATTCTTTAATTCCACACGGTTAACCTTAATTCCCCATGGATCAGTTGCTTCATCAAGAGAAGCTCTCATCTTGGTGTTGATAGTTTCACGGGATGTCAGTGTCTCATCCAGTTCCATGTCACCGATAATATTTCTTAAGGTTGTTGCGGACAAATTCTCGATGGCCATGATCGGATTCTCTACTCCATAGGTGTAAAGCTTCGGATCTGTGATCTGGAAGAATACAACTGTATCGATCTGCATGGTTACGTTATCCTTTGTAATAACCGGCTGCGGTGGAAAATCCACTACCTGTTCCTTCAGATTTACCTTTCTTGCTACTCGTTCAATGAACGGAATCTTGAAATGAATTCCGGTGCTCCAGGTTGCCTGATAAGCGCCAAGGCGTTCCAGAATCACTGCATATGCCTGTGGCACGATGCGGATGCAGGATGCAAGTACCCATACTGCGATAATGATAATAACTATCAGAAAAACCACGCTCATAACTAATCCTCCTTATTTTGTTTTACAATGAGTTTCACACCGCGGATCTCCTGAATCGTCACGACGGTGTCTTTGCCGATTTTTTCGTCATCGGCAGAACGTGCAGTCCATTCAATGTCATTGATACGAACCTGACCTGTCTGTGCCAGATTGTCAATGTCCTGAATCACAACTGCTTTCTTTCCAATCAGACTGTTTACATTGGTCTGTGTGGTTTCTTTGTTGAAGTACTTCATGGCCAATGGTCTGGTAAAAATCAGAAGTACCAGGGAAACGCACAAAAAACACAGTATCTGTACAGTCAGATTCGCCCCTGCATAACATGCAATGGCTGCGACCAATGCACCTCCGGCAAACCAGATGGTGGTGAGTCCTGCTGTGATTGCTTCTATCACAAGCAATAATGCAAGAAATCCAAGCCAGATCAAAGGCTGCATGAAACTCCCCCTTTCTGATATGTGCTGACATCAGTCAAAGTAACTATTCTGGTACAGCATCTCAACAGACAAATATCGCTGCCAGAATAGCTATTCTTTCATCTTCTCTGACGTGCAGCCTCATACATGAGAATTCCAGATGCCATGGCGGCATTCAGGGATTCTACTTTTCCACACATAGGAATCCTGATCAGACAATCTGCGCTCTCCGCCGCCTCATCTGTCAGGCCTTTTCCCTCATTGCCGATCAGGAACGCAGTTCCTCCTGTGTAGGATTCCTGATCATAAGAGTTCTTTCCATGCAGATGTGCCGCAAAAGTGCGGATATTTCTGTCTTTCAGTTCCTGTGCTAATGATACCACACTTTCTACATATAGAAAAGGCATTCTGTAGACAGAGCCCATCGTAGATCGTATAACTTTCGGGTTAGTGATATCCACGCAAGTCTTTGTCAGAAGGATTCCACTTACTCCGGCACCCTCGCCTGTACGGAGAATCGTTCCTGCATTTCCCGGATCCTGCAGATCCTCCAGGATCATGACCAGCGGGTTCTCACCGCCAAGAATATCCTCTATTGTATAGGAAGGTTTTTTCAACACAGTAAGGATTCCCTGTGGAGTCTGTGTATCGCTCATCTGACGGAAAACAAAATCTGCAACTATTTCATATGGAAGTTTCTCCACCTGGGTCATCAGTCCTGTATCGTCGGTAAGTGTCTCTGACACATACACTTTAGAAACCCATTCTCTTGGTGCCTCGCCAAACATTTTTCTTCCTTCTGCAACAAAAAGCCCTTGTTCTCTGCGGGCTTTTGTTTTCTGGTTTAACTGTATGATATTTTTTACCTGTCCATTATTTACACTGGTGATCATATATTATCCTCAATTTCCCGAAACCTTATTCAGGTCACTGTTTGCTCCTGCTGCCACTATCGTGCAGTCTGCCGGAAGTGCTTTATCCGGCTTCACATTCATATTTATCCGCTCACCCTGTTTCAGCCCAATCAGATTAATATGATATTTCTCCCTGATTTTCAGATCCCGGAGTGTTTTTCCTATCCATTCCTGTGGAATCTTAAATTCCGCCATGCTGAAATCGGAAGAAAGTTCGAACATATCGATAAAGCCACTGGAGAGTAAATTTCTTGCCACACGGACTCCCATAGAGTGTTCCGGATAGATGACCTTATCCGCTCCGATCTTCTCAAGGATTCTTCCGTGAAGAGAATTCATTGCTTTCGCCATTACAAAAGGAACGCCAAGTTCTTTCACCTGCATGGTGGCAGTGATACTGGCTTCCATGTTTTCAGCTACCGCAATGACTGCAACATCTGCATTCTGTACGCCAAGCGACTCCAGAACGCCCGGATCACGTACATCTGCTTTGACAGCATATGAAACTTTCTCTGCAATATCCTGCACATTGTCATCTTTGTCATCAATGGCAAGCACATCACAGTTCGCCTCTGCCAGCGTGAGCGCTACGGTCATTCCAAACTGGCCAAGACCGATCACTGCATAAGATTTGTTCTTCATTTCTTCCCAATTTCTCCTTCTAATCCAATTATCCAATCATAATATCTTCAGCCGCAAGATGAGAATCTGATGGCATCTTCTGCGCACGTACCGTCACTGCTGTTCCCAGAGTCAGCGGACCGATTCTTCCAAGATACATGGTCAGAATCACAATCCATTTACCAATTGCATTCAACTGTGGTGTCAGGCCTCTGGTCAGTCCTACCGTCGCAACTGCTGAAGTGATCTCATAAACAACATCCTGCACTGCTGCTTTCGGCATAATCGCACATAACAGAATACTCATGACAATCAGTACTCCAAATGCCATTCCCGTTACTACAATAGCAGAACGGATATAGCTGTCTCTGATTCTTCTGTGGTGTACTTCTACATCCTTCTTTCCCTGAAGATTTGATTTCAGCCCCAGAAGAAGAACCGCTACAGTAGTGGTCTTAATTCCGCCGGCTGTTCCCATCGGTGAACCGCCAATCAACATCAATACCAGACATAACAGATACGTTGCATTGGAAAATCTGTCCTGCCCTACCGTAAAAAATCCTGCGGTTCTTGTTGTTACTGACTGGAATAAAGAAGCCATCCATTTCGTCCCGATGGAATAAGATCCAATACTGTATATATTTCCATGCTCAAACAAAAAAATCAGCACCGTTCCACCGACAACCAGCGAAACAGTCATAACCAATACCATCTTGCTATGAAGGCGAAGTGTTTTAAATGCCCTGTTCAGAGGAAGTTTCCCCCTGACAACCTGTTTAATCTTATCCCAGATATCCCACCATACGACAAATCCAAGTCCTGACATGATAACCAGTCCGATCGTTGTAAAATTCACCACCGGATCCGCAACATACGGTGCCAGACTATCCTCACCAATCAAATCAATTCCGGCATTACAGAATGCTGACACTGCCGTAAAAACAGAATAGCCGATTCCCTTTACCGGACCAAACTGAGGAATAAATCGGAACGAATAACAAACAGCCCCGATTCCCTCGGCACCCAGTACACAAAGTAACACTTTTCTTACCAAATTCACCATTCCGCTCATTCTATCCATGTTATAGGATTCCTGGATAATGCGGCGATTTCTCAGCGATATTTTTTTACGCAGACTTATAAAAATAATACTGCCCAGAGAAATCAGTCCCACACCTCCGATCTGGATCAAAACAAGAATGATGATCTTGCCGATCAATGTCCATTGCGTTGCCGTAACAACGGTCACAAGCCCTGTTACGCAGACACTTGTAGTTGCCGTAAACATGGCATCTGTAAAAGAAGTATGGTATCCGGGCGCCGTACAAAACGGCAGCCACAGAAGCAATCCCCCTAAGATAATCACCCCCGCAAAACCGAGGGTAATTATCTGAGCAGTATTTAATTTATGCAGTCTGTTATATAACTGCATCCTTTTATTCATTTGTTATTTGTTGTTTTTATCATAGTTATGAGAAAGTGACTGGCATACTTCCCACTGATAATCGGAAATACCTTTCTGCATAGCAAGCGCTTCGTTGATATCGAAGTCTACGAACTCGCCATGACGATATCCAACTACACGACAACTCTTACCTGCAACAAGAAGATCTACAGCCAGAGCACCCATCATAGATGCGTATACACGGTCCTTACATGTCGGGCTTCCACCACGCTGCATATGTCCAAGGATTGTAGCACGTGTCTCAATACCAGTAGCAGCTTCGATACGTTTTGCCATTGCTTCTGAATGACCGATACCTTCTGCATTGATGATGATATGATGTTTTTTGCCCTTCTTACGACTCTCGATGATGTTGTTGATCAGCTTCTGTTCATCATAATCATATTTCTCAGGGATCAGAACATCCTCAGCACCGTTGGCAATACCACACCACAGAGCAAGATATCCTGCACCACGGCCCATAACCTCGATAATACTGCATCTCTCATGAGAAGTAGAAGTATCACGTACTTTATCAATTGCTTCCATTGCTGTATTTACAGCTGTATCAAAACCAATTGTATATTCTGTACATGCGATATCAAGATCGATTGTTCCCGGAAGACCAATTGTATTGATTCCAAGGTTTGCAAGCTTCTGAGCACCTGCAAAAGATCCGTCACCACCGATAACAACAAGTCCATCGATACCATGTTTTCTACAGATCTCTGCACCACGCTTCTGTCCTTCTTCTGTACGGAATTCTGCACAACGTGCTGTGTAAAGGATTGTACCACCACGTTCGATTGTATCGGAAACGTCTTTCGCGCTCATGTCAATAATCTCTTCGTTTAACAGACCATTGTATCCTTTCAGAATACCTTTTACATTCAGTCCAGCGCTTAAACCTCTTCTGACAACTGCACGAATTGCAGCGTTCATTCCCGGTGCATCACCACCGCTGGTAAGGACACCAATGGTTTTTATCTTGTTTTCTGCCATCTTTTCTTCCTCCATCTTATGAATCTATCTCATCTTTTTACTATACACATATTCGGGTATAGTTTAGCGCATTTTTATAAGTTTTTCAATCCTCTTTCTACAACTTTAACATTGGTTTGACCATATTTTTCGTACATGTAATTCATCCATGAGTCCTGAATTTGTGCATGATAACCAACTGGAAGCTTCTTTATGGCCTTTACATCTTTCAGATAGATCACAACAGCACTGTCACCAGGGGATCTTCGAATATCTGAGAGTAATTCCTGGGACAGTTGTGCATAGGCTTCTTTGTTATCAAACTGGATCCAGATTTCTCTTGGCATGTTGTCAAAAGGACGGATTTTCTCAAGGATCAGTTTGCTCGCACGGTCATCTTCTGCAGATACTCTTCCCTGGATGAAAACTCTGGCATCTTCATTCAGAAACTGCTGGCTTTTTTCATAGTCACGTGGGAATACGACTACTTCTACTGTTCCTACCAGGTCTTCTACTGTGAGGAATGCCATAACCTTGTTAGTTTTTGTATATTTGATTGTTTTATCCGTAATCATTCCGCCAATAATTACTTTCTGACCGTCCATAACTTTCGGAAGGTTTGTTTCTTCATCCTGCTGGAAATCAGAAGTCTTTGCGGAGATGGTTTTCTCCATCATTGCACGGTAATTCTCAAGAGGATGTCCACTGAGGTAAATTCCGAGAACTTCTTTTTCATAGCCCAAAAGTTCTTCCTTGCCAAACTCCTCTACATTCGGCATACGAATCTCAAATTCCTTTTTGTCCTCTTCACTGACCAGATCAAAAAGGCTCATCTGCCCCACCAGACTGTTCTTTCGTTCCTGGCTGATGTTATCTGCAATCTGCTGATAAACCATCATCTTCTGACGGCGATTACCTTCCAGACAGTCCAGTGCCCCGGCTTTGATAAAGTTCTCTACTGCACGTTTATTCATCTGCTGTGTGTTTCGCTCCATGAAATCCTTCAGGGAACGATACAATCCGTTCTGTTCACGTTCACTTACCAGACTCTCGATAACCGGACGGCCTACACTTTTGATTGCAGACAATCCGTATCGGATCGCACCATTGTCTACAGAGAAACCATACATTCCGCAATTGATATCCGGCGGCAGGATTTTGATTCCCATCTGACGGCATACCAGGAAATACTCTGCTACCTTTGTCGGAAAATCAATAACTGATGTCATTAGCGCTGCCATAAATTCTACCGGATAATAATATTTCAGATATGCAGTCTGATAGGAAACAACTGCATATGCCGCTGCATGAGATTTATTAAACGCATACTTGGCGAAATCAATCATTTCATCGTAAATCTTATTGGCAGTTGCCTCGTCGATTCCATTGGCAATACATCCCGGAACTCCTTCTGCTTCGTTTCCGTATACGAAGTTCTGGCGTTCTTTTTCCATGACTGCGGCTTTCTTCTTGGACATGGCACGACGTACAAGGTCGCTTCGTCCAAGCGTATAACCTGCCAGGTTACGAACAATCTGCATAACCTGCTCCTGATATACGATACAGCCATACGTTGGCTTAAGGATCGGTTCCAGCTGAGGGCAGTCATATTTAATGGTATCCGGGCGGTTTTTACCGCGGATATACTGAGGAATAAAATCCATTGGGCCCGGACGATAAAGGGAAATTCCCGCGATCACATCTTCAAGGCTCTGTGGTTTCAGCTCTTTCATGAAGTTCTTCATTCCTGCACTTTCAAGCTGGAACACCCCATCAGAACGACCGGTACCGAGGGAATCAAAAACTTTCTTATCATCATAATCTATTTTCTGCATGTCCAGAGTAACACCTGCGTCCTTCTGGATCAGCTTTACTGCATTCTGGATTACAGTCAGGGTACGAAGTCCCAGGAAGTCCATTTTCAGAAGTCCCAGTTCTTCCAGTGTTGTCATGGTGAACTGAGTGACAATGGAACCGTCCTGTGCTCTGGACAACGGTACATATTCCGATACATCTTTCTGACTGATAACTACACCTGCCGCATGCATGGAAGTATGTCTTGGAAGACCCTCCAGACGTCTCGCCATATCGATCAGATAGTGAACATCATCCTGTTCTTCATATGCTTTCTTCAGTTCAGGATTCATGGTCAACGCTTTATCAATGGTAATGTTCAGCTCCTGTGGGATCATCTTCGCAATAGAGTCTACCTGCGCATAAGGCATATCCAATACACGTCCAACATCACGGATTACACCGCGGGCAGCCAGAGTACCGAAAGTAACGATCTGAACGACGCAGTCATCACCGTACTTGCGACGCACATATTCAATTACTTCCTGTCTTCTTTCGAAGCAGAAGTCAACGTCAATATCAGGCATGGAAACTCGTTCCGGATTCAGGAATCGCTCAAAGAGCAGATCATAACGGATCGGATCAAGCTGTGTGATTCCCAAAGTGTAGGCAACAAGACTTCCCGCGGCAGAACCTCGTCCAGGTCCTACCATAATATCATGGTCGCGGGCATATTTAATGAAGTCCCACACAATAAGGAAATAATCCACGTATCCCATATTTTTGATGGTAGATAATTCATAATTCAGGCGGGATTTCAGTTCGTCTGTAACCGGATGATAACGCTCCTCTAATCCCTCGAAGCATAACTTATTCAGATACTCCCATGAGGTAAAACCATCCGGCACATCGAATCGTGGCAGCTTGGTCACGCCAAATTCAATCTCCACATGACATCTTTGAGCAATCTTATGAGTATTTTCCAGTGCTTCCAGTGCATATGGAAAAAGCTGTGCCATTTCCTCAGGAGATTTCACATAATACTGACCGCCTTCATAGCGCATTCTGTCTTCATCAGCAAGTTTCTTGTTTGTCTGCAGACAGAGCAGAATGTCGTGAGGTGCTGCATCCTCTGCCTTTGTATAATGCACGTCGTTAGTTGCTACAAGGTCAATCCCTGTTTCTTCATGCATACGAAGAAGTTCCTGATTTACTACCTGCTGTGCAGGAATTCCGTGGTCCTGTAACTCCAGGAAAAAGTTACTTTTTCCAAAGATATCCTGGTAACGCAGAGCTGCTGCCTTTGCATCCTCATACATACCTCTCTGCAGATATCTGGCTACTTCACCTGCCAGGCAGGCGCTTAATGCAATAATTCCCTCATGGTATTCTTTTAATACTGCCAGGTCTACTCGCGGTTTATAATAGAATCCCTCGGTAAAACCTTTGGATACGATTTTCATCAGATTGGCGTATCCCTGATTATTCTCTGCAAGGAGGACCAGATGGTAATATCTGTCCTCGCCGCTTCCTGCTTCACGGTCAAATCGGGAGCCGGGAGCTACATAAACCTCACATCCCAGGATCGGATTGATTCCCTCGGCCCTTGCTGCACGGTAAAAATCGATCACACCGTACATAACTCCGTGGTCTGTGATCGCCGCACTGTCCATGCCAAGTTCTTTGACACGGGCTACATATTCTTTTATTTTATTGGAACCATCCAGCAGACTGTATTCTGTATGGACGTGAAGATGTGTAAACTCCAACTTTGTATCTCTCCTGTTCTATTACTCTAACTATTATATTTACTGTTCCGACATTTGCGCTTTGTCTTCAAAATCCTAAATGATTTAGAATCTGGTACTATTTTGCATAGATTCTCTTATCTTTAATCTCCACCTTGCCTTCTTTCATTAAATGACCGATGGCACGTTTGAACGCACCTTTGCTCAAGCCAAATTCTCTCTGTATAACTTCCGGTGAAGCTTTGTCATCAAACGGAAGAACACCCGCAAATTCATTGATCACTTCAAGGACATTCTCCGCATCTTCATTAATCTGCAGATATGCTTTCTGGCGGTCTGTAACGTTCATTTTTCCGTCTTCTTTTACTTCGCTGACGCGCAGTTCCAGAATCTTGCCCGGACGGTATTTCCCCTTGGCTTCTCTTGCAGGGATCAATGCGGAGTATTTATCATCAACTGCTACAAATACGCCGAATCTGTCACTGATCTCATAGACACGGCCTTTTACCATATCTCCTACTACATAAGGAGTTCTTGTGGAAAGGTAATGGTAAACTTTCATAGTTGCGCAGAGGCGGCTGCTCTTATCAATATAAAGAGCTACCAGTACATCCTCACCTTCTCTTACTTTCAGAGTCTGCTCATGATATGGAAGCAGAAGATCTTTCTCCAGTCCCCAGTCAAGGAATGCTCCGATCCTTGTCACCTGAGAAACTTTCAGAACTGCTGTCTGACCCACCTGAAGCTTTGGTTCTTTTGTTGTTGCGATAAGGCGATCCTGAGAATCCTTATAAATAAATGCTTCAATGCTGTCGCCCTCTTTTGTTCCTTCTGGAACCTGTTTGGACGGAAGAAGCACTCGATTCTTCGCATCCGCATGCATATCCTCACCAAGATATACACCAAAATCTACGGACTTTACTACTGTTAATTTCTGTTTTTTTCCTAACTCTATCATATAATCTCCATTTCTGTTGTGTTATTTCCGGTACACTAATATTGGCTTTATATTTCAGTATAACACAAATAATAAAGGCGGCACAATGCCGCCTTTATATTTTTATTATCTTATTTTATTGGATATTTACATGCTATCCTTTCCGCTTTCAGCAACGATATTATTTCAATTCAATTTCACATTCACAACAGATATCTTCTACTGATTTACCTGCATAAATCTGATATGTACCCGATTCTGTTACAAATGATGCCTTTTCTTCATTATAATACTGGAAAGTTTCCGGTTCCAGTTCAACTGTAACCGTCTTTGTCTCTCCCGGATTCAGGTCCACTTTGGCAAATCCACGAAGCTCTTTTGCCGCACGCTCTACAGCGGAATCTTTTTTACCCACATAAATTTCAACAGTCTCTTTTCCTGCCACTTTACCTGTATTTGTCACATCTACAGAAACCTTTATGTTCGGATAATTTCCTTCTGCTTTCAGATTCTGATATGCAAACTCTGTATAAGATAATCCATAACCAAACGGAAATCTTACCGGTACACTCTTTGTATCATAATAACGATATCCTACAAAGATTCCCTCTGTATATTTTACCGTCTCGCCACCTGGAAATTCTCCAATAGAATGTGCGGAGCAATCTTTATGGCTGTAAGGAAAACTCTCCGGCAGTTTACCGGACGGATTTACTCTGCCAAACAGAACCTCTGCCAGTGCAGTGCCGCTTTCCATACCTGCATACCAGTGCCATACAAGTGTATCTGCCTGCTCTTCCCATGGCATTTCTACAGGTGAACCAGATGCGATCACAACTATCGTATCCTGTCTTACTTTCAGCAGTTCTGTAATCAGTTCATCCTGTGCATAAGGAAGTTTCATATCCGGTCTGTCATGACCTTCCAGATCCTGAAGATGATTCTGACCACCTACAAAAATAACAGTGTCAAAACTTGTATCTTCTGCCAGTTTCAGAGCCTCTTCACGAAACTGTTTCTGCTTCTCCAGAAGCACTTTATTTACAGCCTGCACCTCACCGGTACTTCCACCGCCGTTTTCCAGACTGTCTGCCTGCCAGTTTGTTCCTGAATCTTCCTGATCAAAATCATTTGCCAGATAGCCTTCTGTATATACAACCTCTGCATTGCCTCCCAGCAATTTCTTAATTCCCATAAGCGGAGAAATTTCATACAGAGCTTTAATCTCCGCACTTCCACCGCCATTGGAATGGATTCTGTCTGCGTTATCGCCGATTACCAGAACCTTCTTTGTATTCTTCTGATCTAACGGAAGTTTTTTCGCCTTATTTTTCAGCAGCACTACAGATTCTCTTGCCGTATCCAGAATTGCCTGTCTGTGCTCCGGTGTATTGTAACATCCTGCCTGGCGTTCTTCATCACCCATCTTATGAAGTCTGAACAGCATACGTAGAATATTTCTTACTTTTTCATCAATACAATCTTCAGAAACCTCACCCTTCTTTACTGCTTCCAGAAGCGGATTTGCCATGCAGTATTCATCAAAATTATCTGTTACGGACATCTCGATATCCAGTCCGCTCTCTGCTGCTTCTTTTGTCTTATGAACCGCACCCCAGTCAGAAACTACCATTCCATCATAGCCCCATTCCTGACGAAGTACGCCATTTAAAAGTGCTTTACTCTCGCAGCAATGTTCTCCTTTATAACGGTTATACGCACCCATCAGAGAATAAGATTCTCCCTCTTCCACTGCTTTCTTAAATGCAGGAAGATAAATCTCACGAAGTGCTCTGTCACTGACTTCAACCTCTACCCAGAGACGTTCTGTTTCCTGACTATTTAATGCAAAATGCTTCACACAGGCCGCTGTATCTGCTGTCTGGATTCCCTTAATAACAGGAACTGCCATCTCACCTGCCAGGTACGGATCTTCACTCATATATTCAAAGTTTCTTCCACAAAGAGGACTTCTCTTAATGTTGATTCCCGGAGCCAGGATCATATCTTTGTTACGTCCTCTGGCTTCCTCACCAAGAACTTTTCCGGATTCATATGCCAGTTCTCTGTTCCATGTAGCTGCCAGTGCACTGTTGCTTGGCAGATAAGATACATAATCATCGCTGTTGCCGATTGTTACCCAATGCGCATTTTCAAACTCATTGCGGACGCCCATCGGACCATCTGACATAGTGACCGGAGGAATTCCAAGCCGCTTTACTCCCTCTGTACGGAACAACCCATTTCCATGGATCATTCCGATTTTCTCTTCCAGAGTGAGCTCAGAGACCAGTTTCTCAATTTTTTCTTCTACTGCCTGATCTTTCTTTAACATTTATCTCAAAACCTCATGCTTTCTTACAGTTCGCAGCAAACCTCACCGCTCTTTTCAAAGGAAATCACTGTATCATATCCCTGAACTTCAGCACCTGCACCACTGGCAACCATATTCACCAGCACAACTCTGCAAGGTTTCTCAGCATTTACTTTCACAGTAATTTTTCCATCTTTTTTCAGTACAGAAACAACTGTCTCTTCATCCTGATCCATACCATAAACAATTGTCTGTGTCTCTTTACCTTCAACCAGCGCATAAGCCTTGACAGTCACATCCTGTGCATAATCATAATCCGGCTTATCACCTCTTGCACCAACAGCGATTAGACTGTTTTCTCTGACAAATACCGGAATGCTTAAATATCCGCATTCTTCTGTATACCATCTGCCGCCTTCTTTTACCTCACCAGTCAGGAAATGTGTCCATGTTCCTTCCGGCAGATAATAAACCGCTTTGCTCTCATCATTAAAGATCGGCGCAACAAGTAAGGAATCACCAAACATATACTGCTTGTCCAGATAAGCACAGTTCAGATCCTGTGTGTATTCCATAACCATACTTCTCATTACCGGCACACCAGTCTTAGATGTTTCAATTGCATTTCTGTATAAATAAGGCATCAGTTTCACTTTCACTTCTGTGAAGAAACGAACAACTTCAACTGCCTCTTCATCATAAGCCCACGGCACACGATAAGAAGTGCTTCCATGAAGTCTGGAATGGGAAGACATCAGGCCAAATGCTGCCCAGCGTTTGTAAACGTCTGCTGTTGAAGTATTTTCAAATCCACCGATATCATGGCTCCAGTATCCGAAACCAGACATGGTAAGGGAAAGTCCGCCACGCAGGCTCTCTTCCATGGAAACATAGTCAGACCAGCAATCTCCGCCCCAGTGTACCGGAAATTTCTGACCACCGACTGTTGCAGAACGGGCAAAAAGAACTGCCTGTCCTTTACCACGTTTTTTCTCCAGAAGCTCATACACACATTCATTATATAAATAGGTATAGTAGTTATGCATTTTCTCAGGATCAGAACCGTCTGCATAAACACAGTTTACCGGAATTCTCTCACCGAAGTCTGTCTTGAAGCAGTCAACGCCCATGTCCAGAAGAACTTCCAGCTTGTCCTGGAACCACTGACGTGCATCCTTGTTTGTAAAGTCAACAAGTGCCATTCCCGGCTGCCACATATCCCACTGCCATACATCTCCGTTCGGACGTTTGATGAAATATCCTTTCTCTACACCCTCTGCAAAAAGTGCAGATTCCTGTCCGATATACGGGTTAATCCATACGCAGATGTTCAGGCCTTTTTCTTTAATACGTTTCAGCATTCCTTCAGGATCAGGGAATACACGGCTGTCCCAGAGAAAATCAGACCAGTGGAATTCTCTCATCCAGAAGCAGTCAAAGTGGAATACTCTCAGACCGATTCCTCGTTCCTGCATACCGTCGATGAAACTCATAACTGTCTTCTCATCATAGTTTGTTGTGAAAGAAGTAGACAGCCACAGTCCATAAGTCCACGGTGCCGGAAGTGACGGCTTGCCTGTCAAATCTGTATATCTCGTAAGAACTTCTTTCATTGTCGGTCCGTTGATCACAAAGTAATCCAGAGCCTCACCAGGTACAGAGAACTCAACCTTGGCAACCTGTTCAGTTGCTATTTCAAATGAAACTTTCTCCGGATGATTTACAAATACACCATATCCCTTGTCAGTCAGATAAAAAGGAATGTTCTTGTATGACTGGTCTGTACTTGTACCGCCATCTTCATTCCAAATATCTACAGACTGGCCGTTCTTTACAAATGCGCCAAAACGCTCTCCAAGTCCGTATACATGTTCATTTACAGACAAATCAAGCTGTTGTCTCATGTATGCTTTTCCTTCCGGATCCATGTCGTAGGCAAAACCTGTCCACTGGGTACGCATGTATGCAAGGTCACGTCCGGAGCTCTTTGTCAGAAGTTTTCCGTCTCTTGTATATTCCATGCTCCAGTTTTTCTTATTAATATGAAGAGCAAGGCTTCCGCTCTTTACGATCACTTCATCCTCTGTTTCTTCCACTTCGCCTTTAAAAGAATCACTCATGTTTAATTCAAACTCAGGTCCTTTTTTCTGTACGCCAAGGTAGTGGCTTGTCTGTACACGGATCACTTCCGGTGCAGGTGTTGTGATACGTACAGTCAAGTTAATCCCGCCAAGTGTATCTCCTCTGTGTCCGATATGATGAGTCGGTGCACAGATTACTACTGCATCCTCATCATGATTTACAAAATATGCTTCCTGTGGTGCGAAGCATTCGATTCCTTCTTTCTGCAGCCAGCAGCCATTTCCAAATTTCATATTCTTTTACTCCTTTGCCCTTTTTTATATTTCATATAGTTTTATCTGTCATTTCTACATTCATTTTTTCGGGAATCGTCCCTGTAGTTTTCTCCACAATTCTCTCAATACAATCAGAAAGCCGGCTTCCCAAATTAATTCTCAAGATTTGATTCTGAAACCAGATTTCAAGATTTAATCTCAAGATGAACTAGGATGATTATAATAAAATTTTTTTTAATTTAATACCATCATTATTCCACCTAAAATACGCTCATTTTTAGAGAAATTCATAAGCCTCTCACACATTGCAAAACTCAGCTTTTTTCGGTATACTGAAGCTATATCAACTACTGACCAAAAATGATTTCTCATCTGGAAACAGTACATAATATCACTAACATAGAAAAGAGGCATGACCGTGAATCACCGTATTATTCCTGAATCCATCTTCAGCAGGCCAAAAGTACAGAAACAGCTGATCACCATATTTCTGATCGTACTGATCATCCCTGTACTTTTTGCCCTGTTTATGTTAAAAGAATCCAACAAAACACTTGGCAGGCATTATCAGGAACAGGCGGAGGCGGAAAGCCAGCGAGTGAAATCCGTAATGTTTGATGTCACCACAAATCTCTACAATGTAGCAGAAAATCTGGCATCAGATGATGAGCTTCTGGATATCCTGTACACCCACTTCAACTCTGAATCTCAGGAAAAGCAGACCGTAGATGCTTACCGTGGGATTTACAATATTCTTTACAGAGACACATCTATTTCCTCTGTAAAAATATATACTTCCAATCCCACCATCAACGATTACGCCAACTTCTGTGCTGTCACAGATGAGCTTGAATCCTCTGACTGGTATCAGAAAGCCTCCCATGACCCATCTGTATTCTGGAAAACCATGAACCGGACAGACAAATATGAAAATGTTTACTGGGAACTGAATCTTTTCCGCAGAGTTGTGCTTCCGAAAACCGGCGGCTTCGCAGTGATAAATATCGCTGTCAGCGACAACTACCTGCGCAACCGGATTGACAATACCTCACAGAAAACAGTTCTGTCCATTAACCAGGATGCTGTTTTCTATGGTCCGAAATCATTTATAGGAAAAGTTCTGCCGATCAGTGTAAATCACGACAAGCCATACTACAGTGAATCCGGCATTCTGATGTTTAACAACAGGAAAACCATGACTGCTGTAAGCACCCTGATCCCGCTGAATTCCAGGGATACCATGTATATCGTATCTTATAATCCAGGCGCACTTTCAGAGATGAACCGACTGCTGCGTGATTACCTTTGTGTCACTTGTCTTGTCATCCTCATCCCATGTATCCTGTTCCTGTTCTTCTCCAGATATTTCAGCGGCAGGATCCTTATGCTACGCAAAGCCATGTATCAGGCCAGCCACGGAAACTATGACATCATGGATTCCTTTACAGGAAATGACGAAATCTCCGAAACCTTCCAGGATCTCCGTACCATGATCACCGAGATTAAAGAAAAAGAAGCTGAAATCTATCAGGCACGGATCACCGAGCAGGAGATCATGAACCGCCAGCAGCAGATGGAATTCAAAATGCTGGCAAGCCAGATCAACCCGCATTTCCTGTACAACACACTGGAAACTATCCGAATGAAAGCATTCACATCAGGAGACAGAGAAGTTGCCACAGCTATCAAGCTCCTCGGCAAATCCCTTCGCTATGTACTGGAAAATACAGGCACGGTTTCAATCCCACTGGAAAAAGAGATCAATTATATCCACACCTACATTTCAATTCAGAAGTTACGGTTCGGTGACCGAATCAACTTCGAGGAAAAAATTGCAGAAAACCTGGACCTTTCAGAGTATCAGATCCTTCCTCTGATGATCCAGCCAATTATAGAAAACGCCATTTCCCACGGACTTGAGGGAATGGAAAACGGCGGCATTGTTTTGCTTGAAATTTTTGAACAGGACGCTTGTCTGCACATCCAAATCTCCGACAACGGCAAGGGAATGACACCGGAGAAACTTGAAAATCTTAAAATAAGGCTCAGTACCAAAGATGAAACCAGAACCAGAAGCATCGGACTTTACAATATTAACCAGCGGCTTCACTTGTGCTACGGTTCTGACTGCCAGCTTCAGATCAGCAGCATCAAAGGACAACAAACGTCCTTCCTGCTGACACTTCCACTGGACAAGATCAAGAAGGGGAAATAACAATGAAAGTTCTTATCGCCGATGATGAGGCAATTGTACTTGAGGGTTGAAATATATCATCGACTGGGAAGACTTGGGATTCTCTATCTGCAGCCAAGCCCAGAATGGCAAAGAAGCCCTTGAAAAAGTCTTGAATCTCCAGCCTGACCTGGTGCTTCTGGATATCCGTATGCCGAAACTTACAGGTACCGAGATCATTCAGATTGCACGTGAAAAGGGCTTTAAAGGACATTTTATCATTCTCAGCGGATACTCTGATTTCTCTTATGCACAGACCGCTATTAAATATGGTGTGGACTTCTATCTCACCAAACCAATTGATGAGGATGAACTGGAGAATGCTGTAGTTACAGTCAAGAAACAGATCGAGGATGAACGCAAATCCGCCCAGACTCTGAATCAGTACCGTGAGAATGCCCGCGATACCATTATCCGCAATCTTCTTACAGGTGATTTTCGTGATATCTCAAGCCTGAATTTGTCGGATCTGCATCTGTCTACGGATATTTATCAGGTCATTATATATGAACGTTTCACCAAAGATCCGTTCCAGGTTACCTGGGATTTCGCAGAACTTCTGCGCGTTTCCAATCAGGATCATAATTCCTTTGACCATATCAGTATTGATCACCGTGAGGTCATCCTGCTGAAAGGTTCTTTTGCACTGGAGCGTTTTAATCGTCTGTTGACTCATTACCGGATCAATCCGCAGAAAGGTTCTCCGCTGGACTCCTTGTTTCTGACTTATGGTCGTCAGGTATACAGACCGGAAGAGATTTTCCATTCTTATCTGGATGCATCTGCACTTCTGGACCGACGGTTCTTCTGTGAACATAACCAACATGTTCTTGGCTTCGAGGCACTGCCTTCTGAGGATGCACGTACCTACCATGCAACAGACGAAGAGGCTCAACGCTGTTCTACTGTTCTGACCAATTATATACAGACTCAGAACCGCAGATGTATTGAAGATGTACTGAATGAACTAAAAGAAAATCTCTATTACTGTGCAGATGGCATCTCCACGATTAAGCGTTTTCTGATTGATATTTACCTGCAGATCAAACAGAAGATTGCACAGGTTTACACCAATATCCAGATTCCGTTTTCCACGAATTCTGCGATCATTGATTCCATAGACAGCAGATTCTATCTCTATGAAATCCTGCAGATCCTGAACCAGCAGTTTGAAATGTGCATGAATGCCATCGGTGGTCCGTCCGGTGAAAATATTATGAATGATATTCTTCACTATATTAATCACAACTATATGGACAACCTGAAACTGGAAACTTTGGCACCTTTATTCGGTTATAACAGTGCTTATCTGGGAAAGATTTTTACGAAAAAAGTAGGAGAAAGCTTCAATTCTTACCTCGACCGGGTAAGAATTGAACAGTCAAAAATTCTCCTTGAAGATAAGACCTTAAAGGTCTATGAGATAGCCGAACGCATCGGCTATAAAAACGTGGATTACTTCCACAAGAAATTCAAAAAGTATGTCGGAGAAAGCCCCGCAGAATACAGGAAACAAAAATTATAAAATAGGAAATTCGCAATCCGCTTCGCTACTTGCTCATATAACCATTAACTGCTTCGCAGTTGATCAGAAGAAGCTTATGCTTCTCCTGATTGATCAAGCAAATTCTTTGCTTGATCTGGTTATATATTCTGCATCCACTTACATGCCAGTTCTATCCAGGACTGGCATTCTTTCTGTACACATCCGCCGTCTTCATGGCTTGTCTCCTCATTTGCAAGGCTCAGCCCATGTCCACCAACCGGATAAAGATGCATCTCTACCGGGATTTCAAATTTACGCAGTGCATTGAAAAACAGCAGCGAATTCTCTACAGGAACACAGTCATCTGTTACTGTATGCCACAGGAATGTAGGCGGTGTATCTCTGGATACCTGAAATTCCAGAGACTGTTCTTTTCTCTTATCCGGATCATTACAATCCTCTCCAAGCAGACATTCAAAAGATCCTGTATGTGCAAACTCTCCGGAAGTGATAACCGGATAACTCAAGATCATGCCATTTGGTTTCACCATCTCAGAACTTACTCCAAGTGCCTCTGCAATAAACCCTTTCTTCCAAAAGACACCAAGACTTGCTGCCAGATGACCGCCCGCCGAAAATCCCTGCAGTACAATTTTATTCGTATCAATGTGAAATTCTGCCGCATTTTCTCTTAAGAAAGCAACCGACTTCGCAAGCTGTAAGAGTGCCAACGGATATCTGACAGGCTCTACGCTGTAGCGCAGGATCACTGCATGATATCCCTTTGCCAGATACTGCATGGCAATCGGTTCTGCTTCTCTGTCAGAAGTCATGGAATAACCACCTCCCGGACAGATTACAACTACCGGGCGCTTTCTGTTGATATGCATTTCAATAGAATTATCCAGGAAATAAGTATATAAATCTGCTGTCTCTTTGTATCCGTCTACTTTAATTTCAATCTTTTTATAAATCATAAGATCCTCCTGTATACTTCATTTATTTTCATCATCCTTTTCCATTTCTACTCCCCATTCCTCTAATTTCCCGGGAATATTTACAGGCACTTTTCTCAGTCTTGATTTTCCATTCTTTACTGGCAGACGCTTATATAAACATATATTTCCATCAGCATCAAGAACAATATAAAAACACTCAAAAATATGACTCGAATTCACAATTTCCCGTGTTGTATATACATACCCTGCTTTGTTCTTTTTTCTTTTAGAAAAAACAATTCCTCTGCTTCTTCGATCCCTGAAACTTTTGAAATAATCTTCACGTATGATTTCAAGTTCTTCCCATTTATACATTTTTTTTAAAAACAAGTAAGATATTTTACAACCTTCTTTATTTAATGTTACGACTTTTGAAGACAAAAACAATAATGGTGCATCAAGCAAAGCCTCAAGAATCAATATTGGAATTCTTTCTCCCTCTTCAGCGGTCAGCCCTATCCAAATAAGCAGTACCGTAATAAATGCTACCATGATCATCTGCAAAAAGTCTCTGATCTTTATTACTTCCTGCTGATATTCTTCTAAATTATTTGTACAGTCTGCCCCGTTACTTTGGATTTTTTTTCTTTTTTGTCTCCTCAATTCTACCATTTCATCATATTGTCTTTGTTTTTCTTCTTCTTTTATTCCTTCCCCTTTTTCTGCCTCCGCTCCCCATTCTTTCATTTTTTCACGAACATTTACGTACATTTTTCTAATAACTTGTTTTTTCCCTTTTTCTAATTTATAAGAAGAAACATTGCCATGTTCATCAAAAGTAATATAAAAGCAATCTGAAAATGGAAGTGCATGGACAATCATCCGGGTAGTATATTTCTTTTTCTTCCTGTTTACCGCATATTTGGAAAATACAATCCCCTGATAACGTATGCTCCCTCCTTTACCATATGTATACCAGACATCCTCCCGAATAACAGCAAGTTCTTCCCATTTATATTTTCTCTTCCAAAACAGCCAGGATACCGTACAGCCTTCTCTGCTCAGTACAACTGTTCTCATAAAATACAAGAGTATCAATAACAGTAATATTGCCTCACTAAATATAAATCCATATATCTCTACTCTTATTTCTTTTCTTTCCAGAAAAATCATCAGCACTTCTATGCCGAGTCCAAACACTGATATAAATAATATCAGTATTATATGAGGATCTATTACTCTGATTTTTTCCTGCTGTTCTTTCATATGCATTTCCTCCGATTATCTGAAATCCTCACTTTCTCCTATTCCAGCATATCAACCCAATCTCTTGCATTTTCTTATGAGTTTATTATAAGATAAATATATATAATTGTTAAGGTACAAAATAAAATGTTACTGTCCCATTTGCTGCAAACTAAACGAACCATATAGTATTAGAGTTCATCTGTTATTTTCTTTCAAGAATCAGAACATCTTTTGCATTCATACTAACTGTCTGTCCTGCTGTATATCTAATTCCTGTAAGCAGATCTGTTCTGTCTTCTTTGAGAACAAATTCTGTTTCTTCATCTTTATGATTCAGTACAAAGAGATAGCTATATTCTCCTTTAAATCGCTCGGTTGCTTCCACGCCCTCCGGTGTTTCCAGTACAGGATGAATATCTTTTTCCTCCAGGATTCCCTTTACAAATGTTCTGTAAAAGTCTTCTGTAGAACGTGTTCCCACATAATATGCCTTACCTTTTCCATATGAATTTACAGTGATCACCGGAGTCTGTGCATAGAAATCTTCCTGATATTCAGACAGTTCCACTGCACCTTCCAGATACATAATATCACATAACAATTTTGCCTGATATACATTGCCATTGTATATAAAATGATTGCATTTATCTGTCGGCAGTGCATCGGATTCTTCCACCCAGATTCCCAGAATATCGCGAAGTCTTCCCGGATATCCGCCTGTAATAACAAGATCATGTTCATCCACATAACCGCTGAAAAATGTAGTCACAAAAGTTCCTCCATTCTTCACAAAACTTCTGATTTTTTCATCATAATCACCTTTTGTCATATACAGAATCGGTGCGATTACCACATCATACAGCTCCAGATCATCCTCTGTTCCGATGATATCCACTGCATAATTCTGTTCTTCCAGCGCACGGTAATAATTGAAAACTTCATCCAGATATCTCAGATCACAGCTTGGACCTGCAGAATATTCAATTCCCCACCAGTTATCCCAGTCAACAAATACAGCTGCCTTTGCATGATATCTGGCACCAAGAGTTTTATCCCCCAGTTCTTTTAATTCCTGACCCATAGCAGCAATCTCACGGAATACTCTGGTATTCTCATTTCCCACGTGATCAATGACTGCGCCGTGATATTTCTCACAGGCTCCGATGCTTCTTCTCATCTGGAAAAACATTACAGTATCTGCTCCATGAGCCATTGCCTGATAGCTCCAGAGTCTCATAACTCCCGGACGTTTCAGCGCATTATATGCCAGCCAGTTTGTCACACTCGGAGTTTGTTCCATCAGTGCAAATGGCTGCCCGCCTTTGATCCCGCGCATCAGATCATGATTCATGGCAATCCTTGAATAAGGATCTTCATTTGCAGGATAATTGTCCCAGGAAATGAAGTCCATAGATTTTGCCCATTTCTGATAATCCAGAGGTTTGTAGAATCCCATAAGATTTGTTGTGATCTTTGCATCCGGAATGACAGATTTTATCGCATCATATTCTGCCTGGAAACATTTCAGCATTCCCTCAGAATTAAATCTGCGGTAGTCCAGAGAAATACCCTGAAATGTGGTTCTGTTTTCTGCGAAATGTTCACTGAGAAGATTCGGTAAAACCACCTCATCCCAGTCATAAAAAGTATGTCCCCAGAATGCAGTATCCCATGCCTGATTCAGATTTTCGATAGTCTGATATTTCTCCTTCAACCATACACGAAAAGCATTTTCGCAGTTCTCACAATAACACTCACCACCATATTCGTTGCTCACATGCCATGCAACAATGCAATCTCTTTTTCCATATCTCTCTGCCAGTTTTTTTGCCAGAAGTACTGAGTATTTCTGATAAGTCGGACTGTTCTGGCAGGAATTATGGCGGCTTCCAAATTTACGTTTCATACCGTTAAATTCTGTACGGAGTACATCCGGGTGGCGCTTTGCCATCCATGCAGGATGCGCTGCTGTGGAAGTTGCCATGCATACTTTCAGACCATTTTTCTCTACCAGATCCATGATCTTGTCAAGTTTTTCAAAATTATAAGTATTCTCATCCGGCTGCAATGCCGCCCAGGAAAATACATTCAGAGTTACTACGTCAATTCCCGCAAGCTTAAACAGGCGCATATCTTCTTCCCAGATTTCCTCCGGCCACTGTTCCGGGTTATAATCACCTCCGTAAAGGACTTTTTTTATTTTTTCATCATTGATCATTTTTGCATTCTCCTCTTCTTATCTTTACATATATCTGCAAATGTCCGATTATATTTTCTCTTTAAAATCCATTCATTAAAATAGGGTGCCACATGTGGGCACCCTATTTACTTTAATACTAATTAACCACTTATTCTGTTTTATCTTTATGCTGCCGGTGTTTCTGTTGCTGACTCTGTTGTTGCAGCTTCTGTTGCTTCCGGTGTTTCTGTTGCATCTGCTGCGGCAGAATCTGTGGAACCATTCTGAGCTTCATAATCCTTTACAACCTGCTCACGTGCTGCCTGCTGGTCTTTTGCACACTGCATATCATATTCAAGAACTGTATCGTAATCCAGACCTTTCAGTGTCTTCTGCATCTCTTCCAGAAGTGAGTTGAATTCATTTTCATCAGACGCAAATACCATCTTCCAGGAATAATCTACGATAGATGCTTTACACTGGCCACGAAGTGTTGTGATCTGGGAATCTTCTTCCGGAACTACGTATCCACTTCCAGGTGCAACCAGGATCTGATCATTCTGTGTCAGATAATCCATTGTTGTATCTGCTTTGAAGTGATCTGTCCAGTCTTTCTGCGTTTCAGAAGTCTGTTCCGCGATTACAGAATCCCATGTCGTATAATCATAGCAGATACCTGTATCCGGGTCAGAGTCAAGCTGGTTTACTGCTTTGTAGTTTAATGCAGATACACCATCTTTCCAGGAACCGCCTCCCCATTCATCAACAACATTTACGCTTTCTCCGTAGAGAGCCTGTTTACCGAAATCTGTCAGTACTGGCTGGTCGTCTTTCATTTCCCATGTCAGTCCTTCCGGTCCACATGTGTTTGCTGTCTGTGCACAGGAATCCATAACACCTTCCGGTGAATACAGCCAGTCGATGAAATCTGCAAGTCTCTGAGGATCTTCTGCCTTGCTTCCGATCATAATGCATGCATTCTGTGCATTACCGTTAACCTGGCATCCATAGGAGAAGATTTTCTCATCATTAACAGGTACGAACATGAAACCTTTTCCTGCTTCTTTGTTTGCATCTGTGTTGTAAGCACCCTGTCCAAGCCATGGATATGGAGAGAAGAGAATCTGTCCATCCTGATATTTGGAAAACAGAGTATCATAGTTCTGAGTTGTAGATTCCGGATCAACAAGTCCCATCTGGTTTGCTTCGAAAAGGAATTTCAGTGATCTTACATAAGCGGAATCAGAATCAATCAGGCTCTGATAATCAGAACCGTCTGCTTTTGCAAGTACGAATCCCATTTCATCATATCCATAATAAGAAGCCTCTGGTTTTGCATTGGACATCATGTTTCCGTCCCAGTCTTTGAAAAGGGAAATTGCATATGTCTGCTTGCCGCTGTCGCTCTTCGGTACTGCTTCCTGCATTTTCTGAAGTGCCGGAAGAAGATCTTCCAGTGTATCGATTTCAGGATAACCTGCTGCTTTGTAAGCATCCCATCTTACATAAACACCATAGTTTGGATCCAGACCCTCGGAAGATACTGTCGGCGCGTTGCTGGAAACCTCAGACGGGATTGCATAGATTCCATCCTCATCAACCAGTGCCTGTGTATTCTCGATCGCACTGTCATAACGATGTACATTCTCTGCATCCTTTAAAAGATCAGTCATGTCCATGACCAGCCCTGCTGTAACCAGGTTCTGGAGACGTCCGTTCTGTGCACCTGTGATGATCAGGTCTCCAAGGTCTCCGGAAGCAGATCTCGTCTGGAATAAAGTATCTCCGCCGCCAGCTACATTCGGGGCAATGATGTTTAATTCCATGTTAAACTTGTCTTTTACAATCTTTGCGAACCATCCAGACTGGATACCCTGATAGTTTGCAAGTCCGTCAAATACATCAACTGTAATGAAGTCTTTGTATTTGGAGTTTGTTGAGCTGTCATCGGATGAAGCATCGCTGCTGTCCGCTGTGTCTGTGCTCTCACTGCTGTCTGTGGAAGCAGATGAATCTGATGTGGAATCAGAAGAACCGCAGCCTGCGAAAGTTCCGGCTACAAGTACAGCACTGATTAAAACGCTGATCACTTTTTTCTTCATTTCTTAAAAATCCTCCCTGTGAAGTGTTGTGGTCATTTGATCACATAAATCTTTACTTATTTGTTTGATTCTTTTATCTGTTTATTTTATTTGACTTTCTTTTTATCCTGCTCTGCTGCTTTGGAAGCAACAGAACAGTTTTTTCACTGATATTTTTTGTTTCAGGCTTTACATCAACCCTTAACAGATCCGATCATAATACCTTTAACAAAGAATCTCTGGAACATCGGATAGATGAACAGAATCGGTAATACGACGATAACAGAAACTGTCATTCGGATGGAAGTCGGAGTCTGCTGAGTGGCAACTGCCGCCATGTTCAGCGCACCGCCTGCACTATTCTTAACCATTGCCGCAAGAGAACTTGCCTGGTTAATGTAAGTATACAACAGATACTGTAAAGAATACAATTTCTGATCCGTAATGTAGATCAGTGTATCCTGGAAAGAGTTCCACTGTGCAACTGCCGCGAAGATTGCTACAGTTGCCATGATCGGAGTGCAGGCCGGAAGAATGATCTTATAGAAAATCTTGAAGATTCCGGCACCGTCAATCTCGGCAGCTTCCTGAAGAGCTCTCGGGATAGATTCTACATAAGTTTTAACCAGAACGATGTTAAATGGCTGCACGATCGCCGGGAGAATATATACCCAGAATGTATTTGTCAGGTGCAGGTTTTTCATTGTGATAAACATTGGGATCATTCCGGCATTAAAGTACATGGTAATTACCATAAAACGATACCAGAATTTTCTTCCCCACATCTTTTCCTGTGTGAACATAAATCCCAGGAATGCGGAAGACAGTACAGTCAGAGCAGTTCCGATCACGGTTCTTGCTACAGAAACCATCGCTGCTGTAGGAAGTCCGCTCAGTCCAAGTACCTGTTTATAGTTTTCAAAATGAATTCCTTTCGGCAGGAAATTGATCATGCCGTTGGCACTCAGATCATTGGCACTGATCGTGTTGATGATCAGGTAATAAAATGGATACAGACAGATGAGTGTCAGTATACCAAACAGTAAATAATTGAATACATTAAAAATCTTATCGGAAGTCGAAAGAGGACGTTTGTGTTCTTTTACTGCTGCTTTTTTCATTTTTCTCATTCTCCTTCCTTATACAATAGATTCTCCACGTGTTTTCTTTGAAACAAAGTTTACTACAAATAAAAGTGTTACGCTGACGATACTCTTAAGCATGGAAATCGCAGTCGCCATGGATAAACTTCCTCCGGTCATACCGATGTTATAAACATAAAGATCAAGCACCTGAATATGAGTCTTGTTAAATGAGTTCTGGAATACGAAGTACTGATCCATACCATTGTTCAGGAAGTTTGCCACGGAGAGCATCAGCATTACAAAATATGTAGGAAGCAGTGACGGAAATGTAATGTGTTTCATAAGCTGGAAGCGATTGGCTCCGTCAACTTTCGCTGCTTCATAGAGCTCCTGATCAATACCTGTAATGGAAGCCAGATACATGATCGCCCCCCATCCAAGTCCTTTCCATGTGTTCCACAACAACATTGCAAGCCATGTGTGAGAGTCACTGTCCAGGAATTTCAGCGGTTCTGTAATAAGTCCCAGATTCTGAAGTAAGGTGTTTACCATACCTGTGTTGGAGAACAGGCAGAATGCTACGGAATATACCATAACCCAGCTGATAAAGTTTGGAAGTGTTGTCAGTGTCTGTACTACAGTCTTAAACCATTTGCATTTAATCTCGTTTAACAGGATTGCGAAAAATAATGGAAGCATTGATGTCGCAATTCCCAGTAAGCTCATTGCAAATGTGTTCTTCATAACCTGCACGATATGCGCTAACTGTGTTTCGTTTCCAAAAAGCATTTTAAACCACTGGAAGCCTACAAACTGACACTTGCTTAATGGAAGCGGTGGTTTGTAATCATAAAATGCATAAATCCAGCCATGCAGCGGGAAATAGGAAAACAAAAAACACAATACGATAAATGGTACGATGAATAAAGTAAGTTTTTTGTTTGTCTTAGGACGGTTCACCTTAACGGCTTTCGCCCCGGATGTCTGTTTAGACATTTGGTCTTCCTCCTCCTTTTAACCTTCTTTTTAATTTTCAAAGTGCTTATTCTGTCATATAGTTCCTGTCCATGCCGATGGCCAGGAAGCCTTTGTTGTCTCGTCCTTTGAAATTCTGGACTTATAGTAGCATTAATTTTTAGAGGGAAATACCTTAAAAATTTTACACTCTTTATGGAAATTTTAGAATTTATGGAGATTTGAAAAAGAAATCACTAATTTTTATGGTAATGAAACTATTATTTTTGCGGTAGACTTGAAAGTTGCTCTTTAATAAGATAGAAGCACAAACAAATAGAAACATTAACTATAGCAATAGCCACAGCACTCTGGCAGAAAGGAAAGCCCACATGAAATTTAACCCGGACAGCCCGTTCTTTGAATTTATGAACACACTGGCTGCATTTATCGGACTGAATGTCCTGTTTCTTATTACATGTCTTCCTATTGTTACCATTGGTCCGGCTTTATCGGCTCTATATACCGTAACATTAAAAGAAGCACGCAAGGAACAGGGATATATTTTTTCCACATATCTGAAAGCATTTAAGAAAAATTTTCCACAATCTGCGGCAGCTTTCCTCATTCAGCTTGTGCTGGCTTTTATATTTGTATTTAATGCAGTTTTCTGGGGCGAACAGAATACAGTTTCCGGAAATATCTGCATGTTTCTTATGACTCTGCTTTTGGTTGTACTGGCTTTTTCCTTCCTATATACGTTTCCTCTTTTAGCAAGATTCCAGAACAGCCTGAAGCAGACATTAAAGAATTCAGTAGCAATCGCAGTTACCCATCCGAAGACCACTCTGGGACTTCTGGCAATACAGGCAGTATTTATCATTGCTTGTATCGCTGTTCCACAGGCAAAGATTTTTATGGTTTTGCTCGGATTTGCATTTGACGCATATTGTAATTCTTTATTATTAACACGCCTTTTTTCCTTATATGAAGACGATCAGGAAGCATTCCCTGTGCTATCCTGATATGGTCTCCTCCTTTTGATAAAATTGCGAAGGTTCCCCAGACTTTCCGCAATAGTGGCAGAGCAATCCTCCTAATTCCTTCTGCCGCACAAAAAAATCTCCCGGATATTTAAGAGAAGCGCTCACTCTTTCCCGGGAGATTTTTTATTCATTTAATTCTTATTTATTATTTCCCTGTCCATAATATGCATTTGCACCATGTTTTCTGAAATAGTGCTTATCCTGCAGATCCTGTGGTGCAGGTTTTACCTGTGGATTGATCATCTCGCAGCGTGCCGCCATCTTGGCAACTTCTTCAAGTACAACTGCGTTATGTACTGCTTCGTGAGCATCTTTGCCCCATGCAAATGGTCCATGGTTCTTGCAGAGTACTGCTGGTACTGCTTCGTAATCTTTATCTTTGAACATATCAACGATCAGAAGTCCTGTGTTCTTTTCGTATTCATCAAATTCTTTACCTTCCAGACAACGTGCACATGGGATTTCTCCATACATATAATCTGCATGAGTTGTTCCATAGCAAGGAATTCCTCTTCCTGCCTGTGCCCAGCTTGTTGCCCATGAAGAATGTGTATGAACAACGCCTCCGATATTCGGGAATGCTTTATACAGTTCTACATGAGTTGCTGTATCAGAAGATGGATTATATTTTCCCTCTACTTTGTTTCCGTTCAGATCAACAACAACCATATCGTCCGGTGTCAGTAAATCATAATCTACTCCACTTGGTTTGATAACAAAAAGTCCCGATTCTCTGTCAATTCCGCTGACATTACCCCATGTAAATGTAACAAGTCCGTATTTCGGAAGATCCATGTTTGCTTTGTAAACTTCCTCTTTTAATTTTTCCAGCATAATTCGTACCTCTCCTTTTGCTTTTCAGATATTAATTGCAGTATCTTTCAGATGTTCCGGTTTTGCATATCCCATCCGGAAAATCCCTTATTAATATCTGTATTATAACACTTGTACGGTACATGTACCAACTTGTATGTTAATTATTTTAGAACTTTTTGTTACTGTGAAGGTACCGATCAATTGCAGACTTTTTCTAATGCGGTTTACTGCTTCTCATACAGGAATTCTTCCGGCAGGCTTACTTTGAAGTCTTTTGCGAGTGCACGGAAGTTATCCGGTGTGATTGTCTGGAGTTTATGTGGTGTCATGGACAGAATCTTTACCAGAATCTCTGCGGATTTCTCTACTGTGTGGAGCAGACCGAATGTAAGGTCAAAGTCTTCACCGGAGCAGAACATACCATGATGTGCCCAGATAACAACATCATATTTCTTCATTAATTCTGCTGTCTTTACAGCAATTTCTCTTCCGCCTGGTACCATCCAGCCGACAACGCCAACTCCATCTGGGAAAACAACCGGGCATTCTGTAGCAGATTCCCATAATTCTCTGGTAAAAATCTTGTCATCCAGTGGAAGAACAAATGTCAGTGCAATCGTATTTGTTGTGTGTGCATGATAAATAACACGATGTTTTCCATTTGTCAGTTTCTTCTTTACTTCATGGTTCATCAGATGAGTCGGAAGTTCGCTGGTAGGTCTGCCGCCTTCGACGAGTCCCCAGCGGATTCTGTAGTTTGCTCCTGTCTCATCCAGTTCAATGATTGCCAGACATACCTCAGGATCCACGATAATATTTCTGAAATATTTACCGCTTCCTGTCACAAGGAAAAACTCTCCGGCCAATCCCGGAACCTCTACTCCGATCGGTGTCCATTCTCCAGGTGCATTCAGACGAGGTTTGATCATCTCAACTTCCTCTGGTTTCAGACGGTAGCTTAAGTTTCCACCATTTCTCTCATGCCATCCCTGCTGATAACCATCATTGGCCATTTTGATAAAGCCCTGTACAAATTTAGATTCCAGAATTTTCATAGTATATATCCTCCATTTTTGTGGTTTTATGTTGTTTATTTTTAACAATTCGTTGTTTCTTGTTGTTTACCGTTTTAGTATATATTGTTTTGTGTGGTTTGTAAACAATTTATTCAAAAAAACTCTCACGAAACCACATATGGATTCTGGAATATATTTGTCAGTTCTGTATGAAACTTTTTTCCTTGTTTTCAATTATGTGTTGTAATTTCTGACAAAATTTTGTGTTTTTGCATACTTTTCGCTTATATCTTTATAAAGGTCTTTTACAGATAACTGTCGTTAATTAATCCTGTCATTACCAGTAAATTATTGAAAAATCACAGGTGTTTTTACTCATATATCTCATTTATTTTTCAGGAATTCTAGTATCGCATAAGCTTTTCCTTCTATATTATCCAGAGATACAACCACTTTATCTGTTTCCGTTTTTACCTTCGGGCAAATTACATCTCCAAGCTTTGCCTGCATTTTATATTCCGCGCGCATCTGGTATATTTTGAAACTTTCCGGAAGGAAATCTTCTGCCATGCATACATACTGGCAATTGTTTACATGATGATTTGTATCCAGATGATGTTTTTGTACCGTGAAAGCTTCCTGCGCAATCATATTCTCCGGAAGTTTGATCTTTCTTGGTGCATAATCCATTTCCATCTTTTCACCAAGTACATAATTATCTGTATCTGCTGGTGTCAGTCTGGCAGGTAATCCTGTACTGATATCAAGATGCGTCCAGTTGGAATTTGCCCATGCAAGTTTTTTTCCTTCAGCATCCTCTATAATGAAATTACGCATACCCATAAATCCTTTGAATTCATACGGCACTGTCGTAATCTTAATCTCAGTTCCCATTTTTGCATACTCATCCACCACTACCTGCCAGGAAGAAAGTACCCATGCCCTGTTTCTCGCCTTCAGAACCTCCCCTCCAAGCCCTATTGACTCCGCATGAAACGTACAACAATCCTGAAAATAATTCAAAACACCTGGCAATGTCAGTCTGCCATCTTCGCCTGTCTCACTGTATCTGACTCTGCTGTTAAAACTGTAGTTCATCGTTTATGTCCTCTTTTCTTGTATTTTGTCTTTTATAATTCACAACTGTTCAGTAGCCTCACGAAATTCTATATTTTTTGTTTTGGAACAAATTCAATTTTAAGATTCATTCCCATTCCCTCTGCTAAACGCTTCAGCAGATTTATAGATGGATTTCTGGTTCCATTTTCCAATTTACTGATGTCAGCCTGATTAATACCAGTTCGTTTTGCCAGTTCACTTTGCGTAAGATTTTGTGATGTTCTCGCATTAACAATAGCTTTGATCACATCCATTTCCGGCTGAATTGCTTCATACTCTTTTACAAATTCCGGATCCTGCATCTGCTTTTTCTTATACTCTTCAAATGTTTTCATTCCGCTCCATCCTTTCTATAAAATCTATACGTCTTACTTTTGCTGTCTGAATTTGCTTTACTGGTGTTTTTATAGTCTTTTTCACAAAACCATTTGTTAATACTATTTTTCTTTCATAAACGAAAAAGTATAAAACTCTTGTAATATCGCTTCCAAATTTACATCGAAGTTCAAAAATACCATCTCCAAAAAATTTACTATAGGGTTCTCTCAACATGTTTCCTCTTTCTTCCAGAATTTCAAGCATTCCAATTATTTTTGCACGCATCTTTTTATCAAGAGAATTCAAAAACTCTTCTATAGGACATTCTCCATCCAATGTTTCATAAAAAATCACCTCAAATTTTTTCATTTAATCCTTCTTTCATTTTATGGTATATATACCATAATGTCAATGTTGTTTTATTTCCATCCGCTTCTTATAATTTTTTCTAACAGGGAAAACTCCAGGCAGAACTGCCAAGAATATTTAATGAATTATTGTTAAGTATGTTAATCATTATAATCCATACTGTAAGTATTCTCAAGGCTTATTATTCGACATGTAATAATACATTTTTGATGCAATATAATTGAAATAAAAGTAAAAAAGCAGGAAATCTTTTACGCATCACGTAATAGTTCCCTGCCGTTTCACATTATTTTTTTAACACAATACATCTTTTTTTATAGAAGGAAATTCCGTAGCAGAACACTTCATCATAATTATCCGCAAACTCTTCTGCATACATTCTGTCATTTATCTGTCGGACAGCTTTCTCGCAATCTGATTCCATATGTTCCAAAGTCTTAGAGTATTTCGCCTCAAAAACAGCTACCCTGCCATTTCTTGAGTCCAATACCACAACATCACTGCGTCCTTCTCCATGTTCTTTATTGGACTGCACCACATAACCTGCTCCTGTAAAAATCCCCGCCAGAAACGCATGATAAAAATCTTCTTTATAATCATGATAACTAATCGTCATGCGAAGCAATCTCGTCATTTCTCTGGTGATTTCTTCACTTTTTCCATTCCACACAGCGTCAAACAATGGTTTCCTGTCCCACTCTTTTGCATTGTCATCAAACCATTTTCTGATTGTTGTCTGGAATATTTCCTTGATTTCTTCATTTGGAATCATCAATGCAGTTACTCCATCTGAAGGCTTTTCTTTCAGATCCACCTCTCTCACTCTGGTCAGATAACCGGTCAGATACAGCACACTCCATAAATTTTCCTCTGAAGAATGTAAATAATCATAAGTAAGATTTTCATCTATATGTTCCGTCAGATATCCCCCAGTCAAAAGGGTTTCAAGCTTTTCTGTAATATTGCTTCCTGCAAAATCTATGAAGGAGCGAATAATAGAATTATCACTGGTATTTTTCCAGTATCCTGTCGGCTTTGCATCTGGATTCTCCTGGAGATCCCGCAAATAGTTCATCACATCCCAGGGACAATATACATCCGTTTTTCCAAAATGATATCCATCATACCATACTTTGACCTGCTCCGTTTTTTCCGAAACATCCGCATCTATTAAAAGCTGGTCAACATCCTTCTGCGTAAAGCCAAAATATTCATTAAACCTTGCGGCGGTAATTGTATCAGAAACAAAATTGTTTGTTCCCGTAAAGATACTCTCTTTGGAAATCTTCAGACATCCGGTTATCACTGCAAAGCGTAATGCCGGATTGTCTTTTAATGACGTGATCATCATCGTTTTCATTAATTCAAGCATCTGTTTATAATAATCATGGCTGCTTGCCTTCGCCAATGGAACATCATATTCATCCAGCAGCAAAATCGTAGATTTTCCATAGTATCTGCTCATAATCTGAGAAAGGAACTGCAAAGACCGGGATACTTCGATTTCTCCGGCAGTTCTTGTTTTTAACCGCTCAAAAATATCTCTTTCATTTTCACTGATATTCTTACCATTTAGTAAATAAGAATGTTCCTCAAACAGACTTCCAATATCAAATATCAATTGACCATAAGCACTGTTAAAGCTCAACCCATCAACATTTTTAAAAGAGAAAAATATAACCGGCCATTGATTCATCCATGACTCACACAGCTTAGAATTTTGAGAAATTTCCAATCCCTCAAACAGATTCTGATTCTTCTTACGAATATCCAGAAAACTGGCTACCATGCTCATCGCAAGAGTTTTTCCAAATCTTCGTGGTCTGGTAATCAGCGTAACTTCTGCTGGTTCATTTTGTAACAGACTATTTATCAGTCCCGTTTTATCAATGTAATAATATTGGTTCTTTCGAATTTTTTCAAAATCAGATATCCCTACCGGAATGTTCAGAGTTTTCACTTTACGCTCACCTTCTCTCTTATGGCCTTATACAAAAACTATATCTCTATTTTATCAGACCATTTCCATACTTACCATACTATTTTTTCGACATATTCGCAGCAAACGTAATCATTACCTTAAACAGATCTCCATCCAGATACAGCTTAAATTCTCCACCCTGCAATTCCGTCAGGCTCTTAGCGATGGAGAGACCAAGTCCGCTTCCTTCTGTGTTTCTGGCAACATCTCCACGGATAAATCTCTCCGTCAGCTCATCTGCTGAGAAATTTAATGGCTGTGCAGAGATATTTTTTAAAGAAAAGACCACTTTCTTATTGCTGTTTCTGATTTCTGCATATACTCTGGTTCCTTCCATTGCATACTTCACAACGTTACCAAATACATTTTCCAGGACTCTCCACATTTTCTGTCCATCTGCATAGATCATGGACGGCTCATCTGTAAAATGCACCATCATGGTAAGGTTCTTTTCCTGAAATTTTTCTTCGAATTCTCCGATAACCTGCTGCACCATCTCCACGAAATCAATGTCATTCATCTCAAATTTGATATTCCCGGTACTTGCCTTGGACGCTTCCACTACGTCCTCTGTCAACACCTTCAGTCTCTGGGATTTCTCGTCCAGAATACGTAAATATTCCTGTACTTTCGGGTCTGTCAGATTCTCACGTTTCAACAAATCTACATAATTAATAATGGAGGTCAACGGTGTTTTCAGATCATGGGAAACATTTGTGATTAGTACTGTCTGCATTCGTTCTTTCTTCAGGCTGTTTTCCACCGCAGCATCCAGACCATCACCGATATTATTGATATATTCAGCCATTGCTTTGTATTTTCCGGTAAGCTGCTCTGTTTTAATCTTATACTGCAATTCTCCGTCACTGATTTTCTTCAGTCCGTCCATAACAAGATCCAGACCATCCACTTTACGAACTGCATAAACGATTGCCGCTACATCTGCCACGATCAGCACCAACGCAAATATTCCTGACGCATTTATCATAAAAAGCATAAGCAAAAACTGTAAAAACACAAATCCGCCAATACCAAACAGAACTTTTATTTTTTCTGATGTATTTCGAGAAAAGCTGCCAATAAAATCTATGATCTTTCTATTGCATTTTCCAATCCATTTCAAAATTCTTCTAAGCAAACTGTTTTTCCAGAACGTACCTGCCTTGATTCTTCTTACCAGGCTGAGATATCCTGTCAGGAACCATGCCATTGTATAAATTCCGCATATTACCAGTAAAATTATCAGAATCTGCATATTGTTGAAAGTCCCGATCAGTGAGTTTGAAATCACTGTTACCATTCCCATAACGCCAACAAGCCATACACCAATCACAATTCCCGCCGCAATCTCTGTATACCATCTGTCAAAACTATTCAGATGGATTTCTTCGTCTTCCGGTTTTCTTCCTGCTGCTACTGTCAGCCAGATCATACTAATCAGCCAGATCACACAACTAAGAATAGTTCCAAGCAATACCGGCAGCATCAAATTTGCATATTTTTCAAAAGTCTCTGCATCAGACGCAATAGAATCTGCTATCGGAAATTCAATGTCTACATTGACTGCAAAAACAAAATCTTCTGTGTCAAGGCTCTGTTTAATCGTATGATTCCATACCTGCAGGCTGATATTTGGAATATCTGTAACACATTCACTTAAATCCGGGTAAACAACCGCAAATGTATGCTCCTTAAGTATCTTCTCAAGGTTCTGCTCCAGCTGTGTGTAGTCACCGTATGCCTCTTTATTTGTATAGACTGTCTTTGCTTTTTTATCCGCGAAAAGATATGTGAGGTTACTACTCCCTTCCTCACATTCCCCTGTGGGCTGAAAAGAATTGTCCTGTGCAGTTGTATATTCATAAGTTTTGGCATCATTTTGTACGGAACTGATACAATCCAGAAGATTAGCCAGTTCATCGTAAGCTCCCCGAGGACTTCCACTCCATTCCTCACTGGAATTTACTGCATCCAGAAGATTATCCGCTCCCTGCGGTGCAAATTTCTCTGCAAGTCCATTCACTGAAAGGAAATAAGTCTCTGAGTATTCCACCCCGGTCGTAACATCCGTGACACTTCCAATATTCTGGCTCGCATCTGAATTCCAGTAAATCAGATCATATGCCGCATCCACCTTCTGAGCATCTGTCTTGTCCCAGAATTCATCAGCATCTGAATCAAAGTAATCTTTATTATAATCTATTTTCAGGGTTCCATCTGCTATCCTCTTTTTGAAATCATCAAGATAAAAGCAATGACTGGTTCCATCAGTTGTCCGGCACTGAATAATATTTCCATTATCATAATATGCCTCGCTTCCGTCCCAGTCTTTTGCCCATTCCAGAATATCATTTACAGAATATGCAAGACCAGAAACATTCTTCATCGAGAGCTCTTTAATGGCATCCCATGAGTTACCTTTTTCCTTAAATTCAAAAAGATCAATCACTGCTGATGAACCTGCGTTTTTAAGAAAATTTATATCCTCCTGTGCAGATAAACCACCGATAATATCCGTTCCTTTTTGACGCAGTTCATTGTTAAATTCCTCTGATTCAATATAATTTTTATTTCTGTCATCCAGACGGATTCCTTTCTCATAGAGTGCGACAAAAGCTACCATGCAGACTGCTGCTGAAACCGCAGCCAGATGTGCAATCACGATCCAGACCGTCTTGGCAAAATTGCTTCTATATCTCTTTCCTTTCATTGTTTTGTCCCTTTCCTTTTTATTCTTATCCACTCATTTATCTTGCTGTCATACAACGGTAATGATAATTTATTCGCCAAAAATAACTGTTAACTGACTAATGTCATTTTTTACGATATCTTCTCTACTTTATATCCAAGTCCCCACACAACTTTCAGGTATCTTGGCTCTTTCGGATTGATCTCGATTTTCTCTCTGATATGCCGGATATGCACCGCTACCGTATTATCTGCCGCCACGGCTTCCTCGTTCCAGATATTTTCATAAATCTGGTTAATAGAGAAAACTCTGCCCTGATTCTTCATCAGTAAAAGCAAAATGTTGTACTCAATCGGCGTCAGTTTTACCAATTCTCCATCTACCCGGACCTCTTTCAGATCATCATTGACACTTAACCCTCCGGTTTCATAAACATGAGCGCTCTCCTGTGGCACTGCTGCTCCCAGTCTTGTATATCTTCGAAGCTGTGATTTCACTCGTGCCACCAGTTCCAGCGGATTAAACGGTTTGGTCACATAATCATCAGCACCTACATTTAATCCCAGAATCTTATCCGCATCTTCTGACTTCGCAGAAAGAATAATGATCGGAAGCGGATTCTCCTCTCTTATCTTCAAAGTAGCCCTGATTCCATCAAGTTTCGGCATCATGATATCTATAATCAGCAGATCTACTTTCTGACTTCGCAACACATTAATTGCCTCCAGGCCATCATACGCCTTGAAAATCGTATATCCTTCCTGTTCCAGGTAAATGCTGATCGCCTCCACGATATCCTTATCGTCATCGCAGACCAGAATATTCGCCACTTCATACACCTCCCTCTTTTTTTCAAATCCCCGGCTCAATTTCCATAACTTTTAACAGTCCCCACCCACTGCTTATTGCTCTTCGCAATTGAAGCAGGGGACTTACTTGATTCGGTTAAATTTCCGGTTTTTTAAACATTTTTTTGTTTTTCTGTTATTAGAATAATCAAAGTATCTTAATATGAAAGGGACAAATTCTTAAGATTTTCTTATGATTATTTCAGAAGCTCCTTAATATTTACATTTTCAAATGATTTTATCGCCGGGAATTTTGCTTCGATTTTCGGCTCTTTTCCCTGTGTATACCAGATTCCCTTCAGACCACTTTTTGCGGAACCTTCCACATCTTTTTTCAGACTGTCACCGATAAATGCACATTCATCCGCAGAAAATCCGGCTTTTTCCACACAGATATCAAATAAATGTGGATTCGGCTTCTCAGCACCGGCTTCCTCACTGGTTACAATAAAGTCAATATAAGAATCCAGCCCCAAAGCACTTAATTTTTTATACTGAACATAAGCAGTCATATCCGTACCAATTCCAATACATATTCCCCGCTTTTTCAGTTCCTGCATAAATTTCTGAACCCCTGGTGATGGCTGGGCCTGCCGGATCAGTGTATCCCAGTATGCATGGTACATATTTAAAGCATGTGGAAACAACGGCTTTTCCCATAATTCCAACATAATCTGCATTCGAAGCAGACGACTGTGAATAGCCGCCGTATCCGTCCGGATTCTGTCCGGCATAATTATTTGCGCTTCTTTATAGCATCTTTTCATCTCTTCCCCGGATACTCCAAACGCACTCTCACAATAATCCGCCAGCGCTTTCATGCCGTAAATATGGTTTTTATCGTAATCATACAATGTATTATCAATGTCAAAGATTACTGCTTTTATCATTTTGTATCCCTCTTTCTGTAAAGCCATGTTCTGACGGTTTTTCTGCTTATGAACATGGCTTTATAATTTAGCTTTATAATTTAGCTTTATGATTTGATTTACTCCTCTGATTTTATCAGCTTCCTGTCCTCATCCAGATACACTCTGCTGCCCTCGTCAATCCCATGAACATACAGCCAGTCATCCTCCACTTTCATGGACTCTTCTTCTCCATTATCGCCTTTCAAAATTACGCGGACCATATCTTTCATGCCTTCCGGTCTGCCTTCACATCCGAAGTCCAGTTCCTCAATTCGTTCTACTGTATACATTCTCTTTATTATCCTCTTATCCAACTCATGCCAGATAAATAAACTTTCTTAATCTTGCCCGGTTATTGATCTGCATTAAACACATATTTATCCAGTCTCGCAAACGCCTCTTTTACTCTGCTAAGCGGCAGTGCCAGATTCATTCTGATTGCGCATGGGTGCATAGACAGAACATTCATCTCGTTATGATGCGGTTTACTGCTCTTTGCCACAACTCTGTCTCGCAGATATTTGTTATAAATAATATGATAGCTTCCTACCAGTCCTGCCAGATTAAAAGTCTTACTTGGCGCATACACCGCAATTGTTCTGTTTCGTGCATCCTCACTTACAGACTGAGTCGGAACGTGTTTATAGCCCTCCAGAATCAAGTCACACCATTTCGCTTCGTCTGCCAGTCACTAATAGACTGGAAATATTCCTCTCTCGGTGAAAAATATCCGTATGCCGGATGTTTTGCACGCTCAATGATTGCCTCCGGAATCGTCGGTACCGTCGGGAAATTCATATCCGCCACCCACATTGGAATAATATCAAATCCATCTTTTGGCTTCGCGGGACTCATTGCGCTTGTTCCTAATCCATCTACTGCAATCGCATCCATATTGTGTCTGTCTATGATTGATGTAAAATCGTATTTCATATTAACATTTTCCTCCACTTCGTATTTACTCTGGATAATTTTTCATATATTGCCAGAATAGAATCTCTTTCACAAGATTCTCTATTTACAATAAACTCCTTTAGAGCATATTTGAAAATCATCCCATCAATATAATTTCCCCTCCACTGCAGGGCAATTCTGCCCGGAGAATCTTATTATACCATTCCCTTCATCTCAATTCCACAAAACCATTGTAACAGCTACTTATTTTTTATTAATTTTGCACAATTTTATTTATTTTTTTGCTGTACAATGGTATAATATGAAAAGAATAAAAATGAATGGGAGGTATTTTTATGAATCAGGAAAACATGACAAAAATTTATGCCCGCAGTGACAGTCGTATTCAGCTCAAAGTAATTCCAGGACATTTCGTAACATCCCAGTCCCATATCACGCACTATCTTGACCTTACAACCATGAAGTCAAGAACTGCAGAAGCACAAAATATCGCACATGAACTGGCTTCCAATTATGAAGTTTCTACCCCGATTGACACCATCATCTGTATGGATGGATTGGAAGTAATTGGCGCGTATCTTTCAGAAGAACTGACGAAAGCCGGCATCTTCTCCCTGAATGCTCACCAGACAATTTATGTAATCACACCTGAATTAGGAAATTCCGGACAGATTATTTTCCGCGATAATTATCAGCCGATGATCAAAGGTAAAAATATCCTGATTCTGAATGGTTCTATTACTACCGGTTCCACTTTATCAAAATCAATTGAAAGCATCCTGTATTATGGCGGTATCATAAGAGGCGTTGCTGCCATTTTCAGCAGAGTTGACAGTGTCGCTTCTCTCCCTGTACACTCCATTTTCAATACCAAGGATGTACCAGATTATCATTCCTATCCTTCCAACAACTGCCCAATGTGCCAGAAGAAGCAGAAAATTGACGCTATTGTCAGCAGTTACGGATATTCTGCATTGTAAGGTTTTCTTACAATATTCTAAGTACTTTAGGATTTAGACAGACACACAAGCTAAAAAGGCTATACACTTATCAAAAAGGCTACAGTTTTAACGAATATAACTTCGTAAAGCTGTAGCCTTTTTTCAATATCATATAATTATCTAATCCAATTACTATATTTAATCAACTTATCGTTTTAAGAAATATTCCTATTCCTGACCAACGTCTTCTTATTCCTGTATTTTTTCTACATAACATCCGCCAAGTACAACAGCAAGTGTAGTTCCACCACTGATGTTATCAAAACTTGTAGTTCCCAGAGGTATTCCGTAAATCTTTACAGTATCATCATCCAGCACATTCGGTAATTCTCCAAAATAATATACCATATAATTCTCGCCCTCCTCATCATATGCCTGTAATATTGTAAGTGTCTCATCTCCTGCATCTTGCTCACTTATCTGCAATACTCCGGCATAATCAATTACCATAACCTGATCTCCATACTTATCCGGGCTTTTTGAAATGTTTTTGTAACCGATCTCACTGTTTATATACGGAGTCAATGCATCTACTCCTGAAGCAGGGAACAAATCTTCATGCTCATTGATAAAATCAATTGATTTCTGACTCATATTGTAACCCCTGTCACCTTCAGATTCCTGTCCAAGCAGCTGATACAATCTCACCTTTGATGATTCCGTATCACTTTCCGCACTCGCTGCATCTGAGGTATTCTGTGTCACATTCGTACTTGTTACACTTCCGGATCCACTGTCGTCACTCTCTCCTGCAACAATTCCAATTCCTGCCATAATTACCAACGCAATAATAACTTTCGATAAGACTTTCTTCTTTTTCTTCTTCGGCTTCTCTAATGGTTCTCCGCAATTCGGACAAAACTTTCCGTCAAATTCGGTTCCGCACTTTTTACATTTCATAGCTTTTTCCTGCCTTCCCTTACGTCTCTCATAACAGTTCTATTCTTACTGTCAACAGACTTTCTGAATCGTTCTTTCAGCTCTTTTGTATTTACAGCAAGCCCAATGCTTTTCCAGCGAGTGCTACAATAATAGCTCCCGCCATAATACACCAGAACCACTCCGTAAAAACACTCTGAAAACCAAAATGAATCACAGTAACACAGCTGGCATAAATCTTATGAACAATCACGCCCATTACCAATATCAAAATTCCTAAAACTATCGACATTTTTCTCCTCCCAACATTTCTCTTTCGTATGATTATACCTCTGCCTGTTCTACGTTTTATTCACTGCCAGTGTATGTTTTCCCCATATTTCTACATTTGCTTTGCGCTCCTGCCAACTTGGTACTATACTGATTATTATTCGCAGACGATATCTTTGCGAAACATATCACATAACACAAATAGACGGGTAACATATCCCGCCTATATACTATAAATCCGAGGTGAATAACAATCATGACAGAAAAATCAGGAAATGAAAAATTAAGCACTGACATCCTTTTTCAGGAAATAGAAAAAAGAGGAACTGTAAACCGGGAAAACATTCATTTTGTTGAACAGGAGGAAATCCTGTTGGAACTCTACAACCGTATTGCTGCGATTCCTGCCAGCATCAATAAATTTGCAGGCATGTGCAACATCTACCCTTCCCATCTTCATGATTTCTTAAAGGGAAATAAGAATCTCAGCCGCGACAAACTTATCATTGTCTGTATTATGCTGAAATTAAACCTTCAGGAATCCAGAAATATTCTTAAACGCCTGATCCAGGCAGATTTTTATCCGAAAAACGAGCGGGACTTCGAGATCATGTGTGGAATACGCCAGAGAAAAAGTCTTTACGACATCAATGAGATTCTACTCGCCAAAGACTTAACTCTCCTTAATTAACATGCCATTTTCTTTGCAAAATTCCGGAGCATGCCATATACTATACTTAAAAGTCAGACGGACGAAAAACATCTGCCTGGCGATTTGATCAAACACTTTGGAGGATAACTTTTCTTATCATGGCACTCTCACAAACTATGCAAAAAACATTGCAGGAATATATTGATCTTGATTTTCTGGATGAACTTTCTGCACCAAAGCAGAAGAAAGATGGAAATTTTTACAGCATCTACACTGCCGAACTTCAACCTGAATACGCGTCACTTGCAGCTGACAGAACATCCATAATTCTTAAGGAAATTTCTCCGGAGCAGGCAGCAATATACGAAAAATTAAGTACCGTATGGAATCCATATACAGAAGCAGTTTTCGGAGTCGTATCCGCCGACAATCAATTTATCTCCATTAATGAATTTATCCGCAAACCTGTATGCCTGAAATATTCCTCAAGGAGGCTTGCCGAAAAGAGAAGTCTGTCCCTGGAAGATTACATAAATGAATATGGCTGTTTATCTGAAACAGAAGCTCTTATTTTCCTCATTCAGCTCTGCATTGGACTGGAAAGTATTGCTTCTCTTTCTTTTGTGCATGGCGATGTTGCACCTCAGAATATTCTGCTCACCGACCGCCTCTCTGCGCTTACCGATCCATACAGACATATCAGCGGACTTCACCAGAAAATCTGCTGTAAACTGATAGATTTCGACATCACAAGCCGTTTTAAAAATGAAAATCATATGGTCACAGTAATTGCCGGAACCAACCCTTACGCAGCACCGGAGATTCTGGATTTCAAAAATCCAACCGACAGAGTAGACATTTATTCCCTTGGATGTGTTCTCGCATTTATGATCGCGGGAAAATCTCCCAAACAGATTTCTCCCGAAGATCTCCGCCGAAAATGCAGCAAAAAAATCCGCAGGATTATTTTTAAATGTACTGCTGATTACTCTAAGAGATACAAAAAACTATCTGCCTTGAGGCGTGATCTGGAAAAACTACTTGCAGCAACCGCACCACCGAAGAATTTACCCCTCAGCCATATCCCGGGACTTCGTACTGCAACGCCACTGAAGGCTACAATTATTTCGGCTCTTTGTGGATTTTTAATGTTACTTCTTGCTTCATTATTCCACTGATTTTTCCGGTATTATCCTTAATTATTATCCTGACAATGAGGAAATCATATGAACAAAAAACTACTGAAGATTCTGCATAAACAGCAGGATCTCGAATATCTGAAAAAACAAAATATTACCTCGCCACATCAACTTCAGGAATTACGAAACCAGATTCCCGGTGAATATACCTCACAGATTCTGGAACAGTGCAATCGCATGAATCACCATACCGGCACATACAGGCTTTCATTTATATTGTCCAATATACTTGCCTGTATCATACTTTTGATCACCGTAGTTCTTCTGCTTAGCTCATTGCATTCCACACCAGAGCCTAACTTTGAAACACCTTGCACTCAGGCGCAGGAAGCTATTGACAACGGAGATTTGCAAAAAGCACGAGACATCCTGGAAAGCACCAATACACCATCGGATACTTTTGCAGGTGCTCTGACCTATTCTTCCCTTTATGAGGCGGAAGGAAATTACGATGAGGCCGCCGATGTGATAATCACATTTATTACTGATGTCATGGGAACACAAAGTATTCTGGACGCTTCTCCACTTTATACACGTATGGTTGAAATAGGAAATATGGAGCTTTCTTCTGCTGAAAAGGATAAATACGAAACCTGCATGAATGCCTGCCAGCAATCTGCTGCAAAGTTTTCTTCTATTTCTGCTTTAATAAAAGAAGAGAATTACGAAGCCGCTCTGAAACTATGCGATGAACAGAAGGCTAACGGAAGTTCCGAGTACGTACTCTTCCAGTTTTACTGCCTCTGTTATACCCGTCTGGAAGACTATGAAACTTTTGCACTTAAGCTAATAGACCTTGCAGAAAAAATAAAAGAAGTGGGAGACTTTACCTATCAGTATCCGGATCACTACGATATCCAATATTATCTGAAAGAGGTATATCCTCATGTCTCTTCTGAAACACAGAAAAAAATAGATAGCCTCGAATTAAATTAGAGCGTGTTTGAAAAATCATTCCCGCAAGATGCACGCCCCACTTTGCAGCATATTTTGCCCGAATTCGGTTGCCGTAGCCCGCTACGGCGCCTTCATCCGGGCAAAATCTCCCACAAATTGTGACATACATCTTGCGGAAAGCCTTTTTCAAACACGCTCTAGACACTCATATCCTTTAAGCCATAAAAAAAGACACCTCATACCGAGATGTCTCATTTAGCAGGGCTACAAGGATTCGAACCTTGAACTGACGGAGTCAGAGTCCGTTGCCTTACCGTTTGGCGATAGCCCTTTATTTTGTTTTCGCTACTTCGTTCGCGACAATTGGTATTATATAATAGTCTTCCAGAAAATGCAACCCCTTTTTTGAATTTTTTTTAATTTTTTTTATTTTTCTTCAAAAGCGTGAAAATAGCGCCTTTTTCAGGGACTTTTTTATGTACTCAGCGTGAAATTATGATATAATCAATAACAACTCATTACTGTTTATATCCATTTCTTTCACATTTAACTGATAAAATAGCAGCTTATAAATAGTAATTCATTTTTTCCGCAGCCAAAAGAAACAGCAGGAAATACTTTTAACAGGAAATTTTAATAATAATTTTCTCCAGATAATGAGATATTATTATTAACCAAAAAGGAGATTTATCATGAGAGCTAATAATCTTACTCTGCTCACAGACCTCTATGAGTTAACTATGATGCAGGGCTATTTTAAGAACCCGACGAACCAGACTGTTATTTTTGATATGTTCTACCGTACCAATCCGTGTGGCGGTGCCTTTGCGATCACAGCAGGTCTGGAACAGATGATTGAATATATTGAGAATCTTCACTTCACAACCGAAGATATTGAATATCTGAGAGGTCAGGATATTTTTGAAGAGGACTTCCTTGAATACTTAAGCAACTTCCAGTTCACCGGTGATATCTATGCAATCCCGGAAGGAACTGTTGTATTCCCGAGAGAGCCGCTTGTAAAAGTTGTTGCACCTATCATGGAAGCCCAGCTTGTAGAAACAGCAATCCTCAACATCATTAACCACCAGAGCCTTATCGCTACCAAAGCAGCTCGTGTATGCTATGCAGCAAAAGGTGATGCAATCATGGAATTCGGTCTTCGCCGCGCCCAGGGACCTGATGCCGGTATTTTCGGTGCCCGCGCTGCAGTGATCGGCGGATGTGCCGGTACTTCCTGTGTACTCACCGGTAAAATGTTCGATGTGCCGGTACTTGGAACTCATGCACACAGCTGGATCATGAGCTTCCCGGACGAGTATACCGCATTCAAAACCTATGCAAAACTTTATCCGAATGCCTGCACTTTACTGGTTGATACCTACGATGTTCTGAAATCCGGTGTTCCGAATGCCATCCGTGTATTCGAAGAAATGCGCGAAGAAGGTATTCCACTTACCAAATACGGCATCCGTATCGACAGTGGTGACCTTGCTTACCTTTCCAAGGAAGCATACAAGATGCTTGCTGCTGCCGGATTTGACGATGCGATCATTTCCGCTTCCAGTGACCTGGACGAATACCTCATCGACAGCCTGAAAGCTCAGGATGCCAAAATTAATTCCTGGGGTGTTGGTACAAGACTGATCACATCCAACGATAATCCTGCTTTCGGCGGTGTCTACAAACTCGCTGCTGTTAAAGATGCTGACAGCACAGAATTTACACCTAAGATCAAGCTTTCTGAAAACACTGAGAAAGTTACCAATCCTGGAAATAAAACCGTATATCGTCTCTACAGCAAAAAAACAGGCAAGATCAAAGCTGACCTTATCTGCCTCGCTGATGAGAAATTAAATGAGGAAGAGAACATGGTTCTCTTTGACCCGATTGACACATGGAAAAAGACCAAAGTCCTCGGTGGAACATATGAAGTCCGCGAGCTTCTCGTTCCGATTATCAAAACAGGAAAACGTGTTTATGAATCTCCATCCGTTATGGAACTTCGTGACTACTGCCAGAAAGAGCAGGGCACTCTCTGGGATGAATCCAGACGTTTCGTAAACCCACAGAAAGTTTATGTAGACCTTTCCCAGAAGCTCTGGGATCTGAAGAAAGATCTTCTTGAAGAAATGAGTGAAAAAGCCCTCGACTAATTGCTATAAATTATTGGCTATTTATAACTGAATTACTCCCTCATTTAAATTTAATCCACATAAAAGTCCCCCTTCCCTCATAAACATAAAAGGGAAAGGGGGCTTTTCTTATGAATCTGTATACCCGTCTGATCAACAAAGACTATCCTCTGCCACCAGACTATGTTCCTGAAAATCTGACTGACATCGGAATTCCATTTGACGCACCCTGCGGTGATCCGAAACGTCTGTTGGAAATCCGCACCGCACATGCAGCCCTTATGCTGATACAGGCAGCCCAAAGAGAATCTCTGATTCTTACCGGAATCTCCGGATATCGCTCCTACAAACGCCAGCAACAACTATGTATCGGACATTCATATCCTGCCAGCTCCACTCCATACCAACAGATATCTCCTGCTCCTGTTAATCCTTATGTTGCATTACCCGGCACCAGTGAGCATCAGAGCGGACTTGCACTGGATGTTTCCTGTCCTGCTGTTAATCATGAATTAATTACAGAATTTGCTGAAACTCCTGAAGGTAAATGGCTTGCCAGAAATGCATCTCTATACGGTTTTATTATTCGCTACCCTGCAAATAAAGAATCCGTCACCGGCATTCCCTGGGAGCCATGGCATATCCGATATGTAACCCGTCCACTTGCCAGTTGTCTTGCACTGACAGGACTCACTCTCGAAGAATACTACACTACCTTCGGGGCACCTCTACAAAATCCCGAATCCAAAGTCCCATAATTTGTATTTTTTATTTCATAATTCAATTCCACTTAACTATTACATTATCTTTTTACCCTCATCAGACATTTTTATAATAAAGTTGCACTGGCTCGGTTCTGTACACTCACAGATTACAAATTAAAATGCATTACAATATCACAGATTTCGCTTTTCGTACCAACACGCATGTTTGGTCCGAAAAGCCCCACACCGGATGTCACAATATTGTGCATGTTATCCTTTTTCAGATACCCGCACGCATTCTCCCATAAGAATTTAATCGTGATATTTCCCGGAAATAACTGTCCATCATGAGTATGCCCACACAAATCCGCATCCACACCGGCATCAGCCAGTTCCTGAAGTTCTCTCGGCTCATGGTCAATCACCAGCACTGGCAATGATAAATCCATATTATCAGTAATTTCCTGCGCAGTCTTTCGCTCCTCAATTCCCCGGCCTGGTCTTTCATAATCCGGTCGTCCATACAGATAAAACGCATTCTCAATTAATACATACTCATCTCTAAGCAACGTAAATCCGGCTTTCTCCAGAAACTCATCCATCTCCACACTACTCTGCTTCTTTGCCCTACCACCAAAAGTAAATCCGGCAAGAATCTTTTCCTGAATGTCATGATTTCCATAACAGGCATACACACCATACTTTGAATGGATTCCCTTCAAAATTTCTGCCAGCCTGTCCGGATTATCCAATGCCTCATATTCATTGTCAAAAATATCTCCTGCAACTACAACCAGGTCCGGATTCTGAGCATTAATTTTCTCTACCATCTGCTCCATCTGACGACATCCAATGTTATATCCCAGATGAAGATCCGCAATCAGTACCACATTTAGCGACTTTAATTTCCCCGCTTTCTTGTAAATGGAAATCTCGTACTTCGTGGTCTGTATATTTCCGGCGTTGATTACTCCATAAATGCTTATTACTGAAATAATCACCGCACATATCGTACCAATGACCGCAGTTCCCACATTACTGAAAAGAATCTCTCTTCCCGGAAAATTGATATTCTTCAGTGTATATTTAATGATCAATCTCACGCCATCAGCGATTCCCAGCGTCATAATTGCATACACCAGAACGCCAAGCCAATAATTACTCAGAAGTTTCATAAATCTCCGAAAACCAGAATCCGGCATCATAAATGCAATCAGAATACTGAACACAACAAAAAGATAAACAAAACCGATTCCCCTGCACACCCACACATTCTGAAAAACAGCATGCAATACCTGAATCCAATGTATACTTCTAAACAGAATATAAGCACACACCAACAAATACAGCGGTGCTAAATAAATTGCTATCATGTATAGCTCCTCCTTTTCATCGTTTTTTATTATACAAAAAAGAATCCTCAGTTACCACTATTGGTTTCTGAAGATTCCATTAATTTATTATAAATTATTATTGCTCCATCTGCCTTCCAAGAAAACCGGTTGCCGTCTTTATCAGCATCTTCTCCGACTCTCCCATCACATCTCTCTCATTCTTTCCAAGCAGAAGCACTGAACCCACTGCATCTCCTGCGCTGATAATCGGCTGCATGATCTGCGAATATAGTGGTTCTCTCTGCTCCTGTGTCACTGGAATCCGGCTTCTGTCATTTCCATTGGCAAACACCGAACCTCTCTCCGAAATTGTTTCTTCCAGAGCTTTACTGATAGGTTTCCCCACGTATTCCCTGCTGCCCTGACCTGCCGCAGCTACTACCTGGTCATGGTCAGTAATACACGCTACCATCCCACTAGACTGAGCCAGAGCCTCTGCATATTCTTTTGCAAAAATATTTAACTCTCCGATCGGTGAATATTTTTTAAGAATAATTTCTCCCTCCCGATCCGTAAAAATCTCCAAAGGTGTTCCTTCTTTTATCCGCAAAGTTCTTCTGATTTCCTTAGGAATTACAACTCTGCCAAGGTCATCAATACGCCGAACGATTCCTGTAGCTTTCATGCACTTTTCTTCCTCCTGTTTTTCCTGTTCTGAAGGCTATAATATTAGTCTTCAGATTTTTTACACTCCCTGCAACACTTCGTCTAAATATATCTTAAACATTATATTTTTACGCTTCTGTCTGCAAGAATTTTTACATCATGTGCTGTATGGTTATTATGTGGAAAAACAGGCAGAATATACATTTCCATATTTACCAAAAATCGTTATTTTTCTTTTATTATTTTCCGGTAAGCAGTTCTACTAATTCCTCTCTTGTCAAGCTGCTGCCATTCAGATTTTCACCTTCCAGAATCTGATCTGCCAGCTCACGTTTCTTTTCCTGAAGCTTCATAATATTCTCTTCAATCGTATCTTTTACGATCAGTTTGTAAACATTTACCACATTCTTCGGGCCAATTCGGTGAGCTCTGTCTGTGGCCTGATTTTGCACTGCCAGATTCCACCATGGATCGAAATGAATTACAATATCTGCCGCATTACGAATCATATTCAGGCACATCTCTGTTTTTGCAGAATCACCTTTATAATCCTCAAAGACTAATGACGGATCACAACAAATCTGTCTCAATCTGGTAAGTTCCGCCAGAATTGTAATTTTAGATGATTTAAACTCTTCTTCAGACTGTTTATCAAGAATCAACATCATTCGTTTTACATGAGCATCATAAAGTTTCTGCTGCTCTCCTGTCAGCTGGGCAAACATGTTCTCTTCCAGTTTGTCCGGAAGGTCGGTCAGAACCTCTTTCTTTAATCTTCGAAGTACAAATGAACGTATCATTTTCTGCAAACGCTTCATCGCATCTTCATCAGAATTCTGAACTACCGGAATCTCAACCTCTTCCCGGAATTTCTTATAGCTGTAAAGAAAACCTGGCATCAGATAATCAAAAATACTCCATAATTCACTGAGACGATTTTCCACCGGTGTTCCTGTCAACGCCAGTCTGAATCCTGTCTGAATCTCTTTTACTGCTTTAGCAGCCTGTGTATTGGCATTCTTAATAAACTGTGCCTCATCAATAATCTCACACTGAAAACTGTATTTTTCATATTCATTACTGTTCTGTAAGCGCAGCACAGATAAACTTTTTTACCTTTAATTCAATTAAGAAGCGTTTCCCGACATATTTCTCATCTGCGTCTTTGAAATCATATTTTATGTACCTCTCTATAAAAAGAACCCCTCCACCAGGCAGCCTCAATCTCTGCTCAAAGTGAAGGGATTTCCTCATCCATCGCTATTTATTTTACACGATAACCTTTGCAACTGCAAGACCATAAACTTCAAGTTTATCGTTTCCGTTGCCATAGATCCAGCTTACCTCTCCTTCCGGTGCAGGAATGCTGACAGCCTCTGTTCCGAAGTTCTGGTAAATATAATATTTCGCATTTCCATTCTCTCTCACTGTAATCTCCAGTGCATCCGGAATCTCTTCTTTGATTCCACAGGAAACGCCACTGTCTTTTAATACTTTCTCAAGGAAATCTCCATAGAATTCCTTATCTGCATCTGCTGCCACATACCATGCCTTGCCTTTGCCATATTCATTGACAGTCAGGCAGGAATATCCTTCATAGAAATCACTTCCATAAGTCATTAAAGTACGTGCCCCGCGAAGTTCTACAAGGTCACACAGATACTTGCAAGTATAAGTCTTATCCATTCCAAGTTCATTACCCGGTACAGGAACGAAAGAATTCTCTTCCCAGTCATAAAGACCATCAATCTCTGTACTTCTGATTCCCAGCACATCCATCAGTCCATGCGGAGTTCCTTCCAGATAACATCTGTCAGTATCATCTGCGATTCCTGACCAGTAACTTGTCACCAGAACACCGCCGTTCTCCACAAATACACGAACTTTTTCTGCGAAACCTTCTTTGAACATATAAACCATTGGCAGCGCCAGCACTTTATAATTGTCCAGATCACAAGTCATATCGATCACATCTACATTCACGCCCTGCTTACGGAAACCTCTGTAGAATTTCAGCATTGCTTCCAGATAATGCAGACCTTTATTTCTCGGGCCCTGGCTGTCTTCCATTGCCCACTGGCTGTCCCAGTCATAAATCATGGCCACCGGACTGCTCATTGTCGTTCCCGCCAGTTCCTTTAACTCTTTTAAAGTTGCTCCGACTTTGGAAACCTCTTTAAATACTCTCGTATCATTTCCACCGTAATGATCGATCACCGCGCCATGGAACTTCTCAGAAGCACCTCTGCTCTGGCGGATCTGGAAATAAAGAGCACCCTCTCCACCATGTGCGATTGCCTGCATAGACTGTGCAAAAAGCATTCCAGGTTTCTTTAACTTGCTGACGCTCTGCCAGTTTGTAGAAGTCGGGCAGGACTCCATCTGGAAGAATGGTTTACCTTTCAGAGAGCGCATCAGATCATGGCACATTCCGTTATCATAAGCCGTATCGATCACTGCTTCTTTATGCCATGTCGGGTAAGTATCCCAGGAAACCACATCAATTTCTTTTGCAATTTTAAAGTAATCCAGACCTCCGAAATAATGCATCAGATTTGCGGTTGTCGGAAGTGTGCTTCCACCTTCTCTCAGCGCGGCAATCTCCTGATGAATGAAGTCTGCTGTCTGATGAGTAACAAAACGTTTCCAGTCCAGGTTCAATGCATGAAGCTGTGTCTCACCAATTTTAGAAGGACTTTCAATCTGATCAAAACTGTTGTAAGTATGGCTCCAGAATGTTGTGCACCACTGATCATTCAGGTTTTCAATCGTCTGATATTTCTCTTTCAGCCAGTTACGAAATGCTTCCTGGCAAAGAGGACAATGGCATTCTCCGCCATACTCATTTGAAATATGCCACAGGATAACACCCGGATGTGTGGCAACTTCCTGCGCCAGTTTCTTATTGATGATATGTACCTTCTCTCTGTAAACAGGAGAAGTATAGCAATGATTATGTCTGAATCCAAACAGTGCTCTATGACGTGTCTCATCTACACGGAGCACTTCCGGATATTTGTCTGCCATCCATTTCGGTCTGGCACCTGAAGGTGTAGCCAGGATCGTAGAGATTCCTCTCTTATAAAGTTTATCAATGATCTCCTGCAGCCATCCGAAGTTAAAAACTCCCTCCTCCGGTTCCAGTGTAGACCAGGAAAAAATACCCAGGCTTACCACATTACATCCGGATTCCTCCAGCATATCAATATCCTTTTCCAGAATATCCGGTCTTTTTAACCACTGTTCAGGATTGTAGTCGCCGCCGTGGAGCAGCTTGTCCGTTCTAAAGTCCATACTTGTTCTCCTCTTAATTCGCTATCTTCGTTTTAGTCTTTACAGAACATATTTCGCAATTACTCCAAGCACCAGCAGATGCACTGGATAAAAAGCATAATAAACATATTTATTAATGCGGTCTTTTCGTTCACCGTTGTAACACCAAATCCCATAGAAAGACAGGGGACCTGTTATATACATGAGGCTGATGATACAGCCAAGTACTGTTTTCAAAATATTCTGTGTATAAAACACATAAAATACTGCTGTCAAAAGCACCATACATAATCCATATTCCGCTCTAAACAGACTTACCCAGACCACAGCAGCCAGCACGATCAGCATTCTGACCAGCCCTCCTGTAAATCCAGAACCATCCTTGAAGATGTCCAGACATTTCAGCATGATCAGACAGATACTCATGGTAACCATCGCATTCTGGCTTGACCAGTCCATAATTTTCCCGCCCACTGCCAGGTCATAAGGAATCTCACTGATCACCGCAGTCAATACCATCAGAAGCAGATACTTCTTATAATCAGAAGTATTCCGAAAGCCTTCTACCAGCAGAAATGTAAATACGGGAATCGCCATCCCGCCGATAAGCTGCATGATGGAACCGATTCCCGCAAGTGTCATCAAACGGGAATCCTGGGCCATCGCCTGATTCAGACTGTCCTGTGTATATTGATCCAGATGGATCAGTCCTTTTTCAATAACAGCAACTCCGATTGTCTGGATCAGCATGGCAATACATGCAAACATCTTCAGCCCATCAGCTGTGATATCCGGAGTTTTCCAGACGATTCCTCTTCTTCCCGTTGTCATATTCATAACATCAACCTTTTACAGCACCGCCTGTAATTCCTTCCACATAGAATTTCTGCATGATCATAAACAAGATAGAAATCGGTATAGATACCAGTACGCCACCTGCGCAGAATTGAGTGAAATAAGAATTGATAAGACTCTTATCCAGCATCTTGTACAGACCAATTGCAACTGTATATTTAGAAGAAATACCTGCATTCAGAATCATCTTCGCATACACGAAATCCATCCACGGTACCAGGAAACTGCTGATAACTGTATAAACAACGATCGGGCGGCTCATGGGCAGAACCATCTGGAAGAAGATTCTTGCCTCACTGCATCCGTCAATTCTGGCAGCCTCACAGAGCGCTCTCGGAACTGTATCAAAGAATCCTTTCGCGATCAGATAACCAAGACCTGAAGAAGCGGAATAAACCATGATAAGACCGGCATAGCTGTTTGTCAGGTTAAAGGATTTCAGTGTGAAATAAACTGCTATCATTGCCAGCATACCAGGAAACAGATTCAGGATAACTGCCATGTTCATCAGCGGTTTTCTCATCTTGAATCTCATAACAGATGTGGCATATGCAACCATCAGTACGAACATAGTGGAAATTACACATGTAAAGCATGCAATGATAAATGTATTCAGAAACCACTGCGGAAACTGAGATACAGAATCTGAATGAAACAGCTTCATGTAATTGCTGATGCTCCATTCCTTCGGAAAAAATGTACTGGTATTCATTCCTGAATATTCACTGAAGGAGGTACATACCAGCCAGATGATCGGGATCAGCCAGATAAATGCCAGCACTGCGATCAATAAATTATGTAATACTATAGAAGAAGTACGACTATCTTTCATCTTTTTCATTATTGATATGTTCCCTCCTTATCTCCCTTGATCATCCTGTTAAATGCAACCAGGGTGAATACTGCACAGATAATAAACACGATAATACCGATTGCTGATGCCATCTTATAGTTGTAGTAATCCTGAGTCAGACGGAACAGCCAGGTAACCAGAAGGTCAACCTCTTTTGCCTGTGAGCTTGCCATTGCCTGGTTCGTTGTTGTATAAACATCCTGTGTGAGCAGATAAATAACATTAAAGTTATTAATATTTTTTACAAAATCTGTGATCAGAGCAGGTCCTGTTACAAAGAGCAGATATGGCATTGTGATCTTTCTGAATATCTGGAAGGTTGTTGCGCCGTCTACTCTTGCACTCTCAAGCTGGTCAGAAGGAAGGTTCATCAGGACACCTGTTGCGATCAGCATCTGATACGGAACACCGATCCAGATATTAATGAGAATGATCATTACATGTGCCCAGCCCGGAGCAGAAAGAAACGGAATATAGCTTGTGGACACAAGTCCTATGCTTCTTAAGAATCCGGTCAGTCCAATGCTGTGACAGATTGTGTTGACGATACCACCATTGGAGAAGAAATTACGCACCAGCAGAAGTGATACAAACTGCGGGACTGCAATCGTTACGATAAATAAAGTACGCCACATCTTCGGCAGTCTTGTCTTCTTGCTGTTAAGAAGCAGTGAAAGCAGGATACCTCCGATATAAGTTGTAAATGTTGCGAAGAAAGCCCATACAAGTGTCCATCCCAGAACCCGCACAAATGCATATCCGAACGTAGATGTAAGACCGCCGCCGCCAAACAAACTGATAAAGTTACTGAAACCTACCCATGAGAACAACTCAGTAGGAGGCATATGCTGCTGATCATAATTTGTAAATGCTACAAAGATCAGAAGTAAGATTGGGATTAATGTGAAAATCACAACTCCAAGTACCGGAAGTGTCAGTAATGTAATATGAAACTTCTCTTCTGTCAGTGATCTGAGATCTTCTTTAAAAGTATTGATATGCTTTCCCGCTTCTTCCATTTTCTGAAGTGTATAAGCATTGATCACGTTCTTAAACCACACAACAGCTGCCGCAAACCATACAACAAAGCTGAACAATGAAAACAACAGAATCGTAAAGGAATTATCATAATCATTAAATTCACTTTTCATTGTTTTCATGTTAAAGACTTTTTCCATCTTTACAGTACCAAGGGTACTGAATTTTGGTACATACTGCATTGCAAATTTCACTGAAAAAACGATCACTGCGATCTCCAGCAATGTCATCAGTACTGCTTTCACATACTGTTTACGCTTTGCATAGCCTGCGCCCATCCAGATCAGGGACAGCTTTACAAAGGCATCACCTTTCACTACAGCAGTACCAAAGTCAGCGAAAAATCCACCGATGGATTTAAAGAATCCACTCACTGCCGCTGCAGCAGAATTATTGTCCTGTGCTGCCATATCTCTCCTCCTCGTCATTTCATTTTTGTTACTGTCTTTTCTCAGACAGCATCTGCCGTTTTCTTAAAACAGCCCACATGTCGTTATGCATATGGGCCATTTTTAAAATCTGTTATATAATTTTTTTATTTTACAATTATTCTACAGAAGCAGTAGCACCTTCTACCAGATTATCAAGTGCTTCCTGGATTGCGTTATCATCGTCTGCAGATAATGTTCCCTGTGCAATCAGTTCTCCGAATGTCTTTGCAGGATCCCAATATTTTCCGCCAACCTTCTGAGCCTGTGCATATTCAGACTGAGCTGCAAGTGCTGCAAGAGCTACATTTTCCTGAACAGAATCAGATGCTGCCACATTCTTGTTTGAAGGACCACTTTCTCTCTGATCAAAGAACATCTGCTGAGACTCTTCGTTTGTAAGGTACTCTGCAAGAAGAACTGCCCATCCGGAATTCTCAGAATAACCGTTTACACCAACATATTTGTAACCGGCAACAGATCCCTGCTGAACCTGTTTGTCACCAACTGTAAATGTAGGAAGCTTTGCTGCTGCATATCCGTCACCAAATACATCCTGTGCTGTAATCGCATCCCATGTACCGGAGACGCATGCTACCAGATTACCGGATGCAAGCTGATTAGACATATCACCATCAGCAACTGCCATAAATGCCGGATTGGATGCAATATCAAGCATTCCTTTTACTACATCAACACCTGTATATCCGTCAGCACTTGTTCCGTTCCAGTCCATAGTTGTTGTTCCGTCATCGTTAAGTCCTGTTGTAAATCCTGCTCCATAGAAGAAAGAAGCATTGTACCATCCGGAAGCAAGTGTCATACCAACTTTCTTTCCAGCCTTATCAGCTGCTTCAAGAAGGCTGTCCCAGCTTGCTGCATCTTCCTCTGAAATTACAGATGAATCATAATAAAGAAAATATCCGTTGTCAGCTGCTCTTGGAAATGCATACAGACTGCCATCAATTGTTGCTGCATCAATAGCGCCTTCAACGTTTGCAGCTTTTACATCATCAAGTGTTGTATCTGCAAGCTGCAGCGCCTCTGCATAATCATCAAGTTTCAGAAGTGCTCCGGCTTTTACAAGATCCGGAAGCTGATCATCTGCGAATGCATATACATCTGCACCTGCCTCTACGTCTGTCAGAATTGTATCTTTTGCAGTAGACTCAGATTCTACTCCAATCTGAATATCAAATTTCTGATCTGCATACTTCTCCTGGAATTTATCTGTCAGTTCTTTTAATAAATTCTGATCTTCCTCAGCGCCCCATACAGTCAGTTTAATTGTCTCATCCTCTGCTGCGCTTACACATACTGTGCAGGAAAGTGCCATAGCTGCTGCCAGTAATGGTGCGATTACCTTTTTTACATTTTTTCTCATTTTCTCTTCCTCCTGATTTCTGGTGTCATACACAAACATCCCATAATTTCCGCTGCCTAAAAGCTCTTTTATTCTGTTTGCGCAACCGCTTGTTCATGTTTTTAGTATATTCCAATATATTCTCAAAGTCAATTAGCCATTATTATCTAAATTTTCATCTTTGTTTTTGCTATATTGCACAATTCATGTTACTGTTTCACTCTTTTTGCGCAATCGTTTCCATCATAATTTTTATAGTAAAGAATCCTGTCGGGATTTATAATTTTCTGCAACAAAATAAGTGCAGATGCCAGCATTAATTATTCTCTGACAACTACACTTTTATGATATCAGAAAGCAACACTGCCTCTGCTTTTTACTGTGTTGATTCCCTTAAAATCACCTGATAATTAAGTGGTTTTATCTCTTCCTGTGGATTTTCTCCCAGTATTTCCAGAAGCTTGATACATGCCATCTGCCCCAGTCCTGTGGTATCAAATTTAATACTGGTAACCGGAGGATTGTGATATTCCAGATTTTTACTGTCATACATGCTTGCAAGCTTCATCTGCATCGGAACCTGTATCTTTTTTTCCCTTAAACTGCTCATACACATGCTGCAGATCACATCATCCATACATACAATGCCGTCTGCACCTGCTTCATATAATTTACTTACTGCATCCGATATAACCAGCTGATTATCTGCATTCATGAAAATAAGATTTTTATCAACAGGAATTCCCAATTCCTGATGTGCATCCAAGAATCCCTGATATCTGCTTCCTGTAACATTATAAGACTCATTTCCGCCAAGCAGTGCAAGATGGCGCATTCCCTTCATCAGTAAAATGCTGGTCAATTCTTTTCCGGCCTCCTGATTTTTATTATCTACAAAGGGAATCTCCGGATCACTTGTAGGGCCTATAAGCACAAAAGGTTCTCTGCAATTCTTCAGATATTTCTGTATTTTCGAACTGACCACAGCTCTGCTTACTATAATTCCGTCTACCTTTCTGTTTGCCTCCAGCCTCTCAATCTGTGACACATCTTCCCCATCAACCATCGAAATGATAATATCATAATCGTGGGCTGAAGCAACCTCGCAGATTCCATTCATACAGTCTTTAAAAAAAAGAAATTCTGTAGCAACATAATCCTTTGGCATCAATAATGCAATATTATAAGTTTTTCTCTGTGCCAGTCCCCTTGCAACAACATTTGGACGATAATCATGCTCCTTGATAAACGCAAGAACCCTGTCCCTGGTTGCCTGTCCGATTCGTCCCTTTCCTGAAATTGCCCTGGATACCGTTGTTTTACTGACTCCCAGTTCCCGGGCAATATCATCAATTGTATATATTTTCTTTTCTTCTGTCTCCATAATAACAATAACACCCCATTACCATCACACAATCGATTATATAAAAAGGAATCTTTCTTTTATTGATAATCCGTTTGACTAATCTATCAATAAAAAAATGATTCCTTTTCCTTTTTTAAAGAAGATAAACCGGAAGTTCATCCTTAATATGAACAGGTCCATCTATTGATTCTTTCCTGTCCTCTGTAACAAATACCGCCTCCAGTTTTTCCGCATCCTGTGTGGAAATCACAGATCTTTTTACGGTTTTCTTTGCACCTGCATTTGCAGCCCGCTTAATACTTTCTTTTCCTACTGGCATAGCTTCATTACCTCCTCTGCTAACTTTGTATATTCTTTGGCACTTCTGCTTGATCTTTTATATTCAACAACCGGAATACTGTTATCCTGGGACCATTCTACAGAACTGTCCACTCTGATGATCTGTTCAAATACATGGATATCCTCCAGTTCATGCAAAGTTTCCATAGTCTGCTTATAGTAATTCTTTCTTGTATCCACCTTCGTCACTGCAATTCCGGCTATTTCCAGATCCGGAGAAATCTGTCTGACTTCGTTAAGAAATTCAAACATATTTGCAAGTCCAAACATCCCCCATGGGCTTGCCTCAACAGGAATGATCACTTTGTCTGAAGCGCACAAAATATTCATAACCCAGCCTCCAAGTGTAGGCGGTGCATCAATCAAAATGTAATCATAAGCTCCTGTCTCTTTAATCTTCTGAAGACATTTCCGAAGAATAAATTCTCTCTGCCATTTTGTAAAAAGTTCATATTCTATAGAACTCATTAAGGTAGAAGACGGAATCAGATCCAGATTTTCATATGGAGTATGTACCACATAACTACTTAGGTCTTCCTGCTTTTTAATCGCATAATACAGATTCTTCTCCCCTGTTGCATGCTCCAGCACCCAGTCCTCTGAAAAAAACGCAAGTGACAAATTCAGCTGCATATCTCCATCAATTAGAAGAACCTTCTTTCCAGCCTGAGCCATTGCCGCTCCAAGATTAGAACAAGTGGTAGATTTTCCACTTCCGCCTTTATTATTTGTAAAACATATCGTTATGGTTTTCCCCATGGAACTGCCTCCCTTGTCACTTACTTATCCAACAATACTTGATTTTTCAATTAATCTCATTATATGAGCTTTATCGCGTATTTTCAACTATTTTCCATACTCCAAAATCTTTTCCAAAATCTTTTTCTTTGATTCTCAAAATATATACTTGATTTTTTGAATATTTGTGTTATAGTAATCGTATACTTATTATATAGTTTCGATAACTACATGTCATTGTTTTTATTTACTCACATAAATGGAGGCGATTTTTATGAAACTCAAATTAAAAGATCCCGGAAGTGCTATTACACATGGAATCGCTCTGCTTCTCGCTGTTGCCGGGGCAATTCCCCTTATTGTAAAGGCTGCACGTTCCTATGACGTAATCCACATCGTAGCTCTGAGTATTTTTATCCTGACTATGATTCTGCTTTATGCAGCCAGTACTATCTACCATTCCGTAGACTCTACGGAAAAAGTCAACAGACGACTTCGGAAAATGGATCACATGATGATTTTCGTTATGATTGCAGGAAGTTACACTCCGGTCTGCCTGATTGTCCTTCATAACCACATTGGCTATATTTTATGTGCACTGGTATGGAGCGTTGCGATTCTTGGCATCATCTTAAAGGGCTGTTGGATCACTTGTCCTAAATGGTTGTCCTCTGTGCTCTATATTGGTATGGGATGGCTGTGTGTACTGGCATTTGTTCCTATTTTCCATGCACTCCCACGCGCAGGATTTGGCTGGCTTCTGGCTGGCGGAATCATTTATACTATTGGCGGTGTGATCTATGCATTAAAAGTTCCATTCTTTGATTCCAGACATAAGAACTTCGGTTCTCACGAAATCTTCCACATTTTTGTTATGCTTGGAAGTGCCTGCCACTTTGTTGTAATGTATTTCTTTGTAGCACCATTACCAGTATAAACAATGTATCTTATTTTCTGGAATTGTCATAAAGTCGGATATTCGCAATCCGCTTCCGCTACGTGGCTCTACACCGAATAACTCAAAAAGATGCTCTGAACAGTCACAATGTAATCTGCCAGAGCATCTTTTTATATGTTCAATTTTAAAACTCTTCAAAATTTATATAGTCAATCGGATATTCGCAATCCACTTTCGCTACTTGCTCATAACCGAATAACTGCTCCGCAGTTTATCAGGCGGGGCTTGTACCCCTCCTGATACAAGCAAGTCCCACCCACTGCTTATTGCTCCTCGCAACCTCCGCAGGGGACTTACTTGATTCGGTTAAACAGCCACTCGTCTCTCCGGATATAATCCATAAGAACCATATCCTACACCAAAGTATCCATAGTAGCTCTTAGCTTCTGCAAATAATGGATCATATACTCTGCCGCCGATTTCAGCCCAGCAATGTCCGCTTCCATCAGTTGCTGTTGTATCTACACAAACATAAATATTTGTATATCCCAGCGCCTTTGCAAGGTATGCAAAAGAACATGCATCAGAGAAGCAGTCTCCGCCTTTTCCACTCAGGATAAGATAGTCATTAGCATATAATGCCGGCCATGCAGTCTGGTTGTAGAAAATTCTTCTGGTATCATAATAATGCTGATACATTACCCATCTAAAGCAAGTCTCAAACTTCTCACTTTTTGACATACTTGGTTTTGTGATCGCATTGACAACCTGTTTTGCTCTCTGTAAAGTTTCATATTCATATGCTTTTGTGGAATTCATTTTCTTTCCACTCGGATAATAAAAAGTGCTTCCCTTCTTCCAGGCTTCCAGAATTCCTTTTTCTGTACAGTAATATGTCGTATTTCCAACTTTGACAGTCTTTGTTCTCAGAACACCCTTATCACTGAAATAATAATATTTTCCATCAATTTTTTTGACACCACTGTATCTTACTCCATTTGAGCCGAAATAATATTTCTTATTGTTATACTTTATCCATCCTGTTTTCATAAAACCTTTAGGACTAAAGTAATAGATTTTTCCCTGAACTTTACGCATTCCGGTCAGATACTGTCCATCTTTATAATATCTTTTATTCTTTGACGCGTAAGTATACCAGCCATTCTTTACCTGTGGTTTCGGTGTTGGTGTCGGTGTTTCGATTGGTGTAATATCCGGTGTCTCAACCGGAGTCGGTGTCACTGTAACTCCAGGCATCTCTGCTGCCATGGTCGGAACACTGAACGCCATACATGCAGCACACACTGCAAGCCATTTTGTCATCCTTTTCATCTTTTTTGTCCTCCTTGTACAATCTGGTCAGAAATCCATCAATTCCAGTTTTTTATTTCTGGTAAGCTGCTTAATCTGGTACTCCCGTCTCATTGCCTCTTCCTTTGTGGAAAAACCTTCATAATATACCAGCGTCACCGGCCTTTTGGCCTTTGTATATTTCGCTCCGTTTTTTCCCTCATTATGTGCTTTCAGCCGTTTCTGCAAACAGTTTGTCCACCCCGTATAAAAAGTTCCGTCTGCACATTTGACAATGTAAGTATAATTCATCGAACTCTCCATCTAAATTACAAATCTCCGGCTATATTGCCATACATTCGATTTCTTTTGTTTCCGCAGACTTGTTATTAGCATCTGCTTATTTATTATTGATTTATAGTAACTATTCAGCAATCTCCTGTGAGAAGACTGATCAGTTACAATTTATGTAAAGGACAATTGCATTAGCATCTCTGCAATCATCCTTATTTCTATAATAAACAGCCGGTATAAAACACGTATCTCATCCGGACATATCCTTTTCTGACTTGCATTTACAATATCAGAACTATTTATATGTCAAAAAAGCAGGCAGGGAAACCGACTGAGGATTTTCTTTCCCACCTGCTTTATTATACGTTTATTTTCTTATTTTGTGAATATCATTTTCCGAAGATTCCAGAGATTCCCCCTAAATTTACCACCAAGAATCTTTAGCTGAAGATCCTCACGGTCAGGATAATATCTGGTTGAAAATACAGTCTCTCCATCATTCAGATAAATCTCTGCTGCCGAAGTGTCCGCGAGAAGACGGATATTCCTGAGTTCACTGATTTTAGCTTTTCGCCTCTCTCTTCCCGCACCTGCAATTCCGGAAAAGCCAATTTCAGCGATTCCCTCTTCATATTTGAATATCATCTGACCACCCATGCTGATCTGAAAACTGCTGCCTGTTATTGCAATCTCTTCAAGTACCAGGTCAAATCCCTCATTCACTTCAACGCGAACCTCCACGATTGATTTTTCATCATGAAGTATCGTTTTCTCTTTTCGAAGCCGCTCAAGTTCTTTAACAGGATACTGAAGAATTTTTCCATCCTGTACTTTCAGTTCTCTCGGTACTGTAAGGCAGTGCTGCCAGCCTTCATCGATAGTCTTATTTATATACTCTTCTTCTGCGTCCGGCATTCCCATCCATCCGATCAGAATCCTTCTTCCCTTATCGTCCACAAAGGTCTGCGGAGCATAGAAGTCAAATCCCATATCCCATTCACGGAAATCTTCAGTATCTACAGATTCATCTTCTTTTACCGGGAAATATCCGGACTGATAAATATTCTGGAAACGATATTCTTCCCGTTTAAGTCCCTGAGGTGATACAGATAAAAATTTCTGTCCGTCTAATTCGAAATAATCCGGGCATTCCCACATATATCCAAAAGCTTCCGGTGTGGTGAGCACACGATCAAGCTTCCAGTCTTTCATGTCTTCTGATCCGTAAACTAAAACAGCACCTTTATCCTCTTTCAGGCGTCCTCCAAGAATCATATAGTATCTGTTATTTTTTTTCCAGACTTTAGGATCCCGGATATGACATGTAAAATCTTCCGGATATTTTTCAAAAGAAATGATTTCTTCCTTATCTCCGAAATGGATTCCATCTTCACTTTCCACATGAAGTGTGCTGGTTTCCCTTCCTTCGTTAATGTAATCATAATCACCATCAATCTTTACATTCCCTGTAAAAAACAGATGCATCTTTTCATCTTCAACCAGCGCAGATCCAGAATAAACTCCATGACAATCATACGGAGAATCCGGGTAAAGGGCTGTTCCCTCATATTTCCAATCTACCAGATCTACACTTGTATAATGTCCCCAGAATTTTAATCCACCTTCAACATCAAATGGCGCATACTGAAAGAACACATGATATTTACCTTTATACCAGCATAACCCATTTGGATCATTCAGCCATCCGACTGGCGGCATAAGATGATGCCCCAATCGGAATCTGCCTTCTTTCATATCTGCGTTCTTTTCAATCTCTGCTACGTTTCTCTCAAGAACTTTCGTTAATGTGCTCATGCTTTCACAATCTCCAATACTTTATCAGCAGATGTTACTGCGCCTTCACGTAAAACCTTCACATCTTTATAATCATCTGAATTAGTTACAATAAGTGGAGTAGTCACATCATATCCAGCTTCTTTGATCTTATCCATGTTAAAGGACACAAGAAGTTGTCCTTTCTTTACCTGATCACCATCTTTTACGTGAGTTGTATAATATTTTCCACCAAGTTCTACCGTATTAATTCCGATATGGATCAGCAGTTCCATACCACTTTCAGTGCTTAAACCAACTGCATGTTTTGTATCAAAAACAGTCTCAACGGTCGCATCACATGGTGCAACTACCTTTCCCTTAGCAGGAATTACGGCAACTCCTTTTCCAAGAACCTCAGAAGCAAATGTAGCGTCATTCACCATGGACATTGGAATTGCTGTTCCTTCTAATGCACTATAAAGTGAAAAATCTTCTACATTGTCAGCTGTTTCTTCCATCTTAGAAATCTCTTTATTCTCAGTTACACCAGTCTCGGTTTTTACACTTTCTATATCTTTTGTTCTTTCAATGTTTTCTGTACCTTTAGCAGAAATATTTTCCACATTCTTCTCGACAGTTTTATTTTCTCCAGCTGCCATATCCTTGTATCCAAACAGCCATGTCAACACAAATGCCACACTAAAAGCAATTACAAACATCAGAATATAAGATACCGGATTATTCAGGCAAAGCAGAATTCCGAAAATACCGGTTACGCCAGTTCCTGTAGCGCCCAGTCCTGTAACAGACGCAAACAACGCGCCAACTGCGCCACCAACACATCCCATTACAAACGGTTTTCCGAATCGAAGATTTACACCAAAAATCGCCGGTTCTGTGATTCCCATACATGCACTTAATGCAGATGGAACAGCCATAGATTTGATTTTCTGGTCTTTTGTTTTGAGTGCAACTGCAAGTGTAGCTCCACCTTGTGCGATATTTGCTGCTGACGCAAGTGGCAGCCAGTAGGTAACTCCAAACTTGGAAATCTGTCCAAGGTCAATGATTGTGTACATATGATGCACACCGGCAACAACTGTCGGCGCATAAAACGCACCCATGATAAAGCTTCCGATACCGAATGGCAGAGCAATCAGCCACTGAATACCATTCAGAAGTCCATTCTCAACAGCTACAAAAATCGGTCCGATAATAGATAATGTAAGATATCCTGTTACAAATACACTTACAAGCGGGGTAACAAACAGGTCAAACATCGCCGGAACAACTTTGTGAAGTCTTTTCTCAATCTGGGCAAGTACCCACACCGCAATGATAACCGGGATAACATGTCCCTGATACCCAACCATATCAATAGAGTAAAGTCCAAACCATACTTTCTGTGTTGCCTGAACACCTTCTGTTGCAACTGTCCATGCATTCTGCAGGTTTGGATGAATCATAATCATACCGATAACCGCACCCAGATACGGATTTGCGCCAAATACTTTCGCACCGCTGTATGCAATCAGAATTGGCAGGAATGTGTATGCCGTATTACTGAAAAGCTGTGCAAACGTATAAATCGAACCACTGGTATCGATATTCAGGAATCCATTGTTAACCATGAAATTCAATGCTTCCATAATTCCCATAAGGAAACCACTTGCAACAATTGCCGGAATGATCGGAACGAAAATATCACCAAGAGTCTTAATCAGTCTCTGTACCGGATTTGCTCTGGAAGCTGCAACCTTCTTCAGATCTTCCTTACTGCTCTCAGAAACTCCGGCAATCTGAATAAATTCATCGTATACCTTATTGACAACTCCTGTTCCCAGAATGATCTGCATCTGTCCCTGGGCAAAGAAAACGCCTTTAACACCTTCAATATTCTCAACATATTCCTTGTCAGCCTTCGCATTATCACCGATAACCAGTCGAAGACGTGTGGCACAATGAGCCGCAGAAATAATATTCTCTTTTTTACCAATATGGTCGTATATTTCCCGGGCTGTCTTTCTGTAATCCATAATATCCTCCCTCTTATTATGTGATCGTTCCCACATTTAGTTCTACTTTATTTTTTATATATTTGTATTTTCACTTACAAATATATAAATCTATATGTTTTTCTTTGTGGAATCGTTCTCATGTGTTGTTTTTATTATATCCATCTTATTTTTATTTGTAAATATGTAAGATAGCACAAATATTCGTTCTCATTTTTATACACTATATCCAAGATGCAATCGCGTCTATAAAATCTTCTATCTGTAACATCCCGTCGCATAGCCTGGTTCGCTACTCTTCATTCTGTTCCCAGTAACGTAACCATAATTTAACCGAATCAAATAAATCCCCTGCTTCACTTACGAATATCCGATTGACTTTGTCCAAAATTGCCTGAGACAACAGGACTTTATTTTTTTGCGGAATACCAATGTATAAATAACAATAAAATAATAAAAAGAGTTAAAAACTTCTATTTTGGAAGCTCTTAACTCTTTTTGTACTCTTATAATCTGCTATATACTTCTATGGGATTCTCTCATTACCACTTTGCATCCCATCTTTATCTCTTTATGTATCGATATATTCTCTGACTCCATCAGATCCACTAACATTTTTGCAGATTCCATTCCACTTGTCTTATAAAAGAAATGAACAGTTGTCAGCTTCGGTTCGATTATTTTCCCCAGATAACTATCACCCATGCCGGCGACTTGAACCTGATCTGGAATATGGTATCCGCTCTTCTTCAGCCAGTTCACCGCTCCAACCGCCATTGTATCTGTTGCACATATTAATGTATCGATATCCGGATGCTCCGTAAACAGTTCTTCTGCCTTTTCATATCCAGACTCCAGGGTAAAGTTTCCACACTTAACACATGATTTATCTAACCCTATATTATTTTTTTTAAGTATTTCTTCTACTCCGGAGATTCGCATCTTTCCAACAGCTTCATCTTTATCTGTAACCGTAATATATCCAAACTTCTTTCCGGTCTTTAACATCTGTTCGGTAAGGCTCATCGCTGCTTTATGGTCATCCTGAAAAATACACGGATATCCTTCCATGTGCTGCCCCAGCAAGACAATCGGTACTTTATATTCTTTCAGCATTTCCCTGTGTTGCTTTGTCAGAATCGTTGCGATAAAAATCACTCCATCCACCTGATTATCTTTAAACAAAGAGAGATACTTTAATTCCTCTTCAACACTGTTATTGGTATTTGCCAGTATCATCTGATAGCCCTTCTGGGTCAGTATATCACTGATTCCGGCAACCTCCCGGCTGATCGTATTAGAATCAATCTTAGGCAAAATCACACCTACCAGTTTCGTTTTTTTCGTACGCAGCATCTGTGCCTGAAAAGAAGGCTGATATCCTGTTTCCTCTATAACTTTGCTGATAACTTTTTTCTTTTCTTCACTGACATAACCATTATTCAGATATCTGGACACTGTAGCTCTGGAAACTCCAGCCATCTTCGCTATTTCATTAATATTCATGCAAAAATTCCTCTTTCATGCTGTTTGTAATATTATTTCACACGTATTTTTCACATTATTTGTTTACCCTATCCGGCAACAAAGGTTACTGTCCTCTCTATCCCCAATAACCAACAAATTTTTTTCTATTATACTACAGATATACTTTTTGTTGCAAATATCAAAATATCGTTATATGTCCATGAAAATCATTCGTTACTATTCACCGTTCACTTCGTTCTCAATAGTGCACTTTTCAAACTTAATGCATGCTTATTGAATAAATTTGTTCCGTATACCTCTATATTTTGGCACATACAAATCAAATAAGTCAATCGGATATTCACAATCCGCTTCCGCTACATGGCTCTACACCGAATAACTGCTTTGCAGTTTATCAGGAGGGGCTTGTACCCCTCCTGATACAAGCAAGTTCCCACCCACTGCTTATTGCTCTTCGCAACCTCCGCAGGGGACTTACTTGATTCGGTTAATATTATGGAAGATACGCAATCGGATCAATTGGTTCTCCATCTTTTTTCATTTCAAAATAAAGGTTTGTTCCTTCAGTACTATAATATTTTGTCGGCTGTGCAATATATCCGATAGTAGTTCCTTTTTTAACCGTATCCCCTTCTGACACCGTTAAATCTGTGAGCTGTCCGTAAATAGCCTGATATCCATTTCCAATTTCCATTGTCAACGTAGTGCCAGTCTGTGCATCCTGTTCTACAGAATAAACTGTGCCATTAACTGCAGCTACTACAGGTGCCCCTTCAACTGCTCCAACAGCAATCGCCGGACTTAGTTTGTACTGATCAAGTGTGGGAAAATATGTTGTCTGGTCCATACTGTAATCCAGCAAAATATTTCCATTGACTGGCCACTCCATCAATGTATCTTCAGAGAAATTAATTTCCGGAAGATTGATTGCAGATGCCGAAACATCTGTAGTTTCACTATCCGATGCTATAGACGCTCCATCACCAGTATTCATTGACGATATTCCCTCACCCTGCTGTGCATTACTGTCATTTTCACCAACAACAGAGTTTTCGTTATCCACATCTGCTGTACCATCTACATTGTTATTATCCACAGTATTCCCATATGTTTCCCCATCCGTAGTTCCATTTGCTGATGTCGACTCTGTATTATCTAAATTTTCCTCATCTCCTGACAGTGGATGATTCTCAGATTCAACCTGGCTCGTTCCGACATCTACCATAGACTGTTCATCTGTATCCTGCTTCTGTTCTTCCTGATCTGTGCTTTCCGTCTGCTCCCTTGGCGCTTCTTCCTTAATTGGAGATGTTCCTAACTGATATACCGTAATTCCCAATGCTGCTACAGCAGCCAGCCCAACGGAATTGGCAATAATTCGTGTAACTCTGTTATTCATCATATTCCATTCACCTCTATTTTCATCTTCATATCTATAGGGTGTCCAGAATATTACCATCTATTCAACAATTTTATATTTATATCTTTTAATCCTATAATAATTCCAGAAAATAATGCACTTAAGCAAAAGATACCTATAGCAATCCGCTTCCGCTACTTGCTCATAACAGCATCAATCTCCACAATTTCCATTTCCGGAAAATAATATTCCAAAATTTCTTCCTCTGTCTTAGAATTTTTAGCCATCTCATTCCCACCATACTGTGAAAATCCTAATCCATGTCCTTTTCCTTTACATAGAAATCGAACTTTATTTCCTATTGTCTGGATCGTAAAATTTGCTGAACTAAGCCCCATTCCCATTCTGAATGATTCACCTTCCAACACTTTTCCATCTGCCAGAAGTTCTGTAACATAACCTGCACTATCCCTTGACTTTATTTCAAGTTCTTTAGGAAGTATATTCTTATTTATATATACACTGTTTAAAAAATCTTCTGATTTCTTATCCACACTGCTGTGTACAGATTTCAGATATGCATCCCCTTCACTGTGGAAAACTTCTTCTCCATCCCTGGTATCTCCTGCGCTAACCTCATGATAAGGAACTAATTTCAGCTTATTCTCCCATGTAATAACCTTTCCCTTTGTTTCTTTTACTGCACGTTCATATTTATCCTGCATAATAAGCAAATATAACGACTTTAATGATTTGTTCTTTATTTCATCTCTAATTTGATTCAAAACAGAATTTAGTGATTTCTGCTCTTTTACTGTTCTGTAAAGATTAGATCTCGCAATAACTGCCTGCGCTTTTATTGTCTCCAATTCATAATTATCTCCAATTTGCCCGGCCACAATAACCGGTAATATTGTTTCCACATCAAATTTTCTATTAATTAAAGTCGTATCTACACCATTAAAAATTATTGTAATCATATAGGGAATAAAAAATAGACAAAAGACTCCCGTTGTTCCGGGGAAAAAAGATTTTTTCATATATAAGGCCATCCAGGTTATCTGATCATAGATTTCTAATGATCTTCTTTCCTTTTAGTATATACACCTATATCTTTCTGTATGTACACTTTTCAAAATTCCATTGCCATAGGCAATCTGGAATTACGTTACTGAGAACGAAGTGAACAGTAACGAATACGGGGATTTTCACCCCGTATTAAAATATACAGATTTATTTATCCTGTTCTGAATTCTAGGCTCATCCCAGTAAATAATTTTATTTTTCCGGGAACTCTTTTTTTCATCAGGCTGTAAATATGATCTGTCTTTCTTTGAATCCCTGTCCTTCACAATATATTCTGAAATCATTTTGGCTTTCGGAGTTTCATAGACAAAACACATTCCCATTCCAAGGCTTTTCCATAATGCATTTAAACATCCTGTTTTTCTCTCTTCATGTCTTCTAGCACTATTCTGGCATACGCATTTCTGATTTTTTATTTTTGCAAATCCCATTACAAAGCAGGTAACAGCCGTCATAATCATCTGGAAATAATTCTTCAGATCTTTTATAGAATTCTTCATGGAAACTCCTCCTGTTCTGCATTACATATATTATTGCCATACAAGCCTGTCCACCGCTAAGACTGCGCACTTCCTACGGCTATCAGGTACTAATACTTTATGCAGCAACCCTCTATATTTAGAACCATATGATAATATTTCCTTAATTTCGTCTTTCTGTAAGTTCCCTGCTCCAATTTCGAAGAGCAATAAGCAGTAGATGGTGACTTACTTGTACCCTCTTTTACTAAACTGCGAAGCAGTTATTCGGTTATAGTCAAGTATCGGAAGTGAAGTGCAAATATCCGATTGACAAATAATAATAAAATTTTATACACAAAAAACTTCTATGAGAATATCATAGAAGTTAAAAGTGAAGCATCGGGGATTCGAACCCCGGACAACTTGATTAAAAGTCAAGTGCTCTACCGACTGAGCTAATGCTCCATATTTATTTAATTATCACTTTCAAAGTGAATGCCCAGAGCCGGAATCGAACCAGCGACACGAGGATTTTCAGTCCTCTGCTCTACCAACTGAGCTATCTGGGCAAAATAGCGGGGACAGGATTTGAACCTATGACCTTCGGGTTATGAGCCCGACGAGCTTCCAGACTGCTCCACCCCGCGATATTCATTATTGAATTAAAAGCCGATGATCGGACTCGAACCGATAACCTGCTGATTACAAATCAGCTGCTCTGCCAATTGAGCCACATCGGCTTAGCTATTAAGCTAAGTGGATGGAGAAGGATTCGAACCTTCGAAAGCGTTGCTAACAGATTTACAGTCTGCCCCCTTTGGCCACTCGGGAATCCATCCAAGTATGGAACCTATAGGGCTCGAACCTATGACCCTCTGCTTGTAAGGCAGATGCTCTCCCAGCTGAGCTAAGATTCCATATCCATATGCAATTTACCAAACTCGTCAGCTCATTGCTAACGACCCAGAAGAGACTCGAACTCTCGACCTTCGCCGTGACAGGGCGACGCTCTAACCAACTGAGCCACTGGGCCATTGAAAGGTTTGCACCTTCAAAACTACATACATGTTGACATTTCCTTGAGATCATTCTTCCTGCGATTCTTGGTCAAGCCCTCACCCGATTAGTAACAGTCAGCTCCATGTGTTACCACACTTCCACCTCTGCCCTATCTACCTCGTCGTCTTCAAGGGGGTTTACTTCTTTCGAATGGGATATCTCATCTTAAGGGGGGCTTCACGCT